>CALWMK010000001.1 GCA_944381825.1 uncultured Clostridia bacterium
CACTAATGCTACAATGTATAAAATATTTCTCAGTGTTCAGACGCTGAACATGTGGATATGTAATAATAAAAAAGGAGGTGTAAGAGAATGTAAAATTTATTTAAGAAAGTCTTGGTTGCTGTGAAAAGCCCATAAAAGTCAATAATATTGGATTGTTTTATAGTAAGCAGGATAAGGATTGTATGCCTTTGACCATGTTTTAGTGCTATAAATGCTCTAAAATAAAGGGTTTTTCGCGTATACACTTTTTAAAACCCCATGTTTGCAAATTTGCATACACTCTCCGAGTTCCGGCAAGTGGGAACCCCACTTCCATTTTGGCTAAATTAAGCCACTTTTACATTGCTCGATGCAAGTAAATTTTAGAATTTATAGAAAGGAGATTTTGATTATGAAGGAGTACTAATTTTAATGTTAAAACAAGAAGATTTACAAGCAGAGATGTTGATTTCTGCAGAAGCTAAAAGACTTGCAGATAGATATAACAAAGATTATTTAGATGTGGATAATTATCAAGGTATAATTACGGTATCTTCGTTGTTCGCAAACAAAATAATTTGGGTTTTAGATGGTATTAAAATAAAAACAAAATACAATGTCATTGGAGAATTTGTTACAACTCTAAAGGTTGAAAATTTAGAGGGAAAAGAAATTTATTTTATATTATTAGGTGATAACGGACAAACGAAGTCTAAAGCATTTGGACTTTTGCCACAGGAGGTGTTATAATGGGAATGTGTAAACCAAGTGGTGGAGTGAATAAAGTTTATGGTCCATTTGGAAAAAATATAAAAGATATTGAAGGATGTGCTCCAAATTCTAGAACTGATTATTATGATGAAGTGACTGGGGAACTATTACAACAAAGATGGTATGATGCAGAAGGTAAAGCTATTTGGGATAGAGATTGGAAACACAACGATTCAAACAATACCCACACTTTTCCCCACGACCATTATTGGGATTGGGAGAAAAATAGCGAACACCCTCCTAGACTTGAATATGTAGGTTCAAATGGTGAAAAAATAAACATGAATTATTGTTAAAAAGGAGAAATAATGAAAAATAATCAATATGATAAAATTTTTGAAAAAAAATGTGATGTTTGTGGCAAAACTTTACTTGCCAGCAAAACCGGAAATGGAGAGTGTCAATAATGCGGTTGGTATAACAATAGACTCGGAGAAATAAACGAAAACGAAGTAATTTTCCCTAATTTGATATCTTTAAATAAGGCAAAAATATTATATCAAGAAGGAAAGCCATTTAGACCAGATTTAAATGATTTTCTTGACGGACTATATTTTTATAGTGAAATGGAGTTTTGGTATAAGGGGTTAAATTGTTGCTTGTATCTAAGAAGCAACATGAATAAAAAAATCGAATTTGGTTGGAGTCCAGAAAATGTATATTTCTTTTTAGACAAAGAAGCTTTCATTCAAAATGCAAAAATAGGTGACGAACTTGTAAAAGATATTTGGGATAAAGTTGAAAATCCTAAGTATATGTAGTATTATTTGATACTTGCTATTAATACAAATTAAACGGATAAAAAAGAGTAAAATGAAAAAAATATACAATTTAGTAGATAAAAAGAATGACAGCAATTGACAGCAAATATGTTAGTTTTAGGCAGTTTATAAAAGATTTAGACCGATAGTCAACAATCTGACTATCGGTCTATTTTTTTCTCCCTATTTTGACAGCAATTAGTCCTAAAATTGACAGCAAATGTTTTTTTGATAAAAAATTTTGTAAAATTTAAGCAATAAAGAAAACCCTTAAAAGTGCCTATTTTACAAGGTTTTCAAGGGTTTGTGAATGGAGCTGATAACGGGAATCGAACCCGTGACCTCCGCCTTACCAAGGCGACGCTCTACCGACTGAGCCATATCAGCATTTTGGCTCCATAATTTTTTTATTTGCAAGAATGGAGCCAAAATTCTTACAAATTTTTTTAATCTATTACACAAAAATTTAAATTACTTCATTTTCATTTAATTGTGTATCAATTTCAACAGGCATAACATTTCTGTATCTCTTGAGTCCTGTTCCAGCTGGAATTAGTTTTCCAATAATAACATTTTCTTTAAGTCCTAATAAATTATCTGTTTTGCCCTTAATTGCAGCATCTGTTAAAACTCTTGAAGTTTCTTGGAAAGAAGCAGCAGACAGGAAAGAATCAGTAGTAAGAGAAGCTTTTGTAATTCCTAAAAGGACTCTTTTTGCAATGGCTGGCATTCCACCCTCTGATAAAATTCTTTCATTCTCATCTTCATAAGCAAAAACATCACAAATTTCACCAGGAAGAAGTTTTGTATCACCCGAGCTTTCAATTTTTACCTTTTTTAGCATTTGACGAATTATAACTTCAATATGCTTGTCATTAATTTTAACATCTTGTGCTCTATAGACAGAAATAACTTCTCTTAAGAGATAATCTTGAAGTCCTTTCAAACCTCTTGTTATCAATAAATCTGATGGATTTATTGAACCTTCTGTAAGTTGTGAACCAGGTTCAACAACATCACCATTTTTAACTTTTAAAAATGCTGGTTTTTTTATAACATATTCAGCTTCGTTTTCATTATTTACAACTGTTACAATAAATTCTTTGGCTTCTTCTTTTATTTTAACTTTTCCGGCTATTTCAGAGAGTCTAGCTTCACCTTTTGGTTTTCTTGCTTCAAAAATTTCTTCAATACGAGGCAAACCTTTTGTGATATCGGAAGCAACAGCCGCACCACCAGTATGGAAGGTTCTCATTGTAAGCTGGGTTCCAGGCTCACCAATACTTTGAGCAGCAATAATTCCAACAGCTTCACCAATAGGCACAACATCTTTACCCGACATATTTCTTCCATAACATTTTGCACAAACACCATGTCTTGACCTACAAGAAAGCAAAGACCTTATTTGAACATTCTTTATTCCAGCATCTGCAATTTGTTTTGCTTGATTTGGAAGAATCATTGTATTAGCTTGAACAATAACTTCTTTTGTTGTTGGGTCAACGATGTCCTCAACAGCATATCTTCCACTTATTCTTTCTTCTAATTTTTCAATTAAAACATTGTCAACAACAAGTTCAGAAACAACAATTCCTTTAACTTTTTCACCTCTTGTTTCAAAGCAATCTTCTTCAGTGACAACTACTTCATGTGAAATATCAACAAGTCTTCTTGTCAAATAACCAGAGTCTGCTGTTTTTAAAGCTGTATCAGCAAGACCTTTTCTTCCACCACGAGATGAAATGAAGTATTCAAGCGGATTCAAACCTTTTGAGAAATTTGACTTAACTGGAATATCAACTTTCTGACCAGATGCGTTTGACATAATTCCACGCATTCCAGAAATACCATTAAGTTGGACATTATTTCCTCTTGCACCAGATGAAACCATCATTTTAATAGGATTTGTGTCATCAAGATATTCCAAAACTGCATTTTGTACTTGTTGAGTTGCATTATTCCAAATTTGAATATTAGCGGTGAGTTTTTCGTCAAGAGTAATAAGTCCTCTTTGCATCATTTTTTCATTTTCCAAAACAGCTTTTTCAGCTTCTTGTAAAATTTCTTGTTTTTTAGGAGGCTCTTCCATATCAAAAACGTTAATTGTTAAAGAACCAATAGTAGAATATTTATAGCCTAATGATTTTAAATTGTCTACAACAATTGCACATCGGGTCGTTCCCAAATTATCAAAAGATTTGCTGGTTATATTTTTAAGGTCTTTTTTGATAACTGGATGATTTATCTCCAATTTACAATAATTTTCAGGCTTTGTTCTGTCTATAAGTCCTAAATCTTGAGGAATAGCAGTATTAAATATTAATCTACCAACACTAGTTTTAATTCTATCAGTATAAAGAACACCATCAACCTCTTTTTGACGCCTTACAACTATTTCAGCTTGAATGTCTACCTCACCTGTTTGATAAGCAATCATTGCTTCATCTTCATTTGCAAAAATTGTTCCTTCACCTTTTGCTCCTTTTTTAATTGAAGTCAAATAATAACAACCAATAACAATATCTTGAGAAGCATTGACGATAGGTTCACCGTCTGAAAGTTTTAAAATGTTGTTGCTTGCAAGCATCAAGGTTCTAGCTTCTGCCCTTGCATCTATAGAAAGAGGAATGTGAATTGGCATTTGGTCACCATCGAAGTCGGCATTAAAACCTGAACATACAGAAGGATGCAATTTTATTGCTTTTCCTTCAACCAAAACAGGTTCAAATGCTTGAATCGAAAGTCTATGAAGCGAAGGGGCACGGTTTAAAAGCACCGGATGGTCTTTAATAACCTCAGCAAGAACATCCCAAACGATAGGTTTTTCTCTTTCAATAAGCCTTTTTGCGCTTTTTATATTGTGGGATTGATTTAACTCAACCAATCTTTTAATGATAAAAGGTTTAAAGAGTTCAAGCGCCATTTCTTTTGGAACTCCGCATTGATACATTTTAAGTTCTGGTCCAACAACAATAACAGAACGACCAGAATAGTCAACTCTTTTTCCAAGAAGGTTTTGTCTAAATCGACCTTGTTTTCCAACAAGCATTGCAGTTAAAGACTTCAAATCTCTAGATTTTGAGCCTTGAATTGCTTTTCCCCTCTTTCCATTATCAATAAGCGCATCAACAGCTTCTTGAAGCATCCTTTTTTCATTTCTAACAATAACATCTGGAGCGCCAAGTTCAATCAACTTTTTAAGACGATTGTTTCTATTTATAACTCTTCTATATAAATCATTTAAATCACTTGTGGCAAAACGACCGCCATCAAGTTGAACCATAGGTCTAAGTTCTGGAGGAAGAACAGGGATAACATCTAAAATCATCCATTCCGGCTTGTTTTTACTCAAAAGAAAAGCTTCAACAATTTCCAGTTTTTTGATGGCTTTGATTCTTTTTTGTCCTTTAGCAGTCAAAAGAATTTTTTTAAGTTCATTACTTTCTTTAGCCAAATCAACTTCTGACAAAAGCTTTTTAATAGCTTCACCGCCCATTCCAGCAACAAATGAATTAACACCATATTTTTCTATAGCTTCTCTATATTCTTTGTCTGTGATAATTTGTTTATAGGTAAACTCAGTGTTTTTAGGATCAAGAACTATATAATTTACATAATAAATAACTTGCTCTAAATTTTTTGGGGTTAAATCTAATAGTGTTCCAATTCTAGAAGGTATGCTTCTAAAAAACCATATATGAGAAACTGGAGCGGCAAGTTCAATGTGCCCCATTCTTTCTCTTCTAACCTTGCTTCTGGTAACTTCAACGCCACATTTATCACAAACAACACCTTTATAACGGATTCTTTTATATTTTCCACAGTGGCATTCCCAGTCTTTTCTTGGTCCAAAAATTCGTTCACAAAACAAACCATCTTTTTCTGGTTTTTGTGTACGATAATTGATTGTTTCAGGTTTTGTCACCTCACCATAAGACCATTCTCTAATTTTTTCTGGCGATGCGATTCCAATTTTTATAGAATCGAAATTGTTTAACTCAAACATTTGCTTCTCCTATTTCTTATTCATCAAAATCTTCAAATTCATCAAACATTCCGCTTGTATCAAAAGCAGGAAGTTCGTCTTGCAAGTCAACCTGTTTGTTTTCTAAACCTTCTGATTTATTTTCAGTTGGCAAATCAAAATCCAAAGAAATATCTTTAAGTTCTTCTTCAACCTCTCTAGAGAGTGAAACATCATGTTCATCCAAAGAAAGCTCTTGAATTGAAACTTCTTGTTTATTTTCGGTTAAAATTTTAATGTCTAGACCCAAAGACTGCAATTCCTTTACCAACACTTTAAATGATTCTGGAATGCCAGGCTCTGCAATTGGTTGACCTTTAACAATTGCTTCAAAAGTTTTCATTCTTCCAACAACATCGTCAGATTTAACTGTTAAAATTTCTTGTAAAACACTAGAAGCACCATAAGCTTCCAAAGCCCAAACTTCCATTTCACCAAATCTCTGTCCACCAAACATAGCTTTACCGCCAAGAGGTTGTTGGGTAACAAGAGAGTAAGGACCAATGCTTCTAGCATGCATTTTAGAATCAACCATGTGGTCAAGTTTTAACATATATTTATATCCAACTGTAGCTGGATTGTGGAATGGTTCACCTGTTCTGCCGTCATAAAGTTGAATTTTTCCATCTTCTGGGAAATTATTTTCTACAAGCAGCTTTTTGATTGACTGAGCATCAGCTCCATCAAAAACTGGGGTTGCAACCTTCCATCCTAAACTTCCAGCAACCAAACCTAAATGCACTTCCAAAACCTGACCAACATTCATACGAGATGGAATTCCAAGTGGATTTAACACAATGTCAAGTGGTCTACCATTTGCCATAAAAGGCATATCAGCTTCTGGCAATATTCTTGAAACAACACCCTTGTTTCCATGACGACCTGCCATTTTATCACCGACACTCAGTTTTCTTCTTTGAGCAACATAAACCTTAACCATCATGTTAACACCAGGATCAAGTTCATCTTTGTTCTTTCTGCTAAACACTTGAACATCAACAACTACTCCACCTCTACCATGTTGCACACGAAGTGAGGTATCTCTAACCTCTCTAGCTTTTTCCCCAAAAATAGCTCTAAGCAAACGTTCTTCAGGAGTGAGTTCAGTTTCACCTTTTGGTGTGACTTTTCCAACTAGAATATCTCCTGGTCTAACCTCTGCTCCAATTCTGACAATCCCGTTTTCGTCCAAATTTTTAAGAGCATCTTCACCAAGGTTTGGAATATCTCTAGTTATTTCTTCATCACCAAGTTTAGTAGTTCTGCATTTTATCTCTTCAACACGAAGAGTAATTGAGGTGTAAATATCTTCTTTTACAATTCTCTCACTAATTAAAATAGCATCCTCAAAGTTATACCCTTCCCAGTTCATATATCCTATTAAGACATTTTTACCAAGGGCAAGTTCACCATTTTGGGTTGAGAAACCATCAACTAAGACATCACCTTTTTTAACTTTTTCACCCTTAACAACACAAGGCTTTTGATTTATACAAGTATCAGCATTTGTTTTTGCAAATTTGGTTGTATAATAAACATCTTCACCTGTATTTGTTTTTACTCTCACCTCAGTTGCGCTGACATAACTTACTTCCCCATCATTTTTTGCAAGAATCATTGCTCCACAATCATGAGCAATAATTGATTCCATTCCAGTTCCAACAATAGGCGCTTCTGGACGCAAAACTGGAACAGCCTGCCTTTGCATGTTTGCACCCATAAGTGCACGAGCAGAATCATTATTTCCAACAAAAGGAATAAGTGATGTTGCAGCAGAAATGAATTGACGAGGAGAAACATCCATGTAGTCAATGTAAGAGGCAGGGACTTCAACAATTGAGTTTTTATATCTGCATATAACTCTTTTATTTACAAATCTACCCTCTTCGTCAAGAGGTTCAACAGCTTGAGCAATATATGCCTCATCTTCAATGTCAGCCATATAATATTGATAAGTTTTTAAAACCTTCCCCGTTGTTTTGTCAACCGGTCTATAAGGAGTTTCTAAAAAACCATATTCATTAATTTTCGAATAGTTAGCAAGTGTACTAATAAGACCAATGCTTTGTCCTTCAGGTGTTTCAATGGCGCAAATTCTACCATAATGTGTGTAGTGAATATCACGAACTTCTGCACTTGCTCTTTCTTTTTTAACACCCCCAGGTCCAACAGCAGAAATTTTTCTTTTTTGAGTTAAACCTGAAAGAGGATTGATTTGATCCATAAGCTGAGAAAGTTGCGATGATGCAATAAAATCTTTTAAAGCTTTATTTATAGGTCTAGGATTTATAATTTGAGAAGGAGTTACCTCACTAAATTCTTTTCCTTGCAAAGTTTCTTTTATATTAGAAGCAAGTTTATTAACACCAGAACGGAAAGCGCTTGCCAAAAGTTCACCAACAGATGCAATTCTTCTATTGGACAAATGGTCAATATTATCTATTTCACCAAAGCCTGCAAGAATATCTAAATAGTAGCTAATTGTTGCAAGGATATCATCCATGGTAAGTGTTGTAATCATGAGTTGCTTTGCATTTTCTTTTATGGCCTGCATTCTTTTTTCTTTAGTTTTATTTTCTTTTAAAATTTGAACTAAAGTTGGATAATAAACATCTTCCAACACACCTAGTTCTGCCTCATCACAAGAAAATACAGCGGAAAGTTTGACACGATTATTGCCACGAACTAAATGTTTTTTCCCTTGAACACTAACCCAAACTTCGTTAATTCCTGAATTTTGAATTTGTTTTGCAATTTCCTTGGAAATAACTTCACCAGCTTTGACAACAACTTCACCTTCAACTACTATATTTTCAAAACTTTTTTGCCCAGCAATTCTATTGGCAAGTGAAAGTTTTTTGTTGAGTTTATATCTTCCAACGCGACTCAGATTGTAATATTGATCTGAGAAGAAAAATAGGTTTAAATAATTTCTTGTTGATTCAGCTGAAGGAACATCAGTAGGTCTTGTTTTTCTAGCAAATTCTAAAAGAGCTTCCTCTTGTGTGTTTTGAGGTTCTTTATCAAGCACATTTTTCACATATTCATTGTCACCAAAAAGTTTTAAAATTTCTTCACGAGTAAAACCAAAACATTTCAAGAAAAGACCAAGAGTAATTTTACTACCCCTGTCCAAGACAACTTTCAAAATTTCATTTGCACCCTGTTCAATTTCTATCCACATTCCTCTTGTTGGAATAAGTTGAGCACGAAGTGTGGCATTGTTTTCTTTTTCTCTTGTAAAATATGCGCTAGGAGAACGCACAACTTGACTAACAACAACTCTTTCAATTCCATTAAACACAAAAGAGCCTTCATTTGTCATGAAAGGAATGTCACCCAAGAAAACTTCTTGTTCAACAGCTTCGCCGGTTTCCTCAACAACAAAACGCGCTTTTACCTTTAAAGGAATAGTATAAGAAGCTCCCCTTCTTTTACATTCTTTAATAGAATATTTTGGAAGGGTTGATAAATCTATACCAGTGATATATAGTTTTGCTTTTCCACTATAATCACTAATAGGAGAAAATTCATCGAGAACTCTTTTTATTCCCTCATCCAAGAATTCTTTATACGCATTCTTTTGAATTTCCAATAAATCAGGTATTGGAAGAATGTCATCAAGTTTAGAAAATGAATATCTTGTGTTTTTGCCAGATTTAATTTTCTTTAAGCATGAAACTTCTTGCATCTTTCGTTCTCCTTAAAATTGACATAAAAAGTGCTAAAAAGCAAAAAATGATAGAGCAAAACAAAATTACCCCTCTCACTTTTTGCCTAATTAAAAAATTTTGATATTACCACTTTTTTGATTATAACCAAATAATTTTAGCATCTTGTTACCTATATGTCAATAGATTAAACATTTTTTTAAAAATAAATTTTCATTTTTTTAAAAATAACATACTAACAAAATAAAGTCAACTAATTAGTAAAAAAGTTATAATTAAAATCATTATACTTTTATTCGTGCAAGAGGTTTTGCATTAAATACAAAACCCCATTGAACACTTTAAATTAAACATTGAATTTTATTTTATTAATTTCTAAAAGCAAATCATTTAAGTTCATATCTTCTATTTCAATTAAACTATTTTCATTTTTTATTTGAGTTTTAATGTTATTGAAATATGCTTTACCATTGTTATTTTCATTTTTGTTTATGTCTTCATATGTTCCATCAATATAATATCTAAGAGCAAAATTATTATCTTCTCCTTCAATTTGTGAAACCTGACCAAACTTATCACTTCTAGATAAATATCCTACATTCTTTGAGCTGCTTTCCAAATTAAATTCACTTCCAAAAATATATCCAAAGTTTAGAATATATTCTTCACTGTAACCCTTTAAGTCACGCATACTCATTTTAAATTTAGATAAGCTATAGCAATTTTCTAGAATAAATTTACTGTGGTTGTTTGCCTGACTCACATAAGAATCTACCTCAATAAATCCAATAAGTCCTCCTAAATATGAATTAAAATTACCACCATAAATATCACTTGAAACATTTAAAAGAGAATCAATAAAAGCATTTGATATTTTGAAAGTTGAGCTGTTATTGCCACTCAATTCAAATTTACCAATCAAACCTCCAACTATCGAACTGTTGACATCGTCATTTCTAACACTTACTTGTCCATTTTCAACATATGAATTATTTAAAATTGTGTATTCTCTGTCAGAAATCCATGCATTCAATAAATTTTGATTATTAAATGACAAATTTGCACTTGGAGAAAAACTTAATTGACCTATTAGTCCCCCTGCTATTTCACTCCCACTTAAGTTGGAAGTAAAACAACAATGTTCAATTTCTCCGCCAATCATTTCACCAATCAAACCACCAACAATATTAATTGAAGAAGATTGAATAGGAGTGTTAACATTTACATTTTCAAGTTTTCCGACGCCATCTTCTCGTACAATTGTTTCAAGGTTATAATTTGTGCCTAATAGTCCCACTGCACCACCAACAGCATATGGAACAAAAGGAATGGTTTTTATTAGTCCAGAAATTTCATAATTAGAAGTGATGATTATATCTTTTAAAGTCCCAAAACATTCTCCTGCAACAATTCCACCATATACAGCGGGCTGAATAAATTGACCTTCTATTAACATCAAATCAATGTTTTGAACAACCACACCATTTCCAATTCCACCAAACAATAATCCAGCAAACTCTGAAATTGAAGCAACTTTTCCATCTATGTCTACAAAACTAACCCTTCCTTCACCAGCAAGAATGCCAGCTATTGTACCAGAATATGAAAGCATAGATAAACTTGAAACAGAATGAGTTTTGTTAAAGAAATAGCTGGATATTGTGGCTTTTTCATCATTTTTCTCTTGCAAAACAGCCTCACATCTATAAGTCGCATTAGCAGAAATAGATGATTTAATATTATAAATTTTATAATCGCCAATTGCGCGGCCAATAACACCACCAACAATATTTTTACCAAGCACAACTATAGCTTTCCCGTCAGAAGTAGCACCTTCAACTTCAACATTAAATAGATAGCCAGAATCAAGTGTGCCCGCCAAAGCTCCAACACAATTAGAATTTGGTAAATTAATATATTTTGGTGCTAATATAACATTTTTAACACTTCCAACTTCACTTGAACCATTTCCAATCCTTGAAAAAAGTCCAGCAGAAGAAAGAGATGACAACTCATCAATGACATATCCTTCGATTTTCATACCATTACCTTCGATATCACCAATAAAAGTTGTGTTAAATAGATTTGAAGAATATAGTCCTTCGTTATCATAATTGATATTTGTCACCAATCTATAGTAATTTGAGTTTATATTGCCTACATTCGATTTTATAATTCTGTTTTCAAATTCATATGCAGAAATTATTATATAAGGATTAAACACACTACCCTGAGAATAATTGCCAGCATTTTTGTATGCATAGGTAACCTCTCCGGTTTCTTCATCAATGAAAGTATTTTCCATATCTAAAATTTGCGAAGACTCTACAATTATATTTGGAGATATAAGCTCGGGCCTTCCAATATAAAATGTTTTGTTTTCATTGTTAAATTGTCCTTGATATGCATTTTGTGGGAAAAACCAGATACCCTTAGTTATTTCACCATTTTGTGAAAAGGCAAATGTAGAAAAATTATCTTCATTAGAGAAATCCGAAATTTTAAATTCTTTCAAGCCTGAAATAAATTTATTACTTGTATTTATTGATAAATTAAGCTCTGCATCTGCCAAATAATAAGATGTTGAAATTTGTCCAGAGGAATTATCATAAACAAATCCGTAACTCTCTTGAGAATTAGATTTTAGCAGACAGGTGGAAAAGGTATTGAAAATTTTTCCATTGTTTGTAAATACAAAGCCTGCATTTTTAGATGAACTTAAAATTGGTATATCGCTATAAGAGTTTTGCACATTACCATTATTTTCATAAACAAAACCTGCAACTTCAGTTGATGAACGAACAACACTAGCTGTGTCATTGGCATAGATAGTTGTTATAAACCCAGAATGAATGCCACTTATATAACAATTTATAATTTTACCTTTACCATTTTCATCTGTAGCATTATACACAACAAAACCTGCCGTTTTGTTTGTGCCTTCATTTGTCATGTTAACAATTAAAGATTCGTTTACATAACAACTAGCAATATTACCTTCATTATAGCCAACAAAACCAGCCAAATTTGAAGCTGCCGTCAAATTTATTTTTACCCTTGAATTGGTAATATATCCCTTGTTTATACCTATTAACCCAGCAACGTAATTTGTTGTGCCAGTTTCCGAAAAAACAACTCTAACATTTGCATTTAAGGATTCAACACTACAATTCGTAACAATGCCCTCATTTTCTCCAGCTAAAATTCCAACATAATTAGCCCCTCCACTTTGAGCAATGCTAAAACGCAAACTATTTTCAATTTTAATTTTTAAATTTCTTATAATAGCATTTTCTACAATTCTGCTAAAAATACCAATTTTATCTAAATTTTCAAAAGACAAATTAGAAGAAATCGTAATTTGTTTTCCATTTCCATCAAAGCCTGCTATTTCAGCAGTAATAGGTTTATAATCGGAAGGCAATGTCAAATCATTAAGTAATATATAATAACCCCCATCTTCCATTGCCATAAAATCATCAAAATTATTTACAGGTGTTGGTGCATCCAATGAACTGAATTGATAAATATTAAACGACCATTCTTCCACTCTGTTAAAATAGTTGTCAGTATTTTGCTCAAAATCTTTAAACTGTGGTTTGCCATTTAAATATTTAAATCCATATTTAACTCTAAATTTGTATGCTGGATTGTCAGATGAATGAATTTGAAGAGGTGTAAACACATAACCAGTATTTTGTTCCCCACTTACAATGAAATATCCAGCGGAAGCTTGTGCTGTAACTCCCAAATCAGTAATTGTGGTCCACATATTTTCTGAATAACTATATGTTCCATCATCATTTAAATTTCCAATTTGATATTGCCAAATAGCATTTTTATTAATTGAATTTTCAAATTCTTGCTTAGTTGCCATTGCATCTTGTAATGAGGAAACATATTCCGCATTGATTCCATTTTGTAGTTTGGTTTCTAAAATATAAGTATTTCCAAGTGCGACACTAGTTTTAGATTCATAAACATTATTTGTCAAATATCCAGTCGATAAAAGCGCAATGTCTACTACAACAAAATTAATTTTAAATGGAATGCTCGAAACAATTTGATTGTCAACCCTCTTTCTTCCATAAATTACGAGTTCACCGGCAACTCCTTCAAGATTGGTTGGGTAAACAATTCCCGACTCTACAACATGCAATTTTTTAGCCGATAAGTCAACTTCAACAATATCTCTAGAACTTGTCATTACTATTTCATTTTCTAAATATCCATCGGAAGAAATTGAAAAATCATAAGTTTGACCTTTTACCAAATAAACTTTTTTATCCTGTCCATCTTCAAAAATCTGTTTGTTTAAAATCTCAAAAGAAACTTCTATAGAATATTTAATTGTTATATTTCTAATTTGTTTAAAAACAACATCGTTTTTGTCAAATGCCTCAACAACAAATTCAATCACATCGCCATTAAAGCAATTTGTTCTACTAGCATCATATTTTATTAAAATTTCATTATTTTGTTCTAAAATTTGGTTTTTTGAAAGTCTTATGCCATTAGAAAGCATTGTTGCTCCTGCTTTTACATTCCCCATTTCGTCTATCCACGAAACAATAGCATTTAATTGACTATTAGAACTATTCCATTTTATTTCTGCATAATCAAACTCAGAATTCAAAGGGAAAAATTCAATTTTTAAATAATTAGGTTCATTAGGAGATAAATAGTTAGTTGTTGAGCCTCCACTTCCAATTTGAAGGTTACCATTATTGTCAAATAAAGGAAATGAATTTACTAAAATAGTTTTTAGTGTTTGATTTATCACATTTACTTCTAGTCCATATTCACATTCGTTTTTTGCTTTAAAATTAATAAAATATTGACCTTGATAATTTTCATTGAAGCCTTCATTGAATTTGGATTCAAAAAAATAATTAATTTTATTTAATTTTAATATTTTATTTAAAGTTATTTCATCTCCTTCATCATTTTTTAAAGCAAACTCAATTTCTTGACCAATTGCTTGTTGCAAAAGCATTGAAACATCAAGATTTTGTGATTCATAATAATTAATTGAAGAGATATCTGAAATATTATGTTCGCTTACAAACAACAGTCCGTTTAAAATATATAAATACAAATCTTTTGAATTATCTTCATATTTTAAAGTTAAAATAAATTTTCCATTATCTTTAAAATTGCTTGCAACAGAAATCTCGTAAACCCTATTTTTTTCCTTTACATCAAAATAATTGTCTTTTTTGTAATTTTCATTAACTTTTACACTTGAAATCTCAAGCTTTTCATTAAAATCATCTGTAATAACTTCTAAATTTAATAAAAATCTATCATTTGGCTCAATATTATTATACATTTCAGTTTCACTTGAAATTTTTTCAGCACCCTTTTTATGTTCAACATTAAAAAGCAGATTATTATTATATAAATTATCTGAAACATAGTAATTATTACCATAATAAATTGAATATTTTGCGTTGATTGAGAGACTTTGCATGCCCGCATCTCCCACTGCTTCTAACAAATAAAGTTTTCCAACTTTGTTAAAATTCACATGCTTTTCAGAAGTTATCTCATCTTCAAATAAAACAATTTCATCACCTGAAATAATTTCAATTGTATATCCATTAATTACAATATCATTGGCAAAAGTTTCAATTTTAATTGGAATATTTTGTCCTTCATATATTGTTATTGTTTTTCCAATTGTAATAAGGTTTTCTTGTGTTGTTAATGAATTTAAATACAAATTATAACCATCGACAGCTCCAACCACATAGACAAGAACATCAACGCTATATTTTTGATTCAAATTAGATATTACCTTTATTCTTGCAATCCCTCGTCCATTTACAAATAATTTTCCGTCATTTGTAATACTTATAATATTATTATCAAAAGAAATTAAACTAACTTCACCATCAACTTCAAAAGGTAATTCTTGAAGATTAAAAGAATTCAGTTTGTCTTGTTCAACACTGTTTTTTGCCTCATAAAAATATGTATAGGCCATGATAGTTGTCGAATTATTACAATTTAAAGCATAAGGAGTTTTGCCATCAATTTCAATTTGACTTATTAACACTTGTGAATCTTTTATTTCAAATTGATTTTGATAAAATCCATTTGAGCCTCCTAACAATATATCACCAAAATAATTATCATAATTTGCAATTTGATTAGGCTCAACAAAAGTTCTCGAAATAAAGGTTTGAGCTTTCAAGCTATCATTGGAAATCTCTCCATCATTTTCTGTTGCACCAAAGATTTGCACCTTGGCATTTTTAGTGTAAACATAAGGGTCATCATCTGTGCCTGTACCATTAACATTCAAACCAAAATTTTTGGAATAAATCAAACTTAAATCAACTCCCAAAGATGAAGCATCTTCAATATTTTGCAAAACACTATTTGTAAAAATTGCAGATTTTTCACTGAAAGCAACCAAACCTGCTAAATATGCTTCCTTTGCAAAATCGGTAATTTCACCCAAACTTCTGACTTTTACTCTGCTTACAATTCTATCGGCAAAACCACTATTTATTCCCAAAACTCCACCCAAGTAATTGTAAGCTTGATTAGCCAACTCAATTTTACCAAAGGCTTTTAAATAATTTGAGTAATTATTTTCATCAAAGTTTATTGCGCTAGCAAAAATTCTTCCATTAGTGGTATTTTTACCAGCAATAGCACCAACAGCAAAATTGGTATTTTCGGCTGAATTTGGAACATTTTTTTCACCATTAATGCTAAGATTGGAAATTACATAATAATTTTCATCATTATAAAGCTTTATCCTTGCATTTTCAATCCTTTCAATACTACCATTATTGATTCCAACTACCCCTCCAAAATAGCTTTGATTTTGTTTGCCTTGCATTGCATAAAAAGTTTGGAAAACCGAATCTTTTAAGGTTATTAAATTAAAATTATTGTAGGAATAAATTTTTTCCAAAAATTCATAATTTCCACCAATATTGGTAGCAATCTTACCATTATTTTCTCCCACAACTCCACCAACAGAAATCATTTCAGTTGTGAGAACTTTAATCATACTATTTTCTAAATTGACATGAACATTTTGTAAAGTGCCAAAATTTTCGCCAGCTATAAGTCCAACTTTTGCATTTTTATTAAGTTCTAACTCAATTTTTCCACTTATTTGTAGATTGGAAATTACACCAGTGTTTTTAGTAAATAGTCCACCATATAAAATTCCATCAATTTCTTTTGTGCTTTTAATATTCAATCCTACAATTGAGCCTTGTCCAACACCATTAATTGAACCACTAAATTCACCTAAAGGTGAAAAATCAATTGCACTTAAATCAATTTTAGAGGTAATCATATAATGTTTGTCAAGACCAGACTCAGCTATGTTTATCAGTTCATCAGCTGTTGAAATCATAAAAGGCGAATTTTGGTTCCCATCTCCAACTATTACAGGAATTTTTAAAGAATTATTTGGATTTTCAATAGTATTTGAAATACTACTCTTTGGAATAATAATTAAATTACCAGTTCCACCACCATTATTTGCATATGTAAGTCTAACACCATTATTATTTATTGATTGCAACGAAACAATATTCCCAAAAGAATTAGAGCTTGGCTCAAATAAAAATATTAAGTCTTTATGAATAGCATCTTGAGGTAGAATATAGGTATATAAGTCAACAAATTGATGTGTAGGAGATAAATAAATTTGAGGGATATAATTAGAAGTTCTAACTTCGCTAACTTGTACATATTTTTGCGGAATAACTTTAAACGAAGCTACATAAATTTCATTAAAATATTTAACACTTGCATAAATATAGAATTCTTCAGGCAAATCCTTTCCAGAATAATCTAATTCAAACTCTCCAGTAATTAAGTTATAAGAGCCTAAATTTGTAACATATAATATTTTTTCACCTGCAATGTAAGTATGCGGTTCAGAAGCTGATAATGAAATATAAACATTGGTATCTGTCAACAAATCTATATTACTATTAATAGAACCAAGTAAATTAGATTCTTTTGACAAATTTTTATAATAATAGCCTAGGTCACCATAGTTATAAAGTGAAATACTGCTTTTTTCAAATTCCACTCCTTCAAATGGTATATAAGCTCTTACATCAAGTGAACCTGTAAAGTGGTTTTTATCAAATTGTTCATCACCTTGCTGAGGTGTGATTAATTGAAAATCGTCTACAACTTTTACAACAATTGAGTAGTCCAACACCTTTCCATCAAATCCAGCTTTGTCACATCTAAGATTAAGCATTAAATTATCAAGCCTTACATTTTCATTGTCCACTGCTTGAATATCTAAATTGTATAGTTGTGTATTTAAAATATTATAATCTTTTGGTTCTGTTTTTAAAACAAGTTGCAAATTAGATGTGTAATTGTCGTTTTCTAATACTAATCTTGTATCTAAAGCTGTTAAATTGCCATTATAATATGTTTTATCCGAAATATATGTTGAATTTTCTTCATCTACATCTAGATTTAATGACTGTAATTTTTCTATAACAGTTATTTTAAAATCTCTAAAAACACCATTTGGAAGTACAATTCTCCATGTACTTTCACCAGCTTTTTGTGGCATTAAATCTAAAATCAAATGTTTTTTTGAATCAATTATTTCGGTTTGAATTGGATTAATTTTAATATCTATTGTATTGATTCCATTGGAAGAAATACAATAGATTGATGAGTCTTCTATAAAAGCATTCACATCATTAACATAGAAACCCTTAAATTGTTTAGTTCCTTCTTCTAAACTTATAAATAATCCATCATTTGAGTTGTATTTATCTAAAATTGCCAAAGAATTTGCACCAGTTTTTACAACATATGAAATGCTAATAGAAATATCTTCATTGTTGTCAATGCCTTGCGCTTCTCCCCAAATCAATTTGAATTTTAATGTTATTTTTTTCCCGTCAGTTTGATTTATTCCTCTTGCAATAATAGGAAGATTGGTATTTGTAATTTCAGTTGAATTACCATTTTCAAAAATCGACAAACCTCCTATTGTAAAATTAATATAATCAGTCACATTTCCAGCAAGTCCATCTTCTAAAACTGCCGTAACTTCAATCTTGTCAAAAATTGAGTTATAAGGAAGAATTGACAAATTTTGCACTGATTTAATAGTAGAATAAGCTCCATCAAACAAGGTTTGAATTTCTGGAGATTCAGAGTCATTTAATAGAATTTGGTTAGGAGCCTCATCAACAATTAATGAAAATGTCCTATAAATTGCATACTCTTCGTAGCCATAATAATATACCTTAAAAACAATCGTAGTTGTACCACTATTTAAACTTTGAAGTTCGAAATCAAAAATGATATTGTCATTTTCAAAATACGACTTTGAAATGTCGAACTCGGAACATTGCACAATTGAATTAGAGAGAACCATTCTTTCAATTCTTATTTTTGAGTTGTCGCCACTTTTTATAACATTTTTAAGTATTTTTCTAGCAAAATCTTTTCTGTTTGAAATAAAATGTAAGTCTTTGTAACTTGTTTGAAGTGAATCTTGTTCTTTTGAATAAACATGTTCTGGCTCATCTTTCACATCATAAATTTCAACGCTGGATATTTCGTCGATGATTTGAACTTCAAATTCTATTGTTTTTGATAGAAATGGAGATTTCGCTGTCACCTTAACCTTATTTGTATCAAAATTTTTAGGGTCAATTTCAGTTATTAAGTTTCCTTCTATATCAAAAAACTCAATTTGTGTTTGTGAAGTGTTTTGTGGTGTAAATTTAAAGAAACTTGATGATAGCATAAGTTTTTTTGGATTGTTTTCGCCCTTTACTGCAAAAAGATTTACATCATCTTTAAGAACAAAATCTTCAATTGCCAAAGATACATTAATTTCAATTTCAATGCTTTTATTTCCCTCTTTTGTTGTTGCTTTTAAAAAACAAGTTCCAAAAGCCAAAGCATTAATTTGAACTGATGCGGTCGAATTATTTTTATCATAATCGGTTACTTGAGCAGTAATTATATTTGCGCTTGGACTTAATACAATTTCTCCGCTTGCACCTTTAGGCATGTCAGAAACTGAAAATTCAATTAAAGCAGACTCACCAACAGCTAATGATATCGAGTTATTAACAAGATTATTTCCACTTGCTGATATTTTCATATTCTCATATGTTTTAGTACAAGCAGAGAAAAACAAGCTTGTAAAAGCTAAAATCATTCCCATTAAACAAATATACACTTTTTTCATATTTTTCTCCCATTTATGCAACCGAATAATTATTATAAAGCATTAAAGTTTTGTCGCAATTTATGTATTTATTAAAGCAGTGAAACTCCCGAAAATGAACCGTCAAAACTAATAATCATATCTTGGTTTACTGGAACTTGTTTTAATTTATTGTCATAAAAATTTAAGAGCATATTTTCTGTTGAAAGAGAGTCACCAATAGCATAAGGTTTTTTGTAGTCACCATTTAAAATTGCAGTTTTTACACTATAAGCAAATTTTTGTGAATATGTTTTTCCATCTATTTCACTAATTACCCAAGCAGTATAATTTCCCTCACTTGCTGTTGAAAATTGAACAATTTGATATTGTACTGGATTCAACTCTGTTGCGTAACCGTTTTCATCTACAAATGAAACCGTAGCCATTAATTCTTCACCAACGAGATATTCAGATTTTCCAAGTTCAATTATGATTGTGTTTATATAAATCATATTCTCACCATCTGTAGGGATTTTAAAGATTATAATGTTACCAACAATATTTCCATTTCCAGCATTAACTTGTCCACCTTGATTGTAGGTAAATATGTTTTCGTTTTCTTTATACAAAATATTATTTAAAGTATTACTGCTTATTGCTCCAGCATTTCCTCCAAAACCACCAGCATTTATATTTTTATCCATTCCGCCATTACCTGCGATAATTATTCCAGTGTTGCTAGCGGTTTTAACTTTACCATAATTTGTTAAAACACTTAAATTCGTTTGTCCATTTTCATAAATATATCCTGACATATAATTGAAACAAACAATTCCTGAAGCATCACCACCATTTCCTACAATGATTCTATCATCGTCTGAGTCACCTCCAAATCCACCAATAACCTTTCCAGTGTTTTGACAGCCATTTAAAACTGCTTGTGAATCAATGTTAACATCGATGAAGTTCAAATTATCATCAACATCATAAACCATCGAATTGTAAACACAGATTCCAGCAGCTTCTCCACCGTCTTGTGAATTATAAACTAAGGTTTTATTAGGAGAATTGTCTATTATTATGCCAGAAATAATATTGCCCTTTCCTCCATTTCCAGCCTTTATTTCTCCAGTATTGATGGCATTGCTAATTGAACCCGCATTATAAACTGCAATACCAGCCGCATTCCCGCCTTTTCCTGCTGAATAAGCTTCTTTTAATTTTAATGTGTTATCTTCCAAAACGAAATAACTGTCACGACCATTTCCAGCGCTGACTTTTCCTCTATTATAAGTTTCCTTTGCATTACCATCGTCTTTGATATCGCCAAAATTATAAACACAAATTCCACCAGCATCAGCACAAGCTGTTATTGTCGCTTGATTTGTACAATTTATAATTTCACCTCTATTAGCTAAACAAATTCCACCAGCCAAACCAGTTTCATTATTAATGATGGCGGTATCTTTTGTAACACAATTTTTTATTATTCCATAATTTACTTGTGCAAAAGAGGTTTGAGTTAAAGTGCCATCAATTTTAAGGTCAGTCAAAGTCCCATAATTATTTTTAACAAAAGCATAATATGCATTTTGAAGTCCCAAATCATTAATTGAAACTGCAAATTTTATACTACTGTCAAGACCCATTTTTGACCCATCAAGAGTTCCATAGAAATTGTTTATTACAAATTCATTTTCATTTTTTTCTATAGAAACATTTTCCGTCAATTCAAAAACAAAGTTAATTGATTCATCACATTCATTAACCAAACTAACAAAATCATCGAAATTGTTGCGATTAATTTCAAATGGTGCATTATTAGTTCCAGCACCTTCAAATGGTGTTTGTCTTTTAAAATTAATTAAGTTGTTTGAAAGTGCTTTAACTTTAAATTTTGCCATGTAAAATTCTTTATAAAAATCACTTTGAATATTAGAACGATTATCCAAAACACAATTATTAATCTTTCCTCTTTCTCCCAAATCATTTGTTAACAAATCAGAACCTTGTGTAATTTTATCCTCTAAATTGTTAATTTCACAATATATTTTTAAGTTATTAACAGTGCCATTAACTCTTTCAAATAAGAATATGTTTCTTCCACTACCACTATAGTAAATCGTTTTTCCATTTCCATCAATAGTGCAACCTTCTGGAACTTCCATTGCTTCTTTCAATGTTAAAATATCATCTGTAGTGCCAAAATCATTTTGCAACTGTATTGTTGTGAAATCTTGATAAATATCATCTGGGTTTGCATTATATGCTTCAAACAAACTCAATGCCAATGAAAGTTCACTTAAGCTTTCAACTTTGCAAATTTTATTCTCAATTCTAAGTGGAGATGTGCTATATCCAATCATATTAGAACCATCAATATCTAATCTTAATGAGTTAAGTTCAGAAGGTTCACCTGCCAAACCAAATGATTCATATTGTCTGAAATTAAAATCAAATGAGCAATTAATAATCCAATCTATAAGGCTTTGTCCTATCGAATCTCCAATATACCAAGAAATATTTTGCTTAAAGTTTCTAGAGTTTTGTCCATTTTGTCCATTTGATGAGCCTGTTCCACCTTTTCCACCAGAAGCCCAAATTTGTCCATTATAATCTTTATCAAGCATTCTTCTATCATTTACGCTTTGTCCAATTTCACCACTAGTTGCAACAAAATTTTCTTTATTTGTTGAAGTTAAATATGAGAAAGCCAATGCTTGAGATGTATTTCCATTGTATCCATTTCCACCAGCGCCACCGCCACCGCCAGCATAACCAACATCACAGGTGCCAATAAATTGTCCCCATAATTGACTATTTATATAAAGTTTGCCTGCTATAGAGGCTCCAGTGCCCAAATTTATGATTCCATTGCCTCCTCTTCCACCAGCACCACCTTGACCAGCCAAGCCAGGTAGTTGATAACTTTCAAATAGGTAATTCCCATCGTTGTAAGGAATATTAATATTAGATACACCAGCAACTCTTCCAACAATAACTGAACCACCATTTCCTCCAGCGCCTCCGGCGCCACCAGCTCCTGCTGGTAAAATTTCGTAATTGAAAGTATGCATTAAGAAATCTGCATCTCCGCCAGATCCACCATTTCCTCCATTTCCTCCAGCACCGCCTTGACCAGAAATGACAATTCCAAAGTTATCTCCCGAAACATTAATATTTTTTTCTTCTACATTAATTAGCCCAACGACACCACCTATTACACTTGCGTTTCCACCATGACCGCCATTACCACCGTTTGTTCCGTTTTCTGCACTCCTATTATTTTCTATATTTGCATATTTTCCAGATTCTCCATCTTTTCCATATCTACCATTTCCACCATTTCCACCAACAAAACTACCAAAACTATAGCAATTTAAAATATTTCCAGTTGTTTCTCCTGCAATTCCAGCCAAAAAGTTTGCTGAAATACCATTTTCACCTAAATTATTACCATTTTTTCCACTAGTTCCAAACAATAGCATATAATTGTTTGAACTATTTATAACTCCATTATTTGTTTGAACTAAACCTGATACAAAATGCTGGTTTTCATCTGATAATTTTTCCTCAACAACTTTTCCATTGGAAATTGTCTTTTTATAGCCAATAGTACCAAATGTAGTTACATCTTTAATGCTTCCATAGTTAAAATTGCTAAGTGGTGAAGCATCACTAGCGCCATAATTTAAATATAATATTTTTAAATTTTCTATTTCACCCGTTTTATCAATATTATTAAATAATGACACTTGTCCTTGAGTTTCAAAGCTTACTAAGGAATCATTACCAAATAATAATCCAGCAAATTTTTCATTAACTTTAACAGCTGTTCCAAGCGATAGATAATTTTTATCTAAAATCATAGAATTAGCATATTTAAGCGCATACAAAAATTGTTTTTCATTTTGAACTAAAAATGGGTTTTCTTTACTTCCATCGCCAATATTAGAAGGATTTTCATCTTCAATTTCAATGCTTTCAAATTCTTTATAATCAAAACTAATGGTGTTAGAATTTAAATTATGTTCTTTTTGCAAATATGAAATTGCATCGTCTGTCAAAAATTCTTTTAGCCTTTCTAAATCTATGCCAGTGTTTCCATCACCTAATGAAAAATTGGCAGAATCCTCAAAAATAGGCATTCCATTGTTAAATGCTTTTTTATAACTCAAAACAAAATCTTCTCTTGGTTCATATCCATATATATCAACTTGATTAGACGCAATACCTTTTAAAGGTGTTCTTTCAGTTTTGTCCATTGTATATCTGAAATTTTGACTCAAGGCATGAACTTGTGTTCTATTTTCATAATCTTCACTTAGGTAAGAATTCATTGCCGTTGCATCCATAATTGACCATTGCTTGTAAGGTTGAATTTGAAGATATATGAATCCTGTTTGATCTGGAATAATTTGTTGATTATAAACCTCAAATTTTACAATCTTCTGACCCTCAGTTGATTCAACTTTTCCATTATTAAAGCAGTTATTTGCATTATAATTATTAGAAATAGCATTAGAAAATCCATAGTTATCGGTTTTTGCAAAAGTGATAGCCACCTTTCTTTGCATTTGTTCTAAAGTTTGTAAAGGTTCTGTTGCATTTTCATATGCCGAACCAATATTTTTTAAGCTTGTGAACCCTTTATCACTACCAGCTGAAATGTCTAATCCAGTATAATATAAAGCATATTCATCTTGAACATAAATCTCAATATTTTTAGAAAATTCTATAATTCCACCATTTAAATCCAAATCGGTATATTCATTTGTAATTTCTTCAAAATCTTGAACTAGAGAGGTAACCAAACCAAAATTTATGCAGTTTTCAATGTTAGAGGTTCTTCTGTTATCTTTAACATCGGCAGTAATTCCAGCTGAAAAAGCATTTGTTGCACTATTTGAACCAGCAATAATTGCGCCTTGATTGTCACATTTTGTAACAAAAGTATCTTCTTGCAAACCAAACAAACCACCAGCATAACAAATGTTTTCACTTTTTTCGAGAGTTGTTGAAACTACTGAAGCGCTGTTTGTAACATCCTGTATAGTTGAACTTGAAACATAACCAGAAATTCCGCCAACATAGATGGTTCTTGAACTTTGTGCCTTAACATTCATTCCAAGATTTTTTACATTATTCAAAACAACACCGTCTAATCTTCCAGCTAAAGTTCCAACATAATAATTGTTCGCCTCTTCTGTGTTAACAATAACATTTCCTTCACTTAAAATTAGATTTGCGATATCGCAATTTCTTATAGTTGTAAATATTCCAAAGTATTGTTTGTCAATCTCAAAAGGTATAGAATTTGAACCTATTTTTATTCCAGAAATAGATTGGTTGTTTCCATCTATATTTACATTTGTTATTTCTTCTATCACATCAAAGTTATAAACATCTGTAGGTTTAAATTCAATATCGTTTACACAACCCATGTCACTTGTAACTTTAATATTATTTATTAAAACAATATTTTTACGATTATTTGATGGATTATTTAAATTATTTAATGCAGAAATTGCAGCAAGTCTTAAAACACCAATATTGCCAACTAAAATTTGTTGGTTTGCATTTATTCCCTCTATTTTTAAATAATTGTATTCTTCAGATATATAACTATTTCCAAAACTTGGGTATCCATAATTGTTCAAACCTTCAAATACAAAATTATCTGTAATATAGCTTGCGAAATTAATTTTACTTAATTCATTTTTAAAAGAATTTAAATTTTGCAAATCATTTTTTACTAAATCGTTTTCATTTATTTCAAAACCATTGTTCATTTGCGAGGTTATGAGCTTAATTGCCTGACTTCCATCAGAAACTCCAGTTGCATAAACATCATAAAAACATGTTTTATCGGCACCAGCTCCAAATACAAATGAATTATATTTAATAGTTGAAGATTCAAGTTTCTCACTACTTGAATTGCAAGCTTGAGCAATTGAAAAACAAGATCGGACATCACCAAAAACTTTTTCGTTTTCTCCATCTAGTTTAATCGCATCATAATTAAACGCATAAATAGTACCGTTTGGAGCATTTATTGTACCGCCTGAATAACTGTTTGCAATAAATCCATAATTAACAGCAACAAAACCCGAGGTAATAGATTCATTAATTTCTAGTTTACCATTCTCTTCAACTTTGGTTGTTTTTGCAATATTGACTAATTCAATTTCGGTAAGACAATCACTTATCAAGCCAGTATTTATACCTACAAGTCCTCCAAAATATTGTGAATTTGCAAAAATTTTTGCTCTTGAATCAAGTTTTGCATCTATATCTGAAAATTCATTAGGTTGTCCTTTAATGGCACAAGCGAAAACAATTCCATTGTTAACAGCTGAAAGAGGAGCATAAATGTTTTTATATTCAGCAATAAGAACCTCTTTTTCATCTCTAACTTGAAATTTTTCATAAGAATCTGGCATGTAAATTTGAGAAGGAACAAGAATTGAAATTCCAGAAACAAAACTATTTTGCGGTATTTCATCAAAAATTCTTCCTTCCTTGTTTGATATGGCAATTGTTTTTCCATCACCAATTAAGGCAAAATTTTTATTGTTAATATTTAAACTATTATCTACATAATTTATATCTTCCACCAATCTATAGTAAATTTTCTTACCTGAAGCCAATGAATTTGATTCGTCTTTTATATCAGTTAAATCAATGAAATTAGTTAGTTCAAAAGGTTTAAGTTTGTGTCCAAATTTATCTGATCCATTATTGATTTCGCCATTGATTAGTTCTTCTGCATTTAATATTCTTTCTAAAATGCTACTATAGCTCAAATTGGTAGATAATTTAGTATTCCCATTTTCAAAATGTTCATTTAAATAAGAATCTGTGCAAAGGGTAATTTGAGAACAATAAAAATTTTCAAAAGAATTAATTCCATAAGCACCATTTGCGACCAATGCTTTAACATGATTTTTTGTTGTTGTAGGAATCTGAAGTTGTTCAATTGTTGTTAAAACAATGTTATTCTGCAAGTTGGTGTTTGCTGTACCCTGTCCAACAAGCCCTCCAGCATATACTTCTACATTTTCAATAGAATTTACTTTTTGAATTATATTTCCATATGCAATATTATTATTTAAAGAAATGCTTTTTCCTGAAACAGTATCTGATTCTCCAATAAAACCAAAACAATATCCTAAAATTCCACCAAGATTGTATTCCATATTTTTGAAAGTATTAAATTCTAAGTCATTGCCAAAATATGATTCGCTTATTTCTAAAATATTCAAATCTGTTTTTCTAGATTGAACATTAGCTATAGCACCACCAAAATTAACATTTCCATTAAAATTTGTTAAATCAAAATTTAAATAAGAATAACTTTTAGTGATTTTTGACCTAGAAGAGGTTTGTTCTTCAATATAATCAAATTTGCCAATAAATCCACCAAAATTTCCCCCAACTAAATTTGTTGATTTTATTTCAAACTTTAAGTTTTTAGAAATAATTACGCCATCAATATTTAAATTTTTTCTTGCATATCCAATCACACCACCAACATTTGTTTCTTTTATAGAAGAAATTTGACAAGCATTATCTGCCGACACTTGAACATTTGATGCTGTGAAACTACCTTCTGTAGAAGCAATTATTCCACCCAAGTTACTGATTCCTGTTGTTCCTGTATCAGAATAAATTATGTTATTATATATATTAAAATTATAATTTTTATTATTATTTTTAATTGAAAAAGAATTTTTAGCCAAACCGACTATTCCACCTATGTTGCTATTTTTAAATGCACCAGCAACATTTAAACTGCATTTTCCTATGTCAGTAAAACCATTAATATTAAAACTTGTAGCAGAAATAATACCTGCCAAACTACCAATATTAATATTTTGCTCAATTTTATCATTTAAGGCATTATTAGCCACAAAAATCATAACCTCGCCATTTATAATAAAATTGCTATCTTTTTCATTGTCTTTGATTTCATAGTCAAATTTAACAATTCCACCTTCTGCACAACCAACAATAAGCCCACTATTTACTGTAGTGTTGTTTGATTGTAAATTTGTAGGATTAACATTTATGCCGTAATTTTTAAAGTCATTTGTAATAATTACATTTTTAATATTAGTTGTTCTAAATCCACTCACTTTTGCAACTACAAGAGCCGAATTTAAGTTTTCCACATTTGAGTCTTTGAAAGAACTTTGGGAAACCATATCTCTTCCCAAAAAATTATTGATGTCAATTGTGTCAAACAAACTATTTTCAGCATCACCAACAACTAGTGCTGCATTAGAATTAATGGTGTTAATATAACAATTTTCTATGATTAAGTTCCTAAATACCACACCTTGTGCTGAGTTAACAAGAATTGCAGATGCCTTTGTAGAAGTTGTGTCGTCGTAGTTATTTACATGACAATCAAGCAAAATAAAGTCACTAAATACAGCTCCATTTGATGCATTTGTTATTAAAGCATCTGATAAATTTAAATTTTTAAGTCCAAACAGAGGTTTTCCGTCTTGAGGATATGTTGTGCTACTTCTATCTGGCATATATCCCTTTAAAACACCTCTAAAATTTTTGATATCGAGTTGTTCTATATCACTACAATCCACATAAACTTTTTCTCCATTTTCAGAAAGTCCAGTTCCTATAATGATAAATGTTTTATCAGGATATTTTTCCATAAGATATAAATCACTTGATGTTCTAATATAGTAAACCGAACTAGAAACTGTGAATACAATTTTAGGCAATAACCAATTTGTTTTTCTCTCCCATTTTTCTAAATCCCAATTATTATTTCTAAAAGCAACATCAATATAATTTCCATCTACTGAAGGATTGGTTATGCTATTAAATGATTCCAATTTGCTATTAATAGTTTTTATGTTATTGTTATTTGTTTTTAAATAAACCGAGCGCTTTGGCTCATAAGTTTTTTGGTCTACTGTAAAGCTACTAATAACATAGTTTAATATTTTATTTCTTTCACTTTCGTTGGCATTATCTTCAGTTAAAGACATTAAAGCCACCGATTTATCGTATTCATCAGCTCTAACAATAGTACCATTATAAAATGTTGAAGCATAAAAATCATAGATATTTTTTAAGTTATAAATGTTACCGTTTAATTCAAAATCATTATCTTCATATTCTCTATTAAAGAAATTAACAGCATTTGCTCCATTGATAATAATTGTTGCTATTGAATTTTCTTCATTTATTGACTCTCCAATATACTCAACAAAACCAAAAAGTCCACCTACTAAACCATCTGCCTTAGTTGAATAAACATCACCAAAAGCATAAACTTGATCAAAATAGTTCCTTCCTAAATTTTTAGGTGAATTTGTTGAATAGAAATAGTCACCTATACCTCCAATAAGTCCGCCAACAAAAGCCGCATTAGAATAGACATTAATTTTACTATAAGAATTAGAAATATTTCCACTAAATGTTTGTCCAATTAAACCACCTACAAAAATAGGAGAATAATTTTCATTAGCAGAAGTAGAAAACAAATCCATGTAGCCCTTATTATCAGAAACTTTGTTGTAATAAGCAGAAACATTGTTTTCAATTAAATCTTGAATTTCTGAACTGTGTTCAATTTTAGATTGTGTCACATCACCATAATTTTCACCAATCAAACCACCAGCTGCAAATTTGTAGGCAGTAATTTTTTGATTAAAATTATTCCCAGTTCTTGAAACTTCAACAGACAAATCTCTACACGCACTATTTAATCCCAAATAACCAAGCACTCCGCCAGCTGTTGCTCCTTTAACTTGGAAACTGCCCAATGTTTTCAAAGAAGCAATATTAGAAAAACTCATAATTCTATCGGCAGAATAAACTATGTCAGCAAAAAAGTCTGGTGTATAAATGTCTACTATTCCAGCAATTCCTCCAGCATAACTAAGAGCATTATTGTCAATTTGTGAATTTTCAGCAAATCTTATATATGGTTGTCTTTCTATATTCTCGTTATAAAAATCTGCAGTAACTACAATGTCTGAAACAGATAAATTTATTAATGAGGAATTTCCTTTAACAAAACCTACTATTCCACCAACGACATTTTGTCCAAGTACATTTCCAGTTGTTCCATAAACCGCTGAAAGTTTAATATTTACAATTTTACTATCACTAAGAATACCAGCAACAGCACCAACATTTTGAATGTTCCCAGCATTTATTCCTATTAAAGTTATATTCGTATTCTTGAAAATCGCATTATTTTCAATTTTTGAAAACAATCCAAAACTTTGTTGTTGTAAATTCGCTGGAGCAGCCAATTCTAAGTTATCAATGGTCATATTGTTTCCTTCAAAAACCCCACCATATAAGGACATATTTGAAGAAGAAAGTTTATATTCTTCTTGCTCCTCAACAAGTTCTGAAAGGTCAATATCATTTATCATTCTATAGTTGCCAAAAACGGTGTTATTTGACAAATTATAATATTCTTTTATTGCAGAAGAATTACTCTTGCCAAAGACTTCATTAAACTCACTAGCATTTCTAATTAGAATTGGATTTTTAGAAGAACCATATTCATATCCCTCTTCATAAACAAACATAAAATCATTGCCATCATCAGCAGTTAAAATATATCTAGATGAAACTGCGATTTCATTTGCTGAAATAAGCTCTGGTCCTCTTGAAGAAGTCATAGTCCAAACACCATCTTGAGAGTTGACCGACGCAAAGGAAAAACCATAAAAAATATCTGACGAAACAAGTGTGTCTACTCTTAGAACACCGGAAGAATAGGTTTCCTCCATATCTGAAGTAATTGAATCTGAAGATTTTGGATTGTAATAATAACTGTTAGTAATTGTGCCAGTGTTCAATAAATTACCATAGTCATCAACACCATTGAAATCCATTTGAGTTGTTTTACTGTTTTCAATTAGTGAGGAAGAATAGCATTGTTCTATATTTCCGCTATTAACATAAACAAATCCAGCACTATTTCTTCCACTAGTATTTGAAACATCTTTAAGCATTATATTGCTGTAGCAATTTGAAATTTTTGAATTGTTATTATAAACAAAGCCTGCACCAATGCTGTTTGTCGAAATTGCTGTTCCCGTCGTTTTTAACTCTTGATAATCTGCATATGCTCCTTTTGAGTAGGAAAGTGAAATTTCCCCGCTAGTATTAAATCCAACAAATCCTGCTGAAATAGTGTTTAAGCCTGCCGCTGAATCATTTTTTATGTCAATTTTATTAGTAAATGAACTTGATATTTTACCATTATTTGAATAAACAAAACCTACAATATTACCTTGCGCACTTAAAGTAAAATTATTAAGTTCGTGCATGCCTTGTGAAAGTGAACTAACTGATGTGGCACGAGCCACCTCGAACTCTTCGCCTCCAACTCTACTGTTTGTTATAACACCATTATTGTTTATAACAAATCCAGCAAGAGTACTAGAAACCTCACCTCCAATTTGCCCTATGTTATAGGCTAAACTCAAACCAACAGCACCTATTGGGCTTGGCAAATTTGAATTTGTTTCAATCGCCAAAACATGACAATTTGTAATAATTCCCGCATTAGAAATTGCAAAACCTGCAAGTTCAACAGTTTTAAACACTGATGTGTCGACAACTAAATTATTTAAATGATAATAATTTACTGTAATATTTTTAAGGATAGAATTTGATGTCACAGAAGAAAACAATGCAAGTTGAATAGAACTTCCCTGTCTTTGAGTTAAATCAAAGCTTCTTATTGTTATTACTCGGTTATTTCCATCAAAACTATTGATTTTGCTTGTATCAAAAGGAGTATGTAATGTGAGTTCAAGATCATTCATTAAAATATAGTCTTGAGCTTGTGCCTCGTTTGCTATTGCATAAAAATCTTCTGCTGTGCTAATTTGTACTGGTTTGTCTTCATCTGTATAAGTTGTTATGCTAATTGTAAAATTGTATGTAATTTCATGTTTGTTTCCGTCTGGTGTCAAATATGCAAATACAAATTTCATATTTTGTTCACCTGTAGAGAAAGCTTTAATTTTTAAATTAGTTCCAAAAATTGTATCACTTGAAACACCATTTCCAGAAAAAATGAAGTTAAAATATGGATTTGCAATAATACTTCCGTCCGAACTTAAAACCTTTGTTGAAGAGCCATCAGCATTGACATAATATAAATTATTTAAAAAGTTTTTATAATTAATATTTGCATCATCCTCATGATAATTTAAAATATAATATTTATTAGAATAAGGAATTTCCTCTCTTAATAAATAATTATGTTCTTTAAAAGTTGCAACTAATCTATTTAAAGAATCAATAGATTCAAGAATATTGTCATCCACAATGTTTTGCCCATTCCACATTGTGGTTTCAAAATTGAAGTCTAAGCCTTTTTCTATTCCAACATAGGCAGATAAAACATCTGAATTATTATCAAGTGTTATGTTTTCAATCAAAAAATCCACCACAACAATTTTAACACTTGTAGAAACTTCAACCAATGTTCCATCAACCACTTTTGAAGCGACAGCTTTTACATAGAAAATTGGTTCCTGCATATTTATGAATCTTACATCTTCAGAAACAAATAATTTGCATGTATAAACTTTGACATTTCTACTATCGTCAATGATGCTTGTCATTTCTCCTAATGAAATGCCATAAAGTTCTCCTTCCCCTTCCACAAATGTAGTTAAACTCGAGATTTCTTGGTCTTTTTGAACGATAGCTTGAAGAGTTGCACTTGTGCCTTTTGCCATTACAATTTGTTCTTCATCATTTATTGTTAGTTTAGCTTCAATAATTGGTCTACAAACAACATTAAATGTAGATTCTTTTACAATATCACCAGAAGATTTTACAACTTTAGCAGTAATTGTAAAGATTGTATCAATGTTTATCATTGAAGGAATTGTCATTAAAACAAAATATTCTCCTATGCTCGAATAGCCAAAATTTTGTTTTAAAATTCTAATTCCATTATCAATTCTTACAAACCCAATAGTATCTCTTAGATATCCTTCATTATTGGCTTTCAAAAGTTGCAAATATATATTATTAGAATCAACAGAATTGCTTGTAATTTCAATATATTCGAAGTTGGCTTGATGTGGGTAAATGTTTATTTTTAATAGATTACTCTGTCCTGGAGAAACCACATTATTTGGTTCTTGATTAAAAATATAACCACTCTCTTTTTCCCAATTTTTGTAAGTATGACTAGAAAAGCTTATTTTTTCTACAAAAAGCGAATCTAAAATAAGTTTTACATCGTCACATACTTCTTTTACACTGCTTGCAGAAACATTTATGTTGAGTTCCAAACTGCCAAAGTCTAAAGACCAAAATTCTTGTAACATTTTTAATCTTGTCTGTAAAGTAATTTTATAATATTGGTAATTGTCTAGTTCATTATAATTCTTGACAACCCAAATTCCATTTTCTAAAACTTCGTATTTTTTTACTACAGAAGAGATTTCACCATTTTGTCCTTCAAACATTGCATTATAGGAGGTGTCATAGTTAAGCATAGAAGAGTTGTATTTATCGGTAATTAAAATATTTAAAAAGTCATCTTTATCATCGGTATAAAGCACACTTTCAAAAATTATTTCATCTTTTGGTGTAAAATGACTAAAATCACTATAGTTTATGTCAATTGAATCGGCACCTTTGAAAGTCGAAACTGTAAAATAATGTGAAAAGTTTTGCGTTAACAAATCATTAACAGAGTCTTCTTTGTCCTCACACAAAATATTGACATCGAATCTAATAGAAGATTTTTCAAAACTAGTTGTATCAATAACATGTTGATTTGCATTTGAAATAACATATTTTTTAACATTATCGTCAAATTTTATTTGTAATGACTTGTTTTGTTTTAGTTTAATAACTTTACCAAGAGCAATTTTTTGGTCATCTAAACTTGTAAGAATATAATCTGTTGAATTCTTTTTAATTCTCAATGTGGAATTATCGTTAAGTTTTTCGCCATTATAAATAATTTCAAAATTTGAAATGTTATAAATTACCTCAATTTCATATTCGGTTTTCAAACTAAAGTCGTATTTAGAAAAGACCGAAATTTTAACCTTACCAACTTTTTCTAAAATTAAGGAGTTATTTGTAATTGTTAAAACATTTGCATCACCACTTGTAACAGAAACTCTTATTCCATTAGCATTTTCAACTCCAAATAATTTTGTAAATGGAATTGTATTCCAGCTTCTAATCACCGCATCTTCACTTGCAGTTGTTGTAATATTATCCTCTTTTTCAAAGAACATAAAAATTGCCAATTTGTTATTTTCATCAACTAGCACTTGTCCCGATTTAGATAATTTTAACGAAACCAACTCGTTTGCATCATTTTGTGAAATAGTTGAAAGATAAGGATATCCATCATTTTTATTTGCACTTACTTTCCAAATAGAATTAGAACCAATATTAATTTTGCCATTATAGAAACTTGCGAAATCGCTTTGGAAAATATTTCTTCCTTCACTATAATATTTTTTTTCATTATTGATAAACTTGTAGTTTTGAGTGTCTATTTTCACTTCAAAAATATAACAATTTTGGATATTCTGTGCTGAAACCGAACCATCATTGCCCCATGATTCATCTGTTAAATTTCCAACATTGGTTTTGGCAAAACAATTGAAGATTTTACCCTTATTTTCTCCAGTTAAAGCACCAACCTCTGTTCCAACTAAACAATCTTGATCATGATAATTATAACAATAAGAATTTGATAAAGTGGCTTTTTCACCATTTATTCCGACTAACCCTCCAACAATTTCACCTTTAATAGATGAAGCTAAGGTGTCATTAAATTTATAAAATTCTACCTGACATAAATTTATTACTCCATTATTTTCACCAGCAATTCCACCTACAATTCCAGAAGAATCTATTTGACCAAAAAAACAACTCTGAACAATGGTTCCATTATTTTTTGCAACCAAACCACCAACTAGAACATCAACATTATTGGAAATTTTGCTTGGCTCAAACTCATTATTTTTTAAAAAGGTATCAACAATAACATTGTTAATTTCTCCATAGTTTGAATTTGCGACAAATGCTTGTCCGCTGATTTGCCCCATGACGATTAAGTCTTGAATAATCGCATTAGAAGCCAAAATATCAAATATTGTTTTTGTTGTTGTTATAGTTTTTGGAGATTGTCCTTCTAAACAGCCATAAAGTCCTCCACTAAAAGCCCTGGTTTGCCATGTCGCAGGAATTTCTACATCTTGCATTAAAGTATAATGTAGTGTGGTATCCTTAATTTCATTTAGGTCATTAATTCTAATAGAAGTAGTCCTTGATTTTCCATCTGCAACAACTATTCTTATTTTTTTAGACACACCCAATTTATCTTCTAAAACTGGTTGACCTTTTTCGTCAGATACATAAGCATCTTGAGGCGCAACAATAATATATCCCGCCCCTCCATGATTTGCCTTAATTAATCCAGTAAAACTGTCAATTGTAATAAAATCAGAAGATGTAGAAAGATCGGAAACAAAACCAAACATTAAATTTTTATTAAAAGCAGATAGATTTTCTATACTTGCGTCAATCTTAAAAGTAGAGTTTTGAGTTAATTCTAAATAAATTCCCTCTTCCTCGTTGACATTGTTTAAATTTATCCCATTAACCCTTTCTGCACTTTTTAAAAAAACTCTTACAGTCACATATTTTTTAACACCAAATTCATCTACGATAAAGGTAAAATGACCATCATTGCCATAAGTTCTTGTTTCATCTTTCTTACTAATCATAGAATTGGCTACAACTGAAAGAATTCCACTATTTTGATCAAAATTCCAAGAAAAATAATCGCCATTATCACCAAGATCACCATCTTTACATTCAATGGTGTTATAAGTTGCTGGTAATTTATTTTCATTTACAGAAATTTTAACAGAAGCTTTTGCCAAGTTCTGATTATAATAACCAACAGAGTCTAAGGCAAATAAATCGATAGATGAAACTGATGATGTGAATGAAATAACTGGGTTGTATATTTCTACAAAGAAATATTTTTTAACAACCTTATCTTGTAAAGAAGTGTATTGATATAAACCATCTTGTTTTACTAACTCTTTCCCCTTTAAATTAACCTCAACCCAAATCTTTCCTTCATGCAATGCTGAAAGTTGAGAAAAGATTTGTAAATTGGTTAAATTTAAAAATGAACAATTTTCGCTATAATTACCCAAAGCAATTTCATCACCAAAAGTTGAATAGTTTGCATCATCTTTTTCACTTTCTAAAAATCTATAAAAAACTTCAAAGGTTGCATTTTGAGTGTCAAATGCTATTTCAGATGAATTGCCATTTGTTATTGCTACAGCAAAATCTGAACCAGCAACATTATCATACTTTAAATATCCAATATTATCATTATTTTGAGGAGATTGAGTTGTTATTCTAGCATTGTCAGTTATTGGAACTATTAAATTTACTGGTGCATAAATTCTTCTGCCATTTCCGCAAGAAATTTCAATAAAACCTACTTGATTTTGTTTTGTTGCTTTTGAAGTTAAATTGACTGCAAAAATCTTTCCAATTATGACATTCTCAGAATCGAGCACTTCTGAAACTGAAAAAATGTCACTTGTAGTAAAATCACCTTCACTTTCAACAGTAAAGTTTTCTAATTTTACATTTGCAGGCGCAACATAAAAGTAAATGGTTTCAGTGGATTGTTTTGAATTGTCAATGTAAAATTTTGGCTCAATAATTTCATTATTTTCACCAGCATAAAATTTTAATTCATTTGCTCCTTCATATAAATTTAAAAGAATTGAACACTCTATAACTCTTTCAGTCCCAGAATAAAAGTCTGCAGAAAAAGAGGAAGTTATCAAAATCTCTGCTTGTTCTGTTGAAGATTGTTTTGCTCTAACATAAAAACCTTGACCATCTTTAATTTCATAGTGTCCGTTTTCATTTTTATTAAATGGCTTACCCTCTTCGTTTAATATTTCTATTTTATCTAGGTCTTGAGAACTTAAATATAAAGTTTTATATTTTTCTAAAACAGTTGTAGGAAAAGTTTGCACTTCGATAAATCTGCCATAACTATTAGCATAACTAGAATAAATATCCATTTCTATAGATTGGTTATTTGTAACAGATGTACCATCTACAACTATACTTTTTACAATATCATAGGAAAAGAGTTTAGTTTTAAATTCTTGTGTAGAATAAAGATAATTATAGCCATCATACTTTAAATCAAAATATAGATAACAATCATCTCCGACTCTATTACCAGAAGCAATTAAAACATCTAGTCTTAAGGAATTATTTGTTTTTGTATATGTTTTTTTAACTATAGTTGCAAGAGTATCATTAGTAATTTTCGGTTCGATTATGATTTCTTTGTCAGTATATGGAACCTCCAAACTTACAATCGCTTGTGCAAAATCTTCGTCATTGTGAGCAAGATAAATTGATGGAGTTTCACCTTGTGTCGGCTTTAAATTAATCTCACCTTGGGTTTGTTCATATGTAAGTTTAAAGTTATCACTTTCAAAATTAAAAGGAGATAAAATATCAAAATCAAGGTTTAAAGGAGCAATGTTTCTGTTTGTAGAAGAAACCGAAATTGTGATTGTTTTCAAAGAATTAGCGCTTTCATCATCAACATTTAAATAATAATTTCCATCTACAAATGATAAAGATATGCCTTCGTAATTATTTAACAAAGCTAACTCCACATCTTTTTGCAAAGTATTTGAGGGATTAAAATTGACATATTTAGAAACATCAATTAAATTATTTTCACCTCTTAAAACATAAGGTTGAATTGAAAGTTTTTGAGTTAGGCTTGTTATTGGTTGAACAACATCAACATGTATTTTTGTTGAAACATTATTTTCAAGAGTTTGAACTTTAACATCTAAAGAACAAGGAACAAGGCCCTTAATTTTTACTTCTGTTTTTCCTTCGCCCAAATAATTCGTTTCAACAATGCTAACCTTATTTGAATCTGGAGAGAAAAAAACTGATGACAAAACCTTTTTGCTACCAGAAACAGTTGCAATCACAGACACGGTGTCATCTTGGGTTACGCCAAGATAAATAGTAACATTTGACTTGTCAACTGTAAGTTTCATGTTTTTATATGGGTCAGTACAAGCAACCAGCAAACTTGAAAAAGCAAAAAACATAGCAAAAAGAATTACTACTAATATTTTCGGTCTCACTCTCTCAATTTTATATTTCATCAATTCCTCCGAATTCAAATACACCGTTAATTTAGTGTAAAGAATATTTAAAAATATATACTCTCTAAAGAGAGTATAAATAAAATAATTAATTAAGTCAAATTATTTGTGTATAAATTCTATAAATTAATTTTTAATAATATTTTTAATTAATATTTGACTTTTTTTTATTTTCTTGATATTTTCAAAAAAAAGGTTAAAAAATGAGAAAAATAGAGAGCAAAACACAAAAGGCAATAAATGATTTTAATTTAATTGAAAATAACGATAAAATTGCTGTTGGCTTATCTGGAGGAAAAGATAGTTTAATACTATTAAAGGCTCTTGCAAAAATTAAAAAATATTATAAAAAATCTTTTGAATTAATTGCAATTGCTGTTGATATTTCAAACGGAAAAATAAACTTTTCTAAAATAAAAAAATTTTGTCAGCAATTGAATGTTGATTTTTATGTTGCAAATTCAGATATCCAAAATATAGTATTTAACATAAGAAAAGAAAAAAATCCTTGTTCACTTTGCGCCAATTTGCGCCGTGGAATTTTAAATAGTAAAGCCAAAGAACTTGGATGCAACAAAGTTGCATTAGCTCATCACAACGATGATTTAATTGAAACATTTTTGTTAAATATGTTGTTTGAAGGAAGATTGTCTTGCTTTAAGCCAAAAACATTTCTTTCTAGACTTGAAATTGAAGTAATAAGACCATTAATTTATGTTTCTGAAAAAGAAATACTTGACTTATCCAAAGATTTGCCAATAGTTAAGAATCCTTGTCCTGCAAATCATAAAACCCAAAGAGAAAATATGAAAAAAATGATTTTAAAAATTGAAAAATTTCAACCAGAATTTAAAAAAAGAATTTTTAATATTATTTTAAATAATATTTTTTAATTTTTTTTATATTTTTCTGCCGTAAATTTTCCACCTCTTAAATGTTTTTGTGAAAAATTATATTTTAAAATTTTTTTCACTTTTAAATACATAAAAAAATTTATTTTTTTTAATCTTTTAGACAAATCATTGTGTACTGTACTTTTTGAAACATCAAAAATTTGAGCACATTTTCTAACAGTGTCATGTGTTTTCATAACATGTCTAGCCAGTGTAAGAGTGCGTTTTTTTATGTAATCTTCCATTGTTTACCTCTTGCTAAACTATATGTCGGAAACTGACAAAATATGTCTAAAAAAAACAGACGGACAATCCGTCTGTATATTATAATTTTTATAAACACAATAATTTTATTTTTTTTCTTTTAAACAAAGTCCAAGTTCATCAAGTTGTTTTTGATCAACTTTGTTAGGTGCACCCATCATGAGGTCTTGCGCATTTTTATTAAGCGGAAAGGCAATGACATCTCTAATGACATTTGTGTCTAAAAGTAGCATAACAACTCTGTCAAATCCAAAAGCAAGCCCAGCATGAGGTGGTGCCCCAAAGGAAAAAGCATCGTACAGTGCTGGAAACTTGCTTTCAACTACTTCTTTTTCATAGCCTGCCATTTCAAAAACTTTTAACATTATGTCTGGCTCGTGATTTCTAACCGCGCCGCTGGCAAGTTCAATTCCATTAAGCACCAAATCGTATTGATATGCGACAATATCAAGAGGATTTTTTGTTAAAATTGCATTCATTCCACCTTGTGGCATCGAAAAAGGATTATGTGAAAAATCTAGTTTATTTTCATCTTCATTCCATTCAAAAAAAGGAAAATCAACAATCCAGCAAAAATGAAACTTGTTTTTATCAATTAATTCAAGTCTTTCACCAAGTTCATTTCTCAGTGCGCCTGTTAATTTAATGGCTTTTTGTTTGTTTTGGTCAGCAACTAAGAAAATCACATCACCCTTTTTAGCTTTTAAAAGCTTAATTAAATCTGACTTTTCTTGTTCTGAGAGAAATTTTACAATAGAACCCGAAAGTTCTTCGTCCACCTTGACATAGGCCAAACCTTTGCCTTCATTTTTTATAATAAATTTTGTTAAATCATCAAAAAAACTTCTAGGTTTGTCAAAAGCATTTGCACATATAGCAAAAATACTTGAATTTTTAAAAGCATTAAATTCAGTATTTAAAAAAACATTTGTCACATCATGACACAATAATGGATTTCTTAAATCAGGTTTATCAGTGCAATATTTTAGCATTGATTCTTTATATGTTATTCTTTCAAAAGGTGCAGCTGTAATTTCTTTATTAGAATTGTTTTTCATAATACTAAAAAGAACAGATTCAATAACTTTAAACACATCTTCTTGAGTTGCAAAAGCCATTTCCATATCCATTTGATAAAATTCACCTGGACTTCTATCTGCTCTGGCATCTTCATCTCTAAAACAAGGGGCAATTTGAAAATACTTATCAAAACCACTAATCATTAAAAGCTGTTTAAACTGTTGTGGAGCTTGTGGTAATGCAAAAAAATTTCCCTTATTAAGCCTGCTTGGCACAAGAAAATCTCTAGCACCTTCTGGCGATGATGAAGTCAATATAGGGGTCTGAATCTCTGTGAAACCTTTATCATGCATCATACATCTGATTTGATGCAAAATATTTGAGCGCACTACAATTCTTTCATGATTTTCTTGGTTTCTTAAATCTAAAAATCTATATTTAAGTCTTAATTCTTCTTTTGTCAATTGACTTTCATCAATTTCAAAAGGCAAAACACTTTTACAAAGAGAAAGTACTTTAATTTTTTTTGCATCAATTTCTATATCGCCCGTTTTCATTTTTGGGTTTTTGCTTTGTCTTTCGACAACGACACCTTCAATGCAAACAACACTTTCGCGAGTTATTCCATCAATCATATTTTCATCTTTAAAAAGCGCTTGAGTTACACCATAATGATCTCTAATTGTAACAAAAGCAATACCCCCCAACTTTCTAATGGCTCCAACCCAACCAGATAAAAACACATGTTCTCCAACATCGTTAATAGAAAGTTCACCACATGTATGAGTCCTATAACAATTTTTATGAGCCAACTTAAATTCTTCCATATTTTCTCCTAATAATCTTACAATAAAAGGATAGTATTTTATGGTTAAAAAGTCAAGTAATAATGAATTTTGTGATAACAAGGTTTTTTGTTGTGTTTTTTTAATAAGAAAGCTAAAATATATTTAATAAAATACAAGGAGACATTTGATGAATAATTTAGAAAATTTAAAAAATGAAGATATTGAGGTTTATAACGCAATAAAACAAGAACTTTTAAGACAACAAAATACAATAGAATTAATTGCAAGCGAAAATTTTGTTTCAGAAGCTGTTTTAGAAACAGCAGGCTGTGTTTTTACAAACAAATATGCAGAAGGTTATAGTGGAAAAAGATACTATGGAGGTTGCAAAAATATAGACACTGTTGAAACTCTTGCAATTGAAAGATTAAAAAAATTATTTGAAGCCGAACATGCAAATGTTCAGCCCCATAGCGGTGCAAACGCAAATTTAGCTGTCTACTTTGCCCTTTTAAATGTTGGCGACACAATTATGGGTATGAGCCTGTCTTGTGGAGGACATTTAACTCATGGAAGTCCTGTAAACATCAGTGGTAAATATTTCAATATAATTCCTTATGGTGTTGATAAAAATGGCTATATAGATTATGACGAAGTAAGAAAATTGGCTTTAGAACATAAACCAAAATTAATTGTTGCTGGCGCAAGTGCCTATCCAAGAGAGATAGATTTTAAAAAATTTAGAGAAATTGCAGATGAAATTGGTGCCTATCTTATGGTTGACATGGCTCACATTGCTGGATTAGTTGCCGCTGGTTTACATCAAAGTCCTGTTCCCTACGCAGATGTAGTTACAAGCACAACGCATAAGACTCTTCGTGGTCCAAGAGGCGGAATTATTTTGTGTAAGGAAAAATATGCAAAACAAATTGATAAAGCAGTCTTTCCAGGAACACAAGGCGGACCACTTGAACATATTATAGCGGCAAAAGCGGTTTCATTTAAAGAGGCTTTATCAAAAGACTTTAAAGAATATCAAATGCAAATTGTTAAAAACGCAAAAGCTCTTTCTTTATCACTTTTGAATAAAGGTTTTAAACTTGTTTCTGGCGGAACAGATAACCACCTCATCTTGATTGACCTTTCAGACACTGAAATAACTGGAAAAGAATTTGAACACATGCTTGAAGAGGTTGGAATTACAACTAATAAAAATTCTGTTCCTAACGAAAAACGAAGTCCATTCATTACGAGTGGAATAAGAATTGGAACACCAAATATCACCACTCGTGGCATGAAAGAAACTGATATGGAAGAAATTGCAGACATAATTTATGATGTTTTTAAAAATAATAAAGACAAAGAGGAATTAAAAGAAAGAGTAAAAATTCTTTGTAGCAAATATCCAATTTATGAAAAATTATGTTAGAAATTTTTAAATTTGTCGTCTAATTTTAATGTTAAATTTTAAAGTAATCAAAAAAAACAAATCAATTTAATTGATTTGTTTTTTTATATTTAATTTAAATTTAACTAAACTAAAGCAAAATTTATGTCAACTTCAAATCATTTTCTGTTTCGCTTTCAAAGTCTTGCACAATATCGTTTGAACTCACATTATCTACAACCCCATGTTCAATAGGCGCCCAAGTTGCATCTTTACAAAAAACCGCCTTAATTGCATGAGAAATATATAACAAAGCAAAATATGGGTTAAGTAGTACAATTTTTATTGAATTCAAAAAACCAAACTTCATCTTCTTCTTTTCTGCCAAAATTTGCAAAAAGGTATAAAAACTTAAGAATAAATAAGTAATTAATAAAGCAATTAGCAAACATTTAAAAGCATAATTTACATAAGATGCCTGAGAAAATAGACCGTAAACGAAAATCGAAAGCATTGCAATGCTATAACAAATTATTGAAGCTATAGCAATTATATTAGGAATAACTCCCAAAGCAATATCCATTTTACCAGCTTTATTTTTTTCTTTTGAAAACAATTTTTTTCTAATTTTGCCAGCATAAAGATTTCTGCTTTGCATAAAGCCTTTTATCCACCTGACCCTTTGTTTGTTCAAAGTTTTTAGGTTTGTAGGTTGTTCATCATAAAACATTGCAGTTGGAACATATTCAGAACGAATATTATTCAAACAACAATATAATGAAAGTTCATAATCTTCTGTGAGGGTATGAAATGGCCATCCTTTAAAATTTTCAATTATTTTTCCATCTAAAAAAAGTCCAGTTCCACTTACAATAATGTTTTTTGTCAGTTTTGTTCTCGCCTTGTTTTGAAAAGTGTTTATTCCTGAAAAGGTAAGAGCAGAACAATCAGCAACCCAATTTCCAGGTTGATTTAAAGAGTTTCTATATCCCATTCCAAGACACACTCCATTTTGGAAAGCCTTGTTCATTTCTTCAACAAAATTATCACAAATCACATTATCAGCATCTAAAATCATATAGGCATCAAAAGTTTTGCCTTGATTAATAATATCTTTCACTGCTTCATCTAAAGCATAACCCTTTCCAATATTTTCTAAATGTTTTCTAATAAAAATATTATAGCCAAATTCTTTTACAATTTGAATTGTTTTATCTTTTTTATCCTCTACAATAACAAAAGTTTCAATTAATTCGGAAGGATAATTTTGAGTCTTTATAGAAGATAACAGCCTTCTAATAACCTTACTTTCATTTTTAGCTGCGATTAAAATTGCAAACTTTGCCTTTTTATTTGTTTCAGGCTGAATAACATCTTTGGTAAAACCAAAAAAAACATAAATTATCCTATAAAATCCAACTAAAAACAACAGTAAAAGTGCACCCAGCATAATTTTGTTTACAATGTCAATTGCGACCATTTTTATCTCCAAATTGTATTTATAATTAAATTATTTTCAATTTAAGTATAAATTATAATAAATTTTAAGTCAACGACATTTATCGACAAAAAAATATTATTAAATTTTTAGATATAAAAAACTTCAAAATAAATTTTATTTTGAAGTCAAACTATTTGAATTTTTTTTATATTTACAATTTTCCTGCGATATTATCTCTTCGTCACCTAAAAATCACAATTACCCGGAGTTCTGAAATAAGGTAAAACATCTCGAATATTATCAACACCTGTAACAAGCATGATAAGTCTTTCAAAACCCATACCAAACCCGGAATGAAAACATCCGCCATATCTTCTTAAGTCTTTATACCAATTAATTGTTTGAGGAATGTGACAAGCCCTCATCCTTTCTTCAAGCAGTTCCAACCTAACCTCTCTTTCACTTCCGCCCATAAGTTCCCCACTATTAGGGACTATCAAATCTACTGCAGCCACTGTTTTGTTATCGTCATTAAGCTTCATATAAAAAGCCTTAGCTTCTTTTGGCCAATCTTTAATAAATACTGGAGATTTAAAATGCTTTTCTGTTAAGAATTTTTCGTGTTCCCTTCCTATATCTTCTCCATATGCCGCCTTCAATTTAAATTCATCGTTATGTTTTTCTAAAATTTCTACCGCTTGTTTATAACTCACAACTGGAAAATTCCCTTTTTCTATATTACTTAATCTTTCCAAAAGCCCGTTACTAACAAATTTATCAAAAAATTCAAGTTCCTCTTTGGCTGTGTTTTTTATCTCTTTAATTACATTAACTAAAAAGTCTTCTTCAATTTTAATCAACTCATCTAAATGACAAAACGCAATTTCAGGTTCAATCATCCAAAACTCTGCCGCATGAGTTTTTGTATTTGAATTTTCGGCTCTAAAAGTAGGACCAAAAGTGTAAATCTTTTTAAAAGCCATTGCAAAAGTCTCACCTTCAAGTTGACCAGTTACCGCTAAAAATGCTTTTTTACCAAAAAAATCTTCTTTAAAATTGAGTTCTTTACAGTTTTTTTCATTATTAAGTAAGGTTGTAACTTGAAAAGTATTACCAGCACCTTCACCATCGTTTGCTGTAAGAATTGGAGTGTGAACATAAGTGTAGCCTCTAGTATTAAAATAATTATGAATTGCATAAGCAAGCTTGCTTCTTACCTTAAAAATGGCTTGATATAAATTTGTTCTCATTCTAAGATGGGCAACTTCTCTTAAAAATTCGGTAGTATGTCTTTTGGGCTGTATAGGAAAGTCCTCATCACAATCTGCAATCAACTCCACATCATTTGCCAAAAGTTCAAACTTGTTTTTATCGTTAAACGCATGCTCAAGCTTACCACTCACGCAAATGGCACTTCCAATCTTGATGTTTTGGACTTTATCAAAATTTTTTGTGTTCATATCGTAAACAACTTGTAAAACACCAAATTTTGTTCCGTCATATAAATCAATAAACCCCATTTCTTTTTGCTTTCTGTGGTTTCTTACCCAACCACAAACAGAAATTTGACTATCAATAAACTTTTCTGAAATATCTTTTAAGTCTAACATTTTAGCTCCTTTAAATTTAAATTTGTCAAAACCATTTCATTAATAACCATAACAAACTATTAATCAGTCACAAAAATCATATTTATTTTTGAAAATTTTTTCTTATAGTGAACCTGACAAGCTTATCATTTTAATTGTTTAAACATTTACAGTTGACAAACTTTGTACTATAAGACACTTCTCGTAAAATAACTCTTAAAATGGCACATAAACATAATAATTAATAACTAATATAAGATATTTAATCACTTTAAAATAAATTTGTCAATAATTTGTTATAAACACTTGCAAATCAACTTAAGTTATGCTACTATTTAAAAGCACAAAATGCCGAAGTGGTGGAATGGCAGACGCGTCGGACTCAAAATCCGATGTTGGCAACAACGTGCGGGTTCAAGTCCCGCCTTCGGCACCATGAATATATTATACGAACCCAAGTTTTTGTGAGTTCGTTTTTTTATAAATTTGGAGTTAAAGATAATAAACATAAAATTCTTTTAGCCATATTCAAAACCCATTTGACTTTTACTTTTAAGTTTGAGTTTTTATCAAAAGAGATTTTTTATGGTGATGTTGAAGATGATACAAAAAAAGTTGCAGCAGGTTTAAAAAAATATAAAAATAAGAAAGTAACACTTCTTGTTAAACAAAAAAATTCAAATATATTAGAAGATGACACAAATAAAGTCGCTAAAGGTTTGAAAAAATATAAAGATGAAGAAGTAACACTTCTTGTTAATGACAACACTCTTACAATGTAATTGTTCAACACTTGCAAAATTTTGCAAGTGTTTTTTTGTTTGAGAAAACCACCGGACTATCCGGTGGTTTTCTCAAACAAAAAATCGCCCTATTTATTTGGAGTGCACCCTAAAAGTTAGACTTTTTTGGGTGCATTTCAATTTGAATGGTGATTTTTTATAGTACTTCCACACAAGTTCGCATTACTTTTCTCTTATATTCAAGACAGTTGCTTTTTCATGGTTAAACTTAGTTAACTTTTTAGCCTTTAAAACAAGTGCATTAATATCAATAAATTTTTCTGGGACTTGTGAAATCTTTTTATCAAATTCATTAATTGAAATATTAAAATGCTCATCTTCATATTCATAAGTTTTCAAAACACATTTTTTATCCACCTCATTACACCAAGCATAAACTCTATTTCCGGCATCCACACCTGTTATGAAATATAATTCATAACCAAAATCTTCTCTTTTTCTTATAATAGCAAAGTCAATTTGATAATAGAACACACCTTTATTATCACAAGCTAAACTACTCAATTTTATAATTTTATTGGCTGGAATTTTTGTTATAAAGTTCATGTTAACTCCTTTTAGTTAAACTTCGTTTTTTTGAAATATTTTTAAATCTTGTTTTAAAAATCTAAAATTACCATTCAATTATAAATTATATCTTTCCACTTCCACACTTTTATAAATCCCAAAAATCAATCATCAATTTAAAGCAATTAAAATTAATTAAAGATTCTTTTAATATTATTGAAAAATACGCATTAAACAATGCTTTAATGATGTCAGAATACAAAAACTCTCTTAAATATTGTAAAAACTAAAAGAAAAAAACTTAAAATCATCAATATAAATCAAACACATTATAATGTTTGTTCAGAATCTTCTTTATTTAATGCCTTATTTAAGCTAGAATTCAAATATGATTCATAATTACCCAGCCAAATCATGCAAGCTTTTTTGTTTTCATCTGATTTGTTTTTCTTGTAATTTGAACATGCTTCATCAATTTTACTTTCAAAGAAAGCTATGGTGTTATTGGCATTTTTCTTTGTAGATTTATTCAAACCATATACCTTGGTTTTATCTCCATATAAATAATTATATAATTTTTTTCTATACTTTGCAATATCTTTAGAGTCAGTTAGCATTTCTTCAACCAATTCTTTAGTTTCGCCTATTTCTTTTAAATCTTTTTTACTAAGCTTTTTAACATTAGAAATTTTTTTCATAATAACCCCTTTTATATAATATATGATATCACAAAAAAATTTTGTAGTCAATATTTGTTCTAATATCAATTTTAATAATTAATAATTTGACAATAAGTTACAAACTTATGATGTTAAAAAAATCTTTTATTTTTCAATCTATTGTTCTATATCATTTTTGTTTTGTGTGCTGTGTTTTTTTAAAGTATAAAAATCTAAAAAACAAATAACAAAAAATTGTTATAAATCCTCCAAAAACCACATCACTAAAATAATGTGCGCCCATAACAATTCTGCTTAAAGCTACTAGAATAATCCACAAGATAATAGTTGTGTTTAAAATAATTTCATTTCTTTTTAATTTTAAGTTTGGAAACAAATCAAATAAAAATAACAAACAAACAAGGCTTGCTCCAGAAGTGGTGTGACCAGACGGAAAAGATTTAAAAGCATCACTTCCTATACCCACAACATCAATAATGTTCTTGTTTGGTAAATACCAAGGAGTGTACCCCGAAAATGAGGTGTCGTTCAAAAGCTTTATGGTTCGGAATCTTTCACGGGTAAAAATTGGCTTTAAACCTTGGGTTATAGCATTTGATAGAGCAATTACTAAAATGGAAAGAATGGCAAAATTTAATAATTTTTGAAGCACAGTTGCATTTAAGTTTTTAAATATTAAAAAAATCAAAAATGTAATTACAAAAGAAAAAACAATAAAAATTGTCAAAATATAGGGCTCATAGATAAAATTTTTAATATTTATATGTTTAAAAACATAACCAAAAGCCTTAAAAAATAAAAGAAACATAGCGCCACAAGCCAAAATATAAAAAATTAATTTTACAAAAAAATTAATCTTTTTATTTTTATAATTAACATTAAGCATAATAATTAAAGCACAACAACAAGCTAATATATAAACAGGCAATTCGCCTATCACTTCAAAAACTAATCCGAAATAATTTTTACTATAGTATTCACCAAATTGTAAATCTGCCAAACTCTTGCTAATTTGCAAATCAAAAAAAGTGCCTATCAAGACTAAGATAATAAACACTAAAAACATAACAAGGGGAAAAATCCATCTTTTTGTTTTCATAACTACCTCTTTTGTATAAATTTTTGAGTCTTTTTAACATTTTTATCATGTCTATTTAGCATTAGTTTATGTTCACTTTTTATGCAATATATTTTTTAAAAATTTTAAAAATCATATTAAAAAATAAACAATTTTATAATAAAATTGTTTATTTAAATTTTACTTCATTAAAGGGAACAAAACAACATCACGAATAGAAGGTTGGTCGAATAAAATTGTCATAAGCCTATCAACTCCGAATCCCAATCCACTAATTGGTGGCATTCCATGTTCCATAGCAAGCAAGAAATCTTCATCAACTTCCATTGCTTCATCATCACCAAGTTTTTTTGCAAGTGCTTGTTCATTTAAAGTTTCTCTTTGAACAATTGGATCAACAAGTTCGGAATAAGCTTTACAAATTTCATTTCCACAAACTAAAACTTGGAACATATCAATCAATTTGCCATTTTTGTCATTTCGTCTTGCAAGAGGCACAAGACAAGCTGGATAATTGTACAAAATTGTTGGATTTATAATGTTTTCTCTAACTTTGCGTTTGTAAACAAAATCAATTACACCACCCATGGTTTTAATGCCGTTAAAATCATTTTCATTAAACAACTTAGTTTGAACAACTTTTTCAACAAGTTCATCGCGTGAGTTACACTCTAAAAAGTCAAAACCTAGAATTTCTTTTAAACGTTCGGTATAATTTATCCTTTCCCATTCTCCAGAAAAATCTAAGGTATGACCCTGAAATTCAATTATTTCACTACCTCTAATTTTGTTAAGTAAATTTTTAATAAATTTTTTAAAAAAACAAATGTTATCTTCAAAATTCCAATATGAAGCATACCATTCAACCATGGTGAATTCTTGAAGATGTTGAGTATCCATACCCTCATTTCTAAAGCATTTTGCAACCTCAAAAACCCTATCGAAGCCCCCAGCAATCACCTGTTTTAAATAAGTTTCTGGAGCTATTCTCAAATTACAAATTTTATCTAGAGCATTATGTTTTGTAAAAAATGGTTTTGCACTTGCCCCGCAAACTGCGCTTTGTAAAATAGGTGTTTCAACCTCCATAAATCCATTATCATATAAAAAGTTTCTTAGTTCTCTTAAAAGAATGCTTCTTCCAACAAAAACCTCTCGAGCCTGTTGGTTTGAAATTAAGTCAAGATATCTTTGACGATACCTAAGTTCGGTATTAGAAAGCCCATGAAATTTTTCTGGCAAGGGTCTTAATGCTTTAGCTAATAAAATAACTTTTTCTGCCCTCACCGTAATTTCGCCTGTTTGAGTTTGATAAAGTTCACCTTCAACACCAACAAAGTCGGCAATATCAATCATTTTTTTATAAAATTCATAATCCTCTTCTTTAAGTTCGTTTACACCAACACTAACTTGAATTTTATCTTCCACATCTCTAATTTGCATAAAGCCAAATTTGCCCATAATTCTTCTAAAAACAATTCTGCCACAAATTTTAACTTTTGTGCCCATTTCCAAATTTCTCGCCTCGTTAATTTTATGGGTTCTTTCAAATCTTTCCTTGTAAACAACAATATCCTTGTTTTTTAACAATCTGATTTTTTCGATTCTAATATCAATTTCATTAGAAAGATTTTCGTTATTATTTTCCATTAGTTTCTCCATGAAAAATAATTTAACATATTGTTAATGCTTTGTCAAATGATGTTTTCAACTATAATAAAACGATATATAAATTTAAGACATTTATGAATTTTAAATTATTATTACACTTTTAATTTGTAAAAATTAAAATTTTTTTGAAGTTTTTCTATATATAAATTAGTTTCTTTATATGGAATTTTAATTAGTGTTTTACCATCTTGACTATAATTTTTATCAGATAACCAATTTGAAACCACTCCTTCACCAGCATTATAAGCACAAAGTGCAGTGTTTAAATTCGAAAATTTATCTAATAAATATTTTAAATAAAAAGTTCCAATTTCAATGTTAAGAGCTGGGTCATATAACATTTGAGTTGAAAAATTATCAATGCTAATTTTTTTTGCCAACCACTCTCCGGTGCTAGGCAAAATTTGCATAAGACCAATTGCTCCTTTGTTTGAGAGGGCTTTTTCATTATATGAACTTTCAACATTAATTACACTTGCTACAATATAAGACGAAACTGAATATTTATCTGAAAATTTTTTTATTTCATTTTTAAATTTTATAGGATAATTCCAAGTCAAATAAATTAAAAATATAAAAATGCTAATAAAAATACTTAAAAAAATTAATCCTGTAATTTTAAAAACTTTTGCTTTCATATAATATATTTTTATCTTTTTTTTTATATTTTATCACTAAAAAATTATAAAAATATTTTATAATATAATATTATATTTAAATTTATAATTAAAACAAATTATTTACAATCATATAATGTTCTTCCAAAATTAATTTCAACAGGTAAAGGGATTTCTAATTTCACAACATTTTCCATACAATTTTTCACAATTTCTTTGACAATTTCAACCTCTTCTTTAACGCAATCTAAAATTAGTTCATCATGAATTTGCAAAATTAATTTAGTTTTCAATTTTTTTTCTTCCAAACTTTTTTTAACCTTTATCATTGCAAGTTTAATAATATCTGAAGCAGAGCCTTGAAGTGGCATATTCATTGCAACTCTTTCACCAAATTGTTTAACTTGGTATTGCGATGAAAATAATTCTTCAATATTTCTTCTTCTGCCAAATAAGGTAGAAACATAACCATTCTTTTTCGCAAGTTCAATTTGATTATCTAAATATTGCTTTACTTCTGGAAAAGAATCAAAATAATTTTGGATATACTCTTTTGCTCTTGCCCTTGAAATTCCAAGACTAGTTGCCAAACCATAATCAGAAATACCATAAACAATTCCAAAATTAACAGCTTTTGCATTTCTTCGCATTTTTGCGGTAACCTCATTAAGTGGAACCCTAAATATTTTAGATGCAGTTATCGCATGAAAGTCATTTCCACTTAAAAAACTTTCAATCATATTCATATCTTGAGAAAAGCATGCTAAAAGTCTAAGTTCAATTTGATTGTAGTCTGCAGATAAAAGAAGACCATCTTCATGCTTTGAAACAAAAAATTTCCTTAAATTTTTTCCCTCATCTGTTCTTACTGGAATATTTTGAAGATTTGGTTCAGAAGATGATAATCGTCCAGTTGCCGTTTGAACTTGATTAAAAACAGTATGGATAATACAACCATTTTCTTCAGTGATTTTTTTATATGGTTCAAGATAGGTATTCAAAAGTTTTGCAGTGGAACGATACTCTATTACAAGAGGTATAACTTCGTGCTGGGAAGATAATTCATTTAATATTTCAATATTGGTTGAAAGTTTTTTATTATAATAACTTTTTAATCCCAATTTCTTAAAAAGTACTTCCGCAAGTTGTTTGGGTGAATTGATATTAAATTCTAATCCAACACTTTCATAAATTTTTGCCTTTAAAATGTTCAATTTTTCTCTAAAATTTTCAAGTTGAACATCTAATTCTTTTATATCAATTTTAAATCCTTCATTCTCCATTTGGTGTAGTACAAAACTTAGCGGAAGTTCTATTTCTTCATAAAGCTCCGTTAAATTTAGTTTTTTAAGAAGAATTTGTTGAGAATAACACATTGAAAGCAAATTAGTTTCAATTTTTGCTAGTTTTTTCCCAGCATTGATTAAATAATTAGAAATTGAAACATCAAAAATTTTTCCAGAAATAGATATGCCAAATTTATCAAAAATTTTTAAGTGAGATTTTAAATCATTGGTCACTTTATAAATTACTTCGCTTTCTAAAAGTTTTTTAAAACACTGAAGACAAAATTCTTGCGACAGTTCATCAAAAAAAGTTAAATTATCGTTCAATTTAATAACGATATCTTGGCTATAAGAAAATTCGAATTTTCCTATAAAATCAAAAGCAAAGGTTTTGTTTTTAAATGCTAATTCAACAAATTCATATAATTCTTGCTTTGTTGAAATGGTTTTATAAGAAACCTCGCTACTTGGCAATTCAAAATTATATAGTTCTTTTCTTTTAATTAAAGAAACAAATTCCAAGTCTTCAAAAAAAGCAAAAAGTTTTTCAGAAAAAGGAAAATGAAAACTAAAGTCATCGAGAGAAAAATTAAAATCACAATCACACTTTATTGTTGCAAGTAGCTTTGATATTTTTGCAATATTAACATTGTTTTTTATTTTTAAACTAAGTGAGGGAGCCAGTTCATCCGATTTTAAAATAATATTTTCTAAATTATTATATTTTTCCAGCAAGTTTAATGCTGTTTTTGGACCTATGCCAGCAATACCAGGTATATTATCAGAACTATCACCCATCAAAGCTTTAAGGTCTGGAACCTGCTTTGGAGAATAACCATAAAGTGTTTCAAGATTGGTTTGGCTTAGCATTTCAATTTCTGTTATGCCTTTTTTAGTGAATAATACTTTTGTTTTATTATCAATTAATTGGAATAAATCACGGTCACCCGACAGAATATAAGTGTTAATTAAAGTTTTTTTTGAAATTGTGCCAATGATATCATCAGCCTCAATTCCTTCAATTTCTATTCTTTTAATTCCCATTAAATCCAACATCTGTTTTAAAGGGTCTAATTGAATGCGAAGTTCGTCTGGCATGGGCTTTCTTGTACCCTTATATTCTGGATAAATCTCATTTCTGAAGGTTTTACGAGCATGGTCAAAAGCAACTACCATGTGAGTTGGTTTTTGCTCTTGAATAATTTTTATAAGCATATTGGCAAAACCAAAAACCGCACCTGTGAACTGACCCTTTGAGTTAGATAAAAGGGGCAAAGCATAAAAGGCACGGTTAAATAATGAATTACCATCAATAATAATTAATTTTTCCACTACATTTCCTTTCGTTTGTTTGTATGAAACAATAATACACAAAAATTCAAAAAAGAAAAAGCATTTATTCTTTTACTTTATTATTTTTTGAAAAAGTGTTGGATATACCACTGTAATTATTCCAATAATAATTAAAAAAACAACCAAAACAAAAAATAAAGTTTTTAAACCTTTTCCATAAAAATATGTAAGCAAAGTTAATCCAATTATAATAGGCGGACCAAATTTTATAAGAATGGTTAGTATTTTAAAAGTTTCAGCATTTATATTTATAAAAGGCTTAATTATATATATTTCATATCCTACAAAGAAAGCAAGATAGCCAATTGCAATAATAGATAATATTAGAAAAATAAATTTTTTCATTTTAATTTATTAATAATGTTATAAATATCTTTAACTGTTTTCATTTGAGTTGCTTGTTCATCTGAAAGAGAAATACCAAATTCCTCTTCAAGTGTCATTAACATTTCTACAATGTCTAATGAATCAGCTCCTAAATCTTCTATTATTTTAGAATCTTCCTGTACCTTTTCTAATGGAAGATTTAATTGATTTGCAATTAGTGTTCTAATTTGTTCTAACATAAAATTACCTCTTTTAAAATTAAGTTTAAATATAAAAGCATTTAATTTAGCTTTATAAAATAATAGCATAAATTTTATTACAACGCAAATTTTTAATAGTATAAACATTTTACTTATTAATTTTTAACAAGAAGTTTGAAAACTCTGTATGGAACTAATAATGATTGTTTATTAAAAATGATATTTTATAATGTTTCCGCACAACATTTGTAGTTTAGTTGCAAAAACATTTTTATTTAAATACATTTTAGTATATTACAGAAAATTTTTAATAGTGAAAAAAATTAAAGCTTTTAACAAATTTTGTTGCCTTTCAAAGAAAAATTTTGTCCTGCAAAATTTAAACCAAAAATAAAAAAAACAAAAGGTTTCCAAAGAAACCTTTAAAAGGAAAGACCCTCAATATGAGGGATAATGAAAAGAAAGATTATTAGAGAGTATGGTCTTCTTTACCTATATTTTTTTCAACACATATACAGTGTTTTTTTGCGAATTTGCTAACATTTGCTACTTTATACATTCCAACAGAAAGTGGACTAGCACAAGTATATTCAACATTGTCCGCAGAAATACCATAAGTTATTTTAGCCATATTTTCCTCCGCTTATAATCTACAGGTATAATAGCACATAATTTTGCTTTTGTAAATACCTTTTTTAAAATTTTTTATTAACCTTGCATAAAAAAGTTATATTTTTTCAATGTAATCAAATTTTCGACAAAATTATATTTCGCTTCTTGCTTCAAGTGCCTTTGTAAGAGTTACTTCATCTGCATATTCTATATCGCTTCCTATTGATATTCCTTGTGCCAACCTAGTTACTTTTACATTAAGCGGTTTCAAAAGCTTTGCAATATAATGTGCCGTAACATCACCTTCAACATCTGGATTCGTCGCCATTATAACTTCAATCACATTATTTTTTGTTACTCTTTCAATTAATTCTTTAATTCGAATATCATTTGGTCCTCTATTTTCTAATGGACTAATAGTGCCATGTAACACATGATACACACCTTCATAATTTTTTACCTTTTCTAAAGCAACCACATCTTTTGGTTCTTTTACGACACAAATAATTTTTTGATTTCTTTTTTGACAAATAGGACAAATTTCATCATCGGTAAAGTTTCCACATTCTTTACAATAAGAAATTTTTTCTTTCGCATTTAAGATTGCATTTGCAAACTCAATCGCATTTTGCTTGTCTTGTGAAATAATATAATATGCATAGCGTTGTGCAGTTTTATAACCCACACCTGGCAAAGATTTAAAGGCACAAACCAACCTTTCCATGCTATTTTCTAATTCCATAAACTACATCCCCGGAAGATTTGGAAGCTTTTCATTTTCCATTTTAACAATCTGATCAAGAGCATCATTTAAACTAGCCATAACCAAGTCTTCAAGCATTTCTTTGTCATCAACATCAATCACTTCTGGCTTAATCGAAACAGAAAGCACCTTTCTTTCCCCATTCATTTTTATTTCTACCATTCCGCCGCCTGCGCTTCCAACAAACTCTGTATTTGCAATTTCCTCTTTAGCTTCTTGCATTTCTTGTTGCATTTTTTGGGCTTGTTTCATAAGTTGTTGCAAATTTCCACCGCCAAATCCACCTTTAAAACCACCATTATACATAATTATTCTCCTTTTATAATTAAACTATTTCCAATAAATTTTTTTAATTTTTGAATATCTTGTTCAGCTTCATTCACATATTTTTGTTTTTTTTCAATTAAGAGTTCTAAATGTGAATCTTGAGAATTCAATGCTCTTTTAATAACATTAAAGTTTTGAATTTCTGTTAATAAATTGAAAACATATTCATCTTCAATTTTCACCTTCAAAAATCCGCTTTCAATTGAAACATCACTTTGCGAGCCACAGATAACATGAAGTGCTGGATATGAATTTTGTCTAAGATAATATATTATTTTTCCCCAAACATTGCGCGCATTGTATTCAATATTTGGGATTATTCGTTTTTTTTTAATTCTCCTGCAATTGCTTCCAAACATGCATTTTCCAATAGTACCCTTGGAGAAATAGCGAATTTCAGTTGCATCTCCACTTCGGAGAAAATGGACAAGTATTTTATAAGTTCTTCTTCTATCATATCTTCAGCAATAATTTTTAGTTTGTTTATCGATTCGATTGAAAGAGTTAAAATGTCCTGAGGTCTATTGCAAGTTTTACAAATTAAAAGTTCTCTAAACAACTCGCCAATTTCTCTAGCAAAAACAACAAGATTTTTGCCACTGTTATAAACATCATTAATTTGTTCTAAACAACTGCCTATTTTTTTCTCCGAAATTGCTTTGGCAAAATTTAAAAGAATGTCAATGTTGCTTTTGCCAAGAACTTTAAGAACATTATTTTCATCTAGATTTTTACTATAAGAACAACAACAATCTGCAATAGACAACATATCTCTAACACTGCCCTCTCCGCTTGATGCCAAAATTCTTATTGCCTCATTTGTATAAGAAATATTTTCTTGTTCAAAAATTTTTTTAAGCAAATTTTCCAAAGTTTCAAGAGGCACCAATCTAAAATCAAATTCCAAACATCTTGAAACTATTGTTGCTGGAAGCTTTTGCACCTCTGTTGTTCCCAAAATGAACACAACATGAGGAGGTGGTTCCTCTAATGTTTTTAACAAGGCATTAAATGCGCTATCCGTTAGCATGTGAACTTCATCAATTATATACACTTTGTATTTTGCTAAAGCAGGAGAAAATTTAACATTTTCTCGAAGTTGCCTTATCTCATCTACTCTATTATTTGATGCAGCATCAATTTCAATTATATCAACACTAGATGGATTTGATAAATTTTTACACGCATCGCAGTTATAACATGGTGAACCATTTTGAGGATTCAAACAATTAATAGCTTTTGCAAAAATTCGAGCAGTACTGGTTTTCCCAGTTCCACGACTTCCTGTAAAAAGATATGCATGCGAAATTTCACCAGACTTAATCTGATTTGCAAGTGTACGAGTGATATGTTCTTGTCCAACAACCTCTTCAAATGTTGAAGGTCGATATTTTCTATATAAAGCTTGTTTTGCCATAATTATCAAAACAATTTTACTACATAACAGAAAAAAAGCAAAATGTTTTTTTACAATCCTCTATTAAATAGTTAAAGCAATTAAAAACATTAGCATTAAATACCTCATTTTTTTAATTTTGAAATACTAATACCATCGCCAATATCATAAATCTGAGTCATAAGCATTTCATCATTCTCTATTGCGTCAATAAATTTTCTAAGATTGACAACTATTGTTCTATGTTTATGTGGAACAAAACCTTCTGCTCTTACCTTGCCATGAAAAAAAATATTGTCAGCAATTAAAAAGCCGTTTTTATCCAAAAGCAATTTTAATTGAGGTAAATACTTTATGTATTGTCCTTTCGGACCGTCTAAAAAAATTAAATCAAATTTTTGATTGAAACTAGAAAGCACATCTTTTGCATCACCTTTTATAAGTTTCACCCTTTTTTCAACATTAAATTTCTTAAAATTTTGTTTTGCTATGTTTTGCATTTTTTCATTTATATCTATCGTTGTTAAAAATGCTCTAGGCTGATTTTGCAAAAATAATATTCCACTGTAACCAACTGCAGTGCCAATTTCTAAAATATTTTTGAAATTTTTATCTTTTAAAAAATTTAACAAAAACTCCGCTGTTTCATCTAGAAGTAGCGGAATATGTTCTTGCCTTGCATCTTCAACAATTTGTTTTAAATCCATAATTAATCGAACATAACAATGACTAATATCATTGGACGCCTTTTTGTTGATTTATATATAAAGTTTGAAAGATTTTTTCTTACATTGTTTCTAATAAGATTTGTGTCCATTCCTCTTAAGTCTTGTTCCTTCAACAATGCAATCAAATGCGATTTAACATCGGCATTAAACTTTTCTGCTTCGTCATTATAAACAACTCCTCTTGTAATCATAAAAGGATCTGAACTCATTTCACCAGAAATAGAAGATAAATTTAATACCGCAACACAAATTCCATCTTCAGAAAGTTGTTTTCTATCTCTTAAAACAGTGCTGTCCATGTCACCAATGCCAAGACCATCAATTAACCTTTGACCTGCTTGAACAAAACCAATTGTTTTGATTGAATTTGGCGACATTTCAACCTGCATACCCATATCTGGAATTAAAATATTTCTTGCCTGCATTCCCATTGAAATAGCGAGTTCTTTATGTTGTTTTAAATGTCTATATTCTCCATGTACTGGCATAAAGAATTTTGGTTTTACTAGTGCATGTATGGTTTTTATTTCTTCTTGACAAGCATGCCCTGATGCATGAACATCGGCAAGTTCATCATAAATAACATCTGCACCTTTTTTAAAGAGCGAATTAATAACATTGTAAACACTTTTTTCATTTCCAGGAATTGGAGAAGATGAAAAAATAATTGTATCCCCTTCGCCTATTTTAATTTTATTAAATTCACCTGCAGCCATTCTAGTTAAGGCACTCATTGCCTCACCTTGACTTCCAGTCGTGATTATTAAAATTTCTTTATTAGCATACCTATCAATTTTATCTATGTCAATAACATTGTTTCGATCAAATTTCAATTCACCCAACTTCATCGCAACTTCAGAAACATTTATCATGCTTCTGCCTGTAAAAGCGACCTTTCTTTTAAACTTTTCTGCCAAATCCATTATTTGTTGAAGCCTATGAATGTTAGAAGCAAATGTTGCAATGAATAGTCTGTCATCCGAATGTTTTTCAAAAATTTCTTCAAGAGCCTTTCCCACACAAGATTCACTTAAAGAATAACCTTTTCTGCAAACGTTTGTGCTTTCGCAAAGAAGTAAGTTGACACCTTTTTTACCAAGTTCTCCAAACCTTGTCAAATCGGTCATTTGATTATCTATTGGAGAAAAGTCAATTTTAAAATCACCTGTGTGAATAATATTGCCACAAGGAGTTGAAATGCAAAGTGCCAATGCGCCAGCAATTGAATGGCTAACTTTAATAAACTCTATAGTAAAAACACCAATTTTTAACACATTTTTTGGTTTAACAGCAACAGCTTTATGTTTTATTTTTGGAAATTCTCTTAATTTATTTTCCACAAGAGCAAGTGTCAAACTAGAGCCGTAGATAGGCACATTTATTTCTGACAGAAAAAAGGGCACACCACCAATGTGGTCTTCATGTCCATGTGTTAAAATCAAGCCTTTCACTTTATCTCTATTGTTTTGTAAATACGATATGTCTGGAACAACCAAATCAACTCCTGGCAAATCATCTCCTGGAAAGGTAAGTCCTGCATCCACGACAATGATATCATTTTCATACTCTATTGCGGTCATATTCTTGCCGATTTCTCCCACACCACCTAAAAAAGTTATTTTAACTTTAGAATTGTTATTCATTTTTATCTCCTTTAAAGTTTAATTTTAGTTTAATATAGTTATTTTTTAAACATAATTATCAATTTAAAACAAACTAAAAAATTGCAATTTAAATTCATTGCTCAAATTATTTATCTTAAGTTTAAAAATTTAAATTAAATCGATTGCTTTTTTCAGTTTGTCAGTTTCTTCTAATTTTTTTGGCTTTAAAATTGTATCCAAATCAACATAATAGTTCATTCCTTGACTTCCAAAGAACATAACCATTTTAAATATTAAAATTAACATATAGCCAAGTGGCAAAAGTAAAAGAGTGGAAAGCACACCAAAAAGCAAACCTATTGAAAGTAATAATAATAGTAACATAGAAATTGTAGATAGGCATCTGAAAAATCTTCTGCCCACTGCCTTAATTCCCTTTGAAAAACCAACTTTCATATTACAATTATAAACAACAAGCGCTGGCATAAAACCACTTGTTAAGCAAATATTAAGACCCATTATAATGACAAATGAAACAATCATCAGCAATGGCGCGAATATTAGCCAAATATCATTTAGCATGGCAAGATATAGAAAACCATATAAAGAGAATAACATTAAAACAATAAATGGCAATGATACTAATGTTTTAATTAATGAATACAAAACACTTTTTCCAATTTTTCTAACATACATTCCAGTATAACTAACTTTTGAAAGACTAGACATACTACAATAAAGCACTTCGCCCACAGCTATATCACCCATAGAAATTAAAAATGGTTGAACAAAAAATAATATAAAAAAGATGTAAAACACTCCAAAACTGTTATTAACAAACAATTCACTTATGCAAGCAAACAAACTTTGCAAAGCTTGCCAAACATAAACAAAATAATCTTTTAATGAGTAAAAAGGAAAGTGCAAAAACAAATTTTTAATATTTTCAAAAAACAAGGGTGTCGACTCAAGTGATAAAAAATTATTTAAAGTTGGCAAAAGCAACAATGAACATACGCCTAAAATAATAATTCTATATAAAAGCTCTTTCCAAAAAAGAGAAAAATTTGCAAAAAGCAATCTAAAGCTATTTCTAAACATCATAATAAAATAAAAGCTCCTAAAATAGTATATTAACAAAAATATTATTAAATCATTAAATAAATTTAATGTTTGAAACTAAAATCTTGTTTTAATTATAAGACATAATTTAAAAAAAATCAAGAAAAATTTAAATTCTATTTCACGAATTAAAACTCAAAGATTTTCCTTTATTTATCAACAAAAAAACATATTAAATACTAAAATATCTAATATGTTTTTTAAAAAATTTATTTAATGCAATTTTTTTAAATTTTATTGTGCATCATAAAGTCCAATGATTGCTCCCATTCCATTATAGAGATATAAGTTAATATAATCACCCTCGGAATAAGATTTGCCGGTCGTAATTGAAGAATCTGTATTAGCGGTTCCAAATCCACTATTTATATATCCTCCATTTCCATTAGATTCAAGATATATTAATGAACTTCCATAAGCCTTATTCATAAGAGAGTCATTTTTGTCCATATCAAGACCAAAGGTTGTATATTCTTGAGTTTGTCCATTTAAAGCATAATATTTTTCGTATTCCCCCATGTTTTTAAACATACGAATATGTCCACCTATTCTTTCACCTGTCAAACTAGGTGAACCACCTTTTTTCATTGCGGCAACAATATTTAAAAGAGGTATTTGAACTCCATTGTCATCAACGTAACCAGCATAAATGGTTTTTCCTGTTGGAGCAAGTCCATTAGGTTGACCTTCAGCCGTCATACCAGAATAAAGTTGTTCTGCAGTTGTTAATTGACCTACAAGTTCTCCAGCACCATAATAGGTAAACCATGGTTCTTTACCAGTTACTTTTGACCTTATAATAGTGTTGACAAAATCAGTTCTTGCCGCATAACCTGTTTTATAGTCAGTTCCCGAATACTCATGGTCGGTAATTATAGCTGGACCACCAGCAGATATAAATTCGCTGTCTTTAACCAACATATTTTCGCCACCATATGAATATAGTAAACATTGATATGAATTATATCCCTTACATTTTTCAATAATAAAATTGCCATCAAATTCGTTATTATCATCACCATATATCACAAAATATCCAATGTAAAAATTATTATTAAAAGTGTTATATGCGTGTAAATTTACATATCTTTGTTTCATCAAAAGAATTGCTCCAGAATTTTTTGGATCATTATTTTTTTCACCATTGCCTATAAAAGAAATATTTTTCCAATTTACTAAAGTTGGTTTTGAAATTTCTGAAGTTTGCTTGTCGTTGTAAAAAACACACATATGAGCAGTCATAATTTCATTTTTTCCATCTTTTGCAAATACCCCTTCATTGTCACTGCCGTCATGACCTTGAATAACCATTTTTGGGAACTCTTTTAAACTTACTGAAAAATAGTTTCCAATAAAATTAAATGTTTCTCCATTTGTGACTACTCGCTTATAAATGCCAGTATTATAATAGTCAATAGGTGTTCCAACTATTGTTTGGTCGGTTTGAGATTTAACACTTGGATAAGAATCAACTCTCTCTTGTGTCCAAAAAACATCTTCACGCACATCGTCTTTTTTAATATTGATATCATCTTGCAAAATTATTCCGTTTGTCACAAAATCTGAACCTTCTAACTTACTTTTAATATCATTCCAACCAGACTGAGAATTGTCATAGTAAGCAAGCTGTTTTGCATTATAAACATTGTAACCATCTACAACTTCTAATTCTGCAACAAATTTTGTCGCAGCTTCTTCATAGTCTTGGTCCCTATTTGCGGCTTCAACAGTTACTCTAAACCTTTTTCCAACCGCATCTTGTGAAAAATCTAATGTTGAATATTCGGTGTCTATTTGAACAAGAGCATCTAGCTCTGCGCCTGTAAGTTTTTCGTAAACACCTTGATTGTCAATTTCAACCATAATGTTTGTTCTAACTTTAGTAAGTCCTGAAACCAAATTTCCAGTAGCATCTACTCCACTAGCAATAATCCTAAAATTAAAAACATTATCATCACCTACAAATAAAGGTTGATTCGAATCATAAAACTCTGACTTTTCAACAGCTTGTCCACCCTCATCTTCAACAAAGTTAAATTTTCCATTTTTAGCACTATTAAAGTCTGTTAAAAGTTGGCTTTCAAGTTGATTGATTGAAACAACATCGGCATCTGAAGCAACAACTTTTATTTTTACCTTAAAACTAAAATCTTTATAAGTAATCATTAAATCTTGTTCGCCTAAAACTGAGGAATCAAAAGCACTGAAAGTAAGATTATCAGAAGAAATTTCTTCCAATGTATTGTCTGAATATTTAAAAACAGCAATAACATTAGAAGTGTCAAGAACAGAATCTTTGATTATACTTGTTGCTAATGTTCCAGCTTTAACATAGCCAGATGTAATTTTTGTACCAAAGCATGCGACACAAAAAACAGAGCAAAGCATTAGTACCATGGTTAATAAAAAGTGTTTTATTTTTTTCATATTTTCTCCTTTTATTTATTTTTTGTTTGAAACGTGCTTCAAACTCTTTGGAATTAGTCTTCCATTTATATAAAGCGTTATACGCAATATATCAATTTAATAAACCCAAATTTTAACTTCATCAAAAACACGGGTTCCATCGGTAGACATAATTTTTAAATTAAATACCACCTTTCCTGAAAAAAGTATCAGTCCCAGTTCATTATCATTTTCATCTTTTACAAAGTTTACACGAGTTAAACTTTCATTGTAGATAAATTTAACAGTCTTAGAAGTGGCATTATCTGGTAAAACTCTCCATGAAAGTTGCAACATTGTTCCAGTCAAATTTTCAGCATCTCCGGGTGTTGTGAATTTAAGTTTTATAAGTTTCATTCCATTGTCCTGTGTAACCTCGGTTTTTGAATCTGTTTCATTCAAACAAATGATTTTATTAACAGGAATAATTTCATTGTAAACAACAGATTTCATACCAAATACAGAAATCACTACTACAGAAGCCACATAAACTATTGCAATTAAAATTAATGTAGACTTTTTCATGTCACCTCTCCTTATAATAGACCTTTATTTTGTTTATATAAGACCAAACTCTATAGATTAGAAAAAGTAGAGCAATAAACAAAATTCTATACCAAATATAATATTGATTTTCAGCTATGAAAAAATAAGTTAAAAAGGCAAAGATGGCAGAAATTAAAAATGAAGACAAAACCGACTTGATATCATTAGGATTATTTACATGTGTGCCAGTGGTTTGATAATGAACATCTTGAGGATTCATAATATCTAGTTCTAGGCTATATAGCAAATGTGAAATATAAATAGCCTGTAGCGCAATGAAAATCAAAAATGTACTCCAAACAGAAATTTTCGCAAAAATTGAAAAAATTATCACTGATGTTAAAATTGACAAACTCATTGAAATAAAATTGATAAAACTCTTACTTAATAAATTTTTAATATAAGAATTTGGAGTAGTTTTAATTAAATAACTAGAAGCACCTTCCTCACTTATGGCATGTGCCATTGAAGTGTTTGAAGCAAGTGAAATAAGTAAAATCATTAAAATATTAAACGCTATCGTCATAAAACCACCGGCAAGTCTTGTGTCCATTGCTGCATAGATTTTGTTGAGCAAAAAAATGGAGATGGGAAGCCCAATTACAACAAACAAAAGCCCATAAATCTTTTCGGTCATTCTAAATATTGTGATACACTCCTTTTTAAGAGAAGAAACAAAAGAAGAATGCTTTGAGTTTTGTATGTGTTTTAGAACTTTTTTCTTTTTGTATTCAAACGGAGTGCTTGCCATTTTGAAAAATAGAGGTTTCACAATTAAATAGGTGATTGTTAAAACTAATACAATGACGCCAATTACACCTAAAACACTTAAAATTTGTGTTTTATTAAACAAATTATTTGAAACGCCATATCTTTCACCAATAATGCTATTGGCAACCCATACAAGTGGAATGAAAATTTTGTTAAAATTTTCTAAAAAACTTTGTATTTTCCAAAAAGTTGTACCCCAAGTTCCAATAAGATCAAAATTTGATGGAATTGCATTTATAATCACTATAATTCCAACAATAGTTGCAGAAATAAAGGCAGTGATAAGAATGTATTCAAGCCATCTTTGATGCTTGACAAAACTTGAAATAAACATCATTGGAATAGATAACAAAGCACCAAGCACAACTGGTAATGCTGTAACAAGTAAAAATGAAACTAAAAGCCAAAAATAAAAATAAAAAGGAAGAGCATTGATAAGACCGTATGCCACAAATAATGGCAACATGTATGTTGTATTTCTAATTATTTCATATATATAAAAAACTATTAATTTGGAACTAAAAATGGTTGTTTTGCTTGCTGGTAAGGTTAGCAAAACTTGATTATCTTTTGCAAAGTACAAATTTTTTATTAAACCAAATGTGCAGACAATTACCGAAAGAATAAACATGATTGAAAAAACCAAAACAAAAAAATTTTGAGGAATCCCAGGTAAAATGGAAACCAATCTAAGAGAACTTAAAATACTAAATCCGACATAAATCATGGCAGTTATAATAACAAACTTGAGCAAAGACAAAACCACTTTAAAAATGGTTTGTTTTTTGCTTTTTAAAAACGACAAATTTAATTTGTCTTTTAGTTGCATAGCCACTAATGTTTTTAATTTTTTCATTTTCTCACTCTTAATTTATAGCATCAGCCAATTTATTTTTTTGTGATTTTTTGTTTTCTACCAAACTTTCTTCCACTTCTTCGCTGGTAATTTTTAAATAATATTGTTCCAAAGAACATTCTTTTTCAATATCCTTTACCCTTTGACATGTGAGTATTTTTCCTTTTTTTATTATTGCTATCCTATCGCATAGTTGTTCAACAATGTCTATTAAATGACTGCTAAAGAACACAATATTACCCTCTTGTGCATGAATTTTCATACATTCTTTAACTTGATAAATACTTTGAGGATCAAGTCCAGTTAAAGGCTCATCAAGAATCCAAACTTTGGGATTATGCACCAAGGCAGAAATAATTGTAATTTTTTGCTTCATACCATGACTATAAGTTTTTATTTGATTGTCAAAAGCACTTTCTAATTCAAACAATTCAACAAACTTTTTAATTGCCTTATTTCTATCTTCTAAAGAAACTTCATATAAGTCGGCGATATAGTTTATATATTCTCTACCTGTGAGTTTCTCATATAGAGCATAATGGTCTGGAACAAAACCAATATTCCTCTTCGCCATCACAGGTTGCTTGTCCACATCATAACCACATACCTCAATACTTCCACTCGTGATGGGTTGAATTCCAACAATGCTTTTAATTATTGTGCTCTTTCCAGCACCATTGTGACCTAAAAAACCAAATATTTCTCCACCCTCTATCTCAAGATTTGCATCTTTAACAGCATAAACTTCACTTTTTCCATATCTTTTAGAAAAATTTCTTAAAATCAACTTGTTTTTACCATTTTCGTTCATAGGTTCCTCCATACTTCTTCCCCCCAATGCAACTTCTAATGCAATTTGATCAGCTTTAATTTTTTTCTTTCTAGAGGCAATGTCATAAAGTGTGTCAACAGTAGTGTAAGCCGCCTCATACAAAAACCAAACTCCAGCACCAAGCACGACATAAACAAGAAAAAACAAAACTTGATAAACTGGATAAAAAGTAAATTTTAAATTTCCCAAATTAAAGCTCCAAATAACATTTCTTAAATTCTCAGCCCATGTTCCTAGTTTTTCAGCAATAAAATCACTATTCAAAAAAAAGTAATCCACAGAGCCATAATTGCTAAACCAAGCATTTAAAATTAGCACCAATAAAAAATATATCCCAAAGCCTATCATTGAATAAATAAATTCTCGAAGTTTTGGTCTTTTATAAACTTTTATTGCCACCATCAAAATTGGCATAAAGAAAGCTATAAAATGATTTATATAGAACACAACAAGTTGTGAACTAAATAAGTTCAAAGCATCGGAATAATTTGGCATAGCTGTTGCGAGAAAAGCACCCAATACATTGATAAAATAAGTAAAATAGAAAAGCTTGTTCCATTTAAAAATTAAGCATAAAGGAATTATATACATTGCAGTATTGCACAAGTGAAATGGCCAATGTGTGATATTTAAAAAACTATAAAATTTATAGTTCACACTAAAAGAAAGCAATGTTCCAAGACTGATATAAAGTAAAATTCCTCTTACCTCTTCACTATCCTTTTTTCTAAGTAAAAAATATAAACCAATAGGAATTAAAACAGAAAGATATAAAATTATTCTATGAGGAAAATTAACATCTTTTATAGGCATTGAATATTTAACATAACCAAAAATTGCTTCAAGCATGTATGGTGGCATGGTTGCAAGAAGCATGAAAAATATGTAAATGAATCCTTTTAAATCACTTTTTGCAATTTTAAATTTATTATTTTCAAAAAAAACAATTAAACAAAATGCTAAAGTAAGTCCCAATTCAATTCCCAAAAGTAATGTTCTTATTTGAAACCCAACATATGCCTCTTTTCCAACAATGCCAATTGTTAAAAAATAAACAAAAAATATGCAAAGCAAACTAACTATTGTTCCAAAATACTTTAAAACAAAAGCATAGAGTGTTTTTTTAAAAAATGGATATAAAATCGCAAGAATGATGACTGAGTACAATAACCAATTAAACAACAAACTAAAAAAAGTTAAAATTGGGCTAGAAATAGGAGAATTTGAAAGTTTGAAAACATCACTGATTGCATCATCTCCAAGCATAAATCTAAAGAAAAAAATTAAAGCCAAAACCAACGAATAAATTTTAAGAATCTTATCCGAAAATTTTTTCTTTCGTTTTATTAAAAAATATCCTAAAATTGCAAAAAGTGCAAAGTTAAAAATGCTAATTAACTGTCCTACTAACACGACTATTCTCCAAATTATTGTATACTTTTATTTTGTAACAAATAAAAGTTTTTATTTGTGTATTGATAAAATAAGCAAATTAAAATAAATAGACGCAAAAATTGCATCAAAATTTTAACATAATAATTTTGAATTTAAATTTAAAGATTTAAAATTCAAACAAAGTTGCCCTTCTTCCAATTTTTTTTTGAATGAAATATTTTTAAAAATATTAAATGACAATAATTCCCTTTGTTTAATGTTGATTATCACAACATATAAACAAAATAAAAATAAATCAAAAAATAAAAAATTTAAAATATAAATGAATTCAAAATTAAATATAATTAAATTATTATATAAAAATTGAATATTTTGATTGATATAATATTGAAAAGTTTTAATATTTAAATTATAAGACAGCTGTTTAATCTCATAAAAAAAATAATTTGACAAAACTATTAAAACACATACTAATAATTTGGCAAAAAACAGCAAATCATGTTTACTTTTTTTTCTATTAAATTCCACCATTATATTATTCATTTGTAACATTATGGCATAAAAGTAATTTTTTTGTCAAATGATTATAATAATAATAGAAACAGCCTAAGAATAAAAATAAATGCTTATTGAGTTAATTTATATTGACACTTTTACAAATTCAATTCAAGAAAAAAAAACTGCCAAATGTTATGACAGTTTTTTCTTGACAATGATTAATACTTTAATTTTTCTTTAAATCTTTTTCACTTGTTTCTTGAACATCATCTTCAATTTTGACTTCCTCCTCGTTAGCTTCATTTAACTCTTCAGATTCTTTTTCATCTGCTTTTGTAGGAGCGCTTACAACACCAAGAACAACAAGAACTCCACAAATTGACATTATTATGTTTGATATGAGTTTATCTTCAATAGAAAAACCAAACATATTACCTATAGAATTAACCAAAAGAATAACTGCCGCCGACAAGCTTGTCCAAAAACTATAAGATTTAATTCTAGTTTTCATTTTTCTTCTCCTTTCTCTTTGGAAAAACCACTACATTCTTAATTTCTTCAACATTTTTGTCCACATCTTCAATAACATTCAAATGTTTTGATAAACATTCAATGGTCTCTTGATATTTCTTTTCTCGTTTTGAACTGTCTTTTAATTGGTAAAACAATAGAAATACAAATAATACAGCAAATAGACCATTGCTTATTGCAAGCGACATAATGTCTTCGATAAACATATTATCTCCTAGTCAACATTGTTGAATAAAGTTTATTATAGTAGGTTTTAAAATTTGTTCTGAAATCGGGATTATTTTCAAGCAAGCTTACAGCCTCATCCTTAGGCAAAGACATTAAATATTCATAGGCAATATCATATTTTTCTTTTTCTTTAATCATATCCAATTGATTTGTGCCATACTCGCCGTAATATTTCATGTTGTCAAGTTTTTGCTTGTTCAAATCATTTTGATAATCTTGCAATTTTTCATTTCTTTCAAGTTCAAACTCTTTCTCTAACTGTTCCATTTTATTATTATATTCAATAACTTCTTGTTCTTTTTGATCTAACTTTTCATTCAAAGCAGAAATTTTTTCGGAAAGTTTAACTGCATAAGCAATATCAAATGCATCAAGAGCATTTTGTCTTTGAACTTCAAGCATACTTTTTTGATTATTGAGTTTGTTAAAAGTGTCGTTATAATCTTTTTCTATTTTAGAAAATTCGGTAAGCATGTTTTTATCATATTCTGCAAGTTTATTAACAATAATTGAGGAACGAGCAAGCCCTCTTTTAATGGCATCATTAGATGCGTTGGTTTTTGCACTTTGGTAAGCTTCCTCTAATTGTGATTTAGATTGTTTTGTCGAAGAGTCTAAAGTTTCAAGCTGCTGGTCGATAGCAGTTTTGTTTGTTTTATAATCGTTCTCTATTTGATTTAAAGAAGCGTTTTTATATTCGCTTAGTCCTTCTTGAGCTTGTTTTTCGACCTCTTTTTCATCTGGTCTTTCAAATTGCTTTCTTTCCAGCTCAAGACTTTGATTAAATGAATCACTCTTGTCTTCTAAGTTAATTTCATATTTTTTATCAATATCCTTAAAAGCTTTGAAAACATCATCAACGCTTTTTGTTTTGTTTTCAATTTCTTTTGATTCTTTATCGGAAAATGAGTATTGATACATCTGTTCCTCCTTTGGATTTATGATTTTTTTGTAATATTTTTTTCTACGCAAAATTTTAAATTGATGTTTCAAATAACTCACGCAACAACTCCAATAACCAGTTGCGGAGCCGAAATTTCAACATCACCTTCTGTTTCAGTTATAAAAGAAATTTGAACCATTTCTCCTCTAACATTTGTTTTAACACGCTGAGTTGTTTCACTTCCGCGTACTAAATACTGTTTTTCTTCCTTATCAGTTTTTATTTTTATAATACAATCACTTTTTGTTTTTATTAAAACCTCTTTAACAATTTTAACTTGATTTGGATATCCCAAATTACTAAAAGGTGAAATCCATTCTTTTTTGAGTATCTGACCAAAAATTTTACCATCATGCGTTAGTTGTCCAAATTTGTTCCCATGTTCACCATTGAAACATGCAATAAGTTTAGAAAATTTATCTTCTTCAACTGCAATCATACTAAGGATGTCAACACCTCTAAGCAAATTAATTTCACCAGTGTTAAGGTCTAACTCAATAAGTGCATTGTTTGTATAACCCTCTTCATAGGCTTCACATCCAATTAATTGGTCGTCTCCAAAATCTAATCTACATGCAAGATAATACTTGTTGTTGTAAAACACACTGCAACACTTTTCGTTATTAATGTTTTCAAACATACTTTCAATATTGAGAGTAATTCTGTTTGTTGAATAGCCATCAAAAGAATGCAATCCATCTCTTGCTAAAAAAATTATTCTATCTCCACAACTAGTTACTGAATTCCCATAAATTTTTGAAGATGAAATAAACAATTGGCTGACTGAAAATTCACTTTGATCTCCATAAGCTGAAACCTTTGACACCCCATAATCTCTAAAGACATAAACATAATCATTGAATGAAACAATTTTATTAATGCTTCCTCTTTCATCATGCATTTCAATAAATCCGCCCGCATCAAGGCTTACATCCCAATCCGTTGGATCAAGATTAGCACTAAACATAAGAGTTTTTCGATCTCCTTCTAAAATTGCAAAAAGTCTTTCATAATGTAAACAAATACTAACCAGCTGTGGTGCATTTTCAATGATTTCAGTGCCATCATAACTGTGAAAAACAATTATTTTCTGTTCGTTAGGGACAATAATAATCAAGCAATCATCTCCATTTAAATGATAATTGATTCCCAACAAATCGCCGTCAAAAGTTTTTTCATCGAAAAACATATCAAAAAATGCAGTTCCTTGTGCCACTGTTTGAAAAAAATAAATATGTTTTGATTTGGTCGAAAAAACAATTTTGTGTCTTGTTTCTTTTGCACTCAAATCATAATATTTAAAATGCCATAAAGCTTTAATTCCTTCCCCATTTGGAAGGGTTAATATTGTCCTTTCAGTGCCATCATTGTATTTTTTTGGAAATGTCGCAAGTTCAAAACCAAGACCATTTTTTAAAGCACCATTTTTAACTGTGTAATTGTAGACAACTTTTCCATATTTAAGCGGAAGCAAATTATCATCTATTTCACAATTCATTCCGTTTGCAAAAGCAGTATAGGAGAGCTTATAGTTGTTCATTTTTTTGAGCAAAAGCTTTTTGGGATAAAACATTAAATCCACCTCCTAGACGGAAGTTTAATCTCATATTTTTTTCTCACAATGTTTTTAAGCGAATCTTTATATCTAGCCTCCCAAATATATGCCTCATCACTAAGACTTGAAATGAAACTATACTCCATTGCCACTCCATAAGCAAGTACTCTTTTTGGCAATTTACCACCATAATTAAAAATTGTAGAAGTTTTCGATAAAACATCTGGTTCATATGTATATCTTATTTTAACCTTTTCATGATTTGCGTTTAAAAGAATATAATCTGGAAACAGCTTAAATCCTATTCTATTCCCATCAACAGACATGATTTTTTGAACTTCTTGAATGCTTTTAGAAAGTTTTACTAACATTATCTTTCCTTCGTTTGGTGTCACTTCTTCTTCAAAAACAAGAGGCAAATATTCAGCAGAAATTTCTTGATAAACCAAATTTAAACATTGAAGAAGCTTTTCAATTTCCTGTTCTCTATCCGAACTTGCCACGTAATCTTCACCAACCTCATCTAAAAAATAAGCATCTTCTAAAAGTTCTTCCTTATTCAAAAATAAAATTGCTGTTTTTAAAATATCTTTTACATCCATTTATTTTCTCCTTTCAATTCTTCAAAGAGTTTATCTTTATTTTGTTTTCTAGTTTTTAATGTTTTTTCTATTGCTCTATAGTCAAGCCTATCTTCAAAAGACAAACAATAGCTAGTGTGCGCTTGATTTTTACAATGAAGCTCAAAACGACCACTGTCTAAGTTATATAAAACAAAATAATCCGAATCAATTTGTTTCAGTCTTGAAACAATGTCAAAAACATCGTCTTTAATTTCAATTTTCATACTCTTCTCCGAATTATTTAAAATCAAAGATAGGATGAAGAATCCTATCTTTAATTTTAGATTTAATAATGTTAATTAGATTCATTTGTGCTAATGTTGTTTTCAACAGTTACATTTGGAATAAATGGATTTGTAACAGTAGAAGAAATGTTCTTAATAAGCGCTTGACCACAAGGTCTGTCACAAATTAAGTCAGCATATTTCACTAAAGTAGCACTATAGGTTGGAAACCCAGCATTTTGTTTTATAACTCTGCCATCTTCACCTTCAAGCCATTTCCAATCACAAAGTTGATGCATGGTAAAGTCATTTGTGTTAAGCAAGTACATGCTACCCTCTGGAGCAAATCTATCAGCAACAACTGGAATGCCATTATAAGTTATTGCTTTATATCCACCAGCTAATTCCATTATGTCAATATTTCTTCTGTATGCACCAAGATATTCTTGATATGCTCTTCTTACCGCACTTGAACATGCAATATAATTAATTTGACTTCCACATGCCTCCTCAATATAGTCAACAGCACCTTGGATTAGTTGGTCAGAAATTTCAGTTGTAGTATCACTAACATAAGGCTTTAGCCATTTATATGTAGATTTTGACAATCCATAAATGGTTCCAGTTGTAGAAAAAATACTTCCCAAACCTGTTATTTCATGATCTTTAGAACCTTGAACATAAACAGCATCTCCACTTTTTAATGTTGATGCTTGGAAGGATGTTGGGAAATTAACAAAAAATTCTTTTGCACTTCTGTCAACATAAGAAATTCTAAGTCCTGTTGCTCCAGTAACAGGTGTATCACCACTGTAAAAATCAACAACCATTCCTTCAATTAAATTTCTAACACTATCTACTTTAACAGCCAAAGTGCCACTTGTAACTGATGCAATAGTTGCAAGTTTACCTGTTCCATCGCCATAAAGCATTCTTCCAAAATTAAAGCTACTAGCTTTTATAAGTCCTTCCATTTCATCATTTAATAGATTAACAAAAGCACCAGCATTATTTTGAGAAGCTCTTATTGCTTTATCAGAAATTTCAAGTCTTCCATAAAGGTTTTTTAAAGTTGTTTTAAATTGAACATAATTGTTCGCTGCGGCTGTTGGAAGGGCATCTGTTTCACCACCAGCTCCAATACCACCATTAATTCCATATGGAGCAAGTTTAATTATTTCTTTTCCCCATACATCTTGAGTTGTGTGTTTTATCTTGGCAAGAAGTGGATTTGCATTTATATTAAGTTGATTTGCAACCACGCCAAGATAAACCGATTTTAATGCATTGTCTGCACTTGTCAAAGTTACCATTTTAAAATCTCCTTCTAGTTAAATAATTTTCTAACAATTTCTTTAGCTTCCGAAAGAGTTTTTGCAGCTTGAGGTTTATATAGCCCTGTCATTCCGCCTTTCATTGAAGAGCTCAAAACTGTAGGGGCCTGTTGAATTTGATTTGCAACATTTTTTAAAACGGCATTTTTTACTTTTTCGTTATTTAAAACATATTGTTGTAAAAAATCATCATTTTCAACAAGTTTCTCAGGCGCAATATAATTCTTTGAAGCCACCTTTGCCCAAGCAAGTTCAAGGGCATTATCTTTTTTAGCCAAAGCGTCATCTTCTATGAGTTTGTTTGCAATTTGCGAAGAAAATGCCTTTGCATCTTCGTTTTTTTCAAAAAAATCACTTACTTTGCTTTCCCAATCATCTCTAGTATATATTGGTGCCTTTTCTTCCTCAGCGCAAATCTCACTTTTGAGTTTGCTTAGACTTTGACACTTCTTAGTAAACTCAGCCTGCAAATTGTTATAGGCCTTTAGTAAACTTTCCGCATCTTTAAATTTTCCTAGGGAGCCTTCCAAAGCTTTCTCATCAACTTCATTCACTAGCTCATGCTCTTCCATATTTATGGATGGTGATGGCTCAGCATTGGAAAGTTGTTCCCTATCTTCTTGTAAATCCATTATTATTCTCCTTTTTGTTCAATATCTTGTTCTATTTTTCTCATCTTTTTATGAGTTCTAATATGTTCAAGCATTTTTTCAGTCATACTCTTGTCTGCTCTTTCACCAAATTCTTTAGAAAGCATAAATGCAATATGTTCGGCAATATGAAGGTCATGTGCATCAATTTCCAAAACCTCAAGTTTTTTACCCTCTAAAAAAGCCAAATTTTCACTTGATGCTTTTTTAGTATGAAGTTCATTTAAATCTTGAGAATTTTCCCAAATTCCAAAACCTAAAAGATCTAATGCTTTAACACGCATACGATTTGATAATTTTCCATTTTCATCATATAACAAACCCGCATTCAAAAGATCGAAAACCATTGTTCTTCTTTGTGCCAATGTTTCGGTTATATCATTTTGTGTTTCAAAAATTACATCATCACTAGTAATATCACTTGAATTGAAATAAAAAACTTCAATATCACCATTATCACCAACAACTTTGCAAAGTCTTGGTGCACTTGCAAATTGTTTATATAATCTTAAAATGTGTTGAGCTAACGATTTTATGGCATCACGAATTTGCTCTGCAGTAGTAGAAAGCCTTGTTTCGTCCTGTTCGATTAAAAGTTGTAGCGCAACACCACTAATGTTTGAACTAAAAGCAGACTGATCACGAATTAAATCGCTTACTCCACTAATTAACATGATTTCATTTAAAAGTTTATCTTCTTCATAAGAAAAATCAAGTGGCACTGATGTGTTAGCCATATATTTTGGCGCTTGTGAACCTTGTCTGTAAACCAAAACCTTACCAGGACTAAGGCCATCTTCCTCCAAATTATCTATGTCCACTGACCCATCTTCAACAGTTAATATTCCCATTGACAATCTATTCAAATATTCATGTTTTCTATTTTTAATTGTGTTATAAGCTCTTTGCACAGGGATAATTCTATCTATAACACTATTGCCCCAAAAACAACCCAAGTTTTCACAAGATACTTGTTTAATAAAAGGATATCCTCTTTCGCCATCAACTCCATTTTTAAACGGAAGTTCATCGACATGCAAAAGTTTGTCCCCCGCAATTATAATAAGTCTTCCATTTGGAAATTCCAAACTAGGCAGTTCATATTTTTCTATTACAATCGCATGATTTTCCCTTGTTGTTTTCATGATTTTGTTTGTGTAACCATTATAATCTAAGCCATATATGGTTTTATTTGTGGCATCTAAAGTAAATACATTGACCTCTTCACCCTCAACCTCAATTCCCCAAATATTTTTTATAACATCCACATGATAAGCTTTTGCATGAATAATACTTCTATTATCTTCCAAGTTCTCACAATTTGACGACTCAGGATAAATTTCAAAAGGAGATAAGACATCAATTTCCACATCACCAATTTTTTTATTAGTGTCACCAAGTTCATTCCCTAAATTATTATTCCAAATAACTTTATAAAAACTTGTTCCACAAATTTCACTCCATCTTGTCGCCTCATTGATTTTACTGCTTATAAGTGCCTTACTATAAACAGAACTCACAATTTTTTTGGAAAGTTTTGCAGTTTTTAAATCTTTTTCATCATTTGAAGCAGGAGCAATAGCCATAGAAGGTCTAACTCTTTGAAGCTTCGCAAGTCTGATTTCCACAATAGGCGCAATTTGATTGTAAACCTCGCGTTCCTGCCAAAAAAATTGTTTTTCAAACTCTTCAATTTCTCCTGTGTTTCCTATGGAGCAATATTGATTACCCATTAAGAAATTCATATTTAATTGCCATTGTGATTCAAAACTACGCCTTTCAAATTGTCTTCTTTCAAAGTCCTTTTTAACTTCATCAACAAGTTTTTTTTCAAAATCTCCCTCATCTATTACACTCAAAATATGATTATTCGACTTCATCTTTTGCATTATAATTTATCTCCTTTTTTAAACGGGGTTTTTATTGCCTTTGGAACAAGATTTTTTCCTATTTCTAGATAAAGTCCATTTAGGCATTCTTTGCAAAAATGCATCTTGTTTGCAAAAAATTTGTTTGTTTGAACACTAAATTCAGCATAATTTTTACATCCATAAAAATCACACTTAATCTTTTTTTCACATTTTTCAATCTTCATCTTCTTCAAACTCCTTTAGCTGTTTTAGTAATCTTTGTCTTTCTCTTAAAAGTTCTTCTTTAGTCATAGTAGAAATTTCATTTCCCTTATATTTTTCTAATAAAACCTTTGCAGAAGACAAATCGGGTGGAACAAATTTTTTTGTAACCTTTTTTTTTATTAATTTTTCTTCACCCGCCTCATCAACGGTATATTCTTCAACAACTTCGTCAAGATTATATCCCATTGCTTTTTTTGCTAATGCCTTTTCAATTTCCACATCAAGTTTATTTTTTTTCATGTTGTCACCCTTTCAAGAAATTGTTTTCAAGCCAAACAAAAAGAGCCACAGCTTAAAGCAATGCCTCTTTTTTATAAAAATACTAAATAACTTTTGCTAGCACTTTATTTAATACGCATTCATTGTACATATGACAATTTGACAATTTCAAGTTTTTATGCCAACTTTTTTTAATTTTTACAAAAAAATTTTGAGATTTATAATATTTTTTTAATTTTGGCTATTGAAATTAAAAAATATTAATGATAATATATATTAAATAAATTATATGTGAGGTGAATTATGATTAATAAAATGGATTATTGGTGGTATAAAAACAAACAAAACAGAATTTCAAATAGTGAACAATCTTTTCCAAATTACACCAAATTTGAAAAAGAAATTTTAGACAAATATATTTATAATTATTACAGCAACACAAATTTTTTAGGTATAAAAGATTTTGTTCAAGAGGAAAAACAAAAATTTCCACTCAGATTAGATAAAGATGATTCTTTTAAATACTTTAGTTATACAATGAATGCCACCCCACTTTTTGACAGCGGAATAAAACAAATTAAAAAAATGCGTTCAAAAGATATTGAAGATATAATTTATAAAGTAGCTTTGTCATATCCAGAAAAAATTTCAAGATATCTAGGAACCGACGGAACCTTTCAATTTGTTTTATTAGATGCTGACATGAATGGAAATACAATCTTAAAAATTGTTCCTGACAAGTTTATTGAAAGCAGTTACACAGCTTTTAGACCAATTTTTGTAAGAGAACATGTTGAACGAAAAAATGAAAATGGCAAATCAGAATTTGCAGACGAATATCACTTTATTAGCGAAGATGGACTTTTTTTAATTGACCAAAATAAAGTTAAAGACATTGAAGATATTAAAAAACTTATTTCTCTCAATCCACTTTATATTGACCAAATTAATCCATTCTTTTTTTCCAATGAAGAAAATGAAAACATCATTCAACACTCAATAGATGAGTTTTTTCAAAATAAAGAAAAGGTAAATTCTCTCATCTTCTACTCTAAACCAGCATTTTCAAAAGAAGATTCAACAAAAGAAGAAATTTTAAATGAAATTTACAATCGATTAAACTTAATTATAAAAGAAAAAAAGCAAAGTATTCCATTTTTAGAAGCTTACGCAGAAAATGATTTGGTCATGACAGAAAAAAGTTATGAAGATTTAAATTTAATACCAACTTTAAAAGAAGTTGAAGAACGATACAATCCTTCTCCAAAATCCGTTCACAGAAACTATAAACTCAAAACAACTAGTTCCTTAACACGAAAATTTATGCGACTTAGATATTTAGCAAAACTAAATGAAGACATCGAAAAATATAGAGATTATATTATAAGCTTAAAAGAAGCAGTTCCAGAAGAAAATTCATATATTGCAAACAAAAATGAAAAACTGAGAGTGTTAAGTAAAAATAAATTAATTGACAAATATGAAGAAAAAATGCTTTTAAGCGGTTATAAAAAATATAAAGGCAAACAAATGGGGCTTTTGTCATATGTAAATGCAATGCATGGTGAACTTGATGAAAAAATAACAAAATATTTCATTCTCCCAACTTCGGCAGTGACAAAATGCATAATTGAACATTTCGCCGATCGCAATCAAATACTTGAACAATGTGTTTTATACATTCCATCAAACGAACATTCATCAACCAGGTACGCAGCAAAACCTATGATTGCAATTGTTGATGAAACCAGATGGAAAAATGATTATAATAAATACTTATCTGCCTATACAATTGAAAACTCAACAGAAGAATTAAAACATATGAAAAAACTTTGTGAACTAATTAAGGAAGGAATAATTATCCCAATTTGTTCGCCAAGTAGCAACTTTTTAAATGCCCCTGCAACAATTTCAACTAGAAAACCAAAAGTATTAGTTCAAAGAACAAGTTTTCCAAAAGAAGAATCATTTGCAATAAAAACTTTCAGCCTCACTCATAGCAATCCACTCATAAGAAACAATAAATCTCTTCAAAGAAAACTTTTAAAACTTGTCAACGACAATGTTAAAGCTGTTGACTATCCAAACAAAGTTAAAGATAATGGCAACGCTTTGGAAAAATAATATAAAAAACTCGCTATGATAGCGAGTTTTTTATATGGTTTAAAAATTTTTAAACTAATCTTCTGGATTATAATTTAAATTGATTTTATAATTTAAAATTACTAATAAAAATTTTTATAAGCCTTATCCTTTCGTTTTGCAACTATTATCCAAATAATAACTCCAATCAACAAAAGACCGCCAACAACACCTAATGTAATCCAAAGCCAAACCAGATTTTTAACATCATCAATTTTTTCAAATCTTGCATAAACATTTAACTGGTCTTCTTCCGCCATAACAAAACAAATGTCATCGGCTGTCAACCGCCTGTTATTTTCATCAACCCATTCAATAAATTTGTAACCATCATCGGTTTCAAAAGAAAGTTTTATTTCTTTTCCCTTTATAACTGAAAACTCTTTCAATTCAGATTTTACACCATCAATTTCTACAAAAATTTTTCCCGCATTGTTATCAACTTCACCACTATTTAATTTGCATTCAACTTTTACTTTGCAAATATTACTAGAAAATACAGCTGACAATTTTCCGCCTTTACATAAAAGTTCAGTCAAAGGAGTTTCATCATTCATTCCGAATCTAAAAGATAATTGCGAAGATTTAAAATACTCGTCTAGTTCTGTTGTGACAAGCTCTTCACCTTCTAAAGTTTCTACCACCCATTTGGAGAAAGCAAAATTTGAACTTGATGGTACCGCAAAAAATCTATATACATTTCCATTTGCAAGATTTTGTTCAAATTTTTCATATGAAGTAACGGAAAATTGATTTCTAACTTTTCCCATCAAAGAATTGTCTGATTTGATTTCAGCGTTATATGTTATTTTTTCCAATGCAACACTAACCTCTCCGGCTGTTTGGTCATTAATTGCATAAGAGAACAAATACTCGCGCTCTAGCTCACTATCTTTTGTTAGGAAAAAAACCTCACTCTGCTCATTTTTTGTGCATACGATAGAATTGCTTATTAAAATGTAACTTAAATCATAATAGTTTTTAAAATTATCAGTTATTTTAATAGAAATTTCCACCATATCACCATATTTAAAAGAATGTTGGTCATTTTGATATCCTAAAAAATTCAAACTGACAGGTATTTCATCATTATGAATTCCATCTCCCAAATCTATAATTGTATTAGTTTCATTTAAATTTATTTCATAACTATTAAATATTTGCAAGGTTGGAAAACCATTTAAATGCGAAGAAAAAGTATATTTAAAATCCCACGGCTCAAACTCAGACCAAGAATTTTCATTTTCAAATAAAGCAAAATTTTCTTGGTCCAAAATATAAATCTGCAAATTTTGAAATTGATAATTATTTGAAGCACCAAAACTTGAAATAGCCCCATTATTTTTTGGAAAAGAATAACAAAAATTAATATTTCCTTCTTTTGGTGTTAATGAGGAAATAATTGTCATTTTTCCAATGGTTCCACCAACAAAAGTTGCAGATGTTTGGGCATTATTAGTTACTATTAAATTTCCTGAAAAATAAGTATTCAACACATTTGAGTTATAACCAGAAATGAAACCGACAATTCCTCCAAGATTTATTTCTGAATTGCTTTCTATGGTTGTATCAGGCACTAATTCACAGTGTAAATCACCATGTGAAAAGCAATTAACAATGTTAGAAGAAATAAAATTTCCACACAAACCACCTGCAATAATATTAGAATTTTGTGAACCGATTTGCATAATATCTATGCTGACATTTGAATAACAATTTTTAATTGAACTTCCCAAAGTCATTTCACCAGCAAGTCCACCGAAATAAAATGAGGTTTGACCTTTTAAATAACTGTAGTTTTTAATATCGTTATTTGCAGAAGCAGAATCAAGTTTTTTAAAATTAACATAACAATTTTCAACCTTGGTATTTTCCATTTTGCCAGCCAATCCACCAACATAAAGTATTACTTTTGAATTTGAAACATCTGGCAAAACATTTTCTTTTTCAATGCTTAATTCCTCAAGTGCCAAATTAAGAATAACTGCATTTTTAGTAGAAGAAAAAAGACCTAATTCATAACTATTAGATTCAATATTTAAGCCTTTAATTTTATATCCATTGCCATCAAAAACTCCACTAAATTCTTTAATTGGCTCAAAGCTCTCACCTTCTAAATTTAAATCTTGTTTTAAAGTATATTTCACATTTTGAACTGGGAAATTTACATCATTTCCAATTTTGAATAAATCTTCAGCTGAAGTGATATCAATCTCATTAACAATTGTGTTATCTGCTAAAACATAATTTTGTCTATTTACAAACAAACAAAATAGAATAGCCAAAATAATTAACGAAAAAACAAAGTTTTTGGAATTTATTTTCATCACTTCTCCTATTTATTTCACATGTTTTTTTTATTAGATTTATAATATCATATTTTTTGCAAAAACAACAAATAAATTCCAAATAACTTTTATTATTTATTAGCATTTCAAAATTAAATACAAATTTTTAATTGATTTAAAAAAATAAAGATTTTTATTTAATTAAAAATTTAATCTTCTATTATTTTTTAATTTTTTTATCAACTTTTCTTTATCTTTTTGAATTATATTTTTTTCAAATTTAACTAATTTAGGCTCGGGTTTGTTCATAATATAATATCTAAGTTCATCCAACGCATGGTCATCTTTTTTTATTGGTGCATCGTTATTTCCCCAAAAATATCCTTTGATTTCTCGAATTAAATTCACACAATTTTTAAAAATAAAAAGCTTTGCTTTTCCAGTTGCATCTTTTAAAAAACTTTTCACTCTTGAAATTCCGCTAAACAAATCTTTGTTGACATTAGGATTTACTAAAATTCCATTGTCATAAAAAAGTTCAACAACACTTTTGCTACTAGCTAGTGTGCGTTGAGTTGCTGCCGAATCAATTAGTGAACTATACATACCATTTGAAGCCACCGGCCAATCTAATTCTTTGCATATTTTTTTAATTTGATTTGAATGATATATAACATCTTTTTTGGCTTCATAATGTTCTCTAATAACATAAACATTGCCATCAAAATCAACAGCATACCAGTGTGCAGATAATGGATTGTTAAGACCAGGATCAATAGAAATATTGTCATACCAACATTTTGGAACATCAAAAGGGTCTATAACATGAATATTTTCATCAAATTCATTATACACCCCTCCTCCACTTGATAAAAATTTGCCTTCACATCGGCTTTCTAGTTCTTCATGAGAAAGTGTAGACATGAGTTTGTTGACTTCTTCCTCTTTTAAAAAAGGATTGTCTTTCCAACTAACAAACTCATACCAAACTTCTTCATCATTATTTTCATTTAAATATATTTCATTATAAACCCAGGTAAGTCCTTTAAGCGGAGTCATTGTACCAAATAATTCGCCACACTTGTCTAAAACTCTCATTTTACATTCAATGTAAATATCATATGGTGGTTCCTCATCAAACCAAACAAAATCTAAAGAGGTGCCTTGAAATTTTTCGCGTCCTTGATCACAACTTTTAAATCCGATTTTACTTATATTACCAAAAACATTTTTTATTAAAATATAATCTATAACTCCGCCATCCGCACTAGATTTTTTACCCTCACTCATAACCACATCAACAATCCATTCCGGATTTAAATAATTTAAAATTTTACTTTGTGCGACATCTCTTTGAACCTGCCTTGAAAGAGAAACAACCCAGCCACTGCAACTTTTTAAATTTTGTTTGTATGGATGAATTCCTCGCGCCAAATAAACTGCTTCAACAGCCCCACATTCTGTTTTGCCAGTTCTATTACCACCAAAAACCCAACGATTTCGTTTTGAGCATTTATGAAATTCAAGTTGTTTTTTATGAACAAGCTCGCCGGTGTTATAATTTTTCAATTTGTCGTTTGCTTCTCTAATTATAAGTTCGTTTTCAATTTTTAATAATCTTTCTATAAGTTCATGTTGATTCAAAATGTTCTCCTTAAATAGTTTTAATTTTTCAAAATTAGACAAGTATTTCAAAGAAAAAAAACATCTTTTAGCTTTATAATTATTTAAATGAAAAAGATGTTCATATTTGTTTTATTAAGCATTTATTTTTCAATGCCATATTTAATGACAAATGGCAAAGTTTATGCCAAAACAATCAATTATGCCAGAATAACAAAGTCAAATGTTCCAATATATTCCCAACCCATACTTTCAAATGACTATGCCATGTTTTATATAGAACCTTCATATTTTGTTGAACTTTTAGAGCCTGAAAGCAAAGGTTTTTATCATGTAAGATATATGGATACGGAAGGATATATTAAAAGTGAAAACTTAATTTTTATAAGTGGAACTCCAAATAATCCATTTCCAACCAACACCAATTTTAGGGTATTTGCTCCTTCGGGACTACATCTTCGCTCAAGTCCACAAGAAAGTCAAGGCCCTTATAATATAATTACAACAATTCCTTTTCTTGAAACCAATCTAATTTACTATGGCAAGATTTTTGGAGAGGAAGCAATATCTAATAAAGGTGATATTTGGTACTATTGCAAATATATTACGAATGAAGAAGAACATTATGGTTTCGTCTATTCTATATTTTGCGATATGCTAAAAGAAATTCCACCAAACACAGAACAACTTGACATCACAGATGCCCCAATTTTCGATGAACCACTTAAAGAAACAAACATAAACAATGATAAGCTAAGCACTCTTTCAAGGCCAGCACAAATAATTATAATTGCACTTGTTTGCCTTCCATGTCTTTTAATAGTGTATCTTTTGTTTAAGCCCACTAAAATTACAACAATAGAATCAAGAAAAAAGAAAAAGAAAATTAAAAAACTTAGAAAATCTGACTACTATGAATTTGATGATTATAACTAGTTCTCGCATAGTCATCATAAATAAATTTAAAATATTTTTTATCAATTTGAAAATCTTCATCCCTATTTGAAAGCTTTTCTTTTAAATTTAAAATCCAGTTTTCATCTTTAAGCATATCTTCAAAATACTTCTCATTAAAACCTAGTCTGTTAAGAGCAGAAGCAAAGCTGGCAAGAGCTTGTTTACTCTTTCTAAAATAGGAACGAATAGAAATATTTAATTCTTTAGCTGAGTCTTGACATTTTCTATTGTCGATAAATATTGAAATTAGTAATCTTGCACAAAAGGGGTCTGTGTTCTCAAGAGCTTGTTCACAAATTAATTTCAAATTTATCAAACGAATTTTTCTCTCTGTAAGTTCTAATATACTATCTGTTATTTTATGTATATTATTAAAATCGTAAAAGTCACCATAATAAAAACCTGCGCTTTCGGCCCTTTTCAAAACAATTTTATCAATTGCATTAGTAACCTTTTCCAAATATCTATATACCGATAAAACAGTTTTTGCCCAATCAAACATCATTAAATAATACTCCCTTTAATTTGTAATCAAAAAGATTATAAATGACGATTTTTCCAGTGTCAATATTAGTATGCCAACTTTTTTTTATATTTGTACAAAATAAAACAATTTTGCACAAATATGTAGTTTAGTGACTATTTTTGTCGTATTTTGTCGAAAAATAAAAAGCCCACGACCGGGCTTCAATTATAGTAGAGGTGAAATTAATCTTAAAAAAGCTCTTCCCACTTTTGATTTAGGCATATGGTGTCTAAGGTAAGATTTATGAGCTTTGATAGAATGTTTCATATCCTCATTAAAAATTGTTTTTAAGCTTGACAAATTGTTAGCATCATAAAAGATGGTATTAATTTCAAAGTTCAAGGAAAAAGAACGATTATCCATATTACATGAACCCATCATTGCAAGTTTATCATCTATTATAATTAATTTAGAATGCATAAAGCCATTATACAAGTAAAAATCTATTTTAAAATCTATTAATTCATTGGCATAACTAAATGCCATTTGTTGCATCATTTTTCTATCTGGCTTAAGTGGCAACATGATTACAACTTTCACCCCATTAAAACTTGCCTGCCTTAAGGCGGTTAAAAATGTGTCATCAGGAACAAAATATGGGGTTTGAATAAGGATAGACTTTTTTGCCAAATAAATCATCTTAATCATGATTTCTTTAATTGATTGTAATTTCTTGTCAGGACCACTACTTACCACACTAACCAAATTTACATTTGTTTCGTTTAAAACTGGATAATAGTCTTCATCATATAAATAATTTGTTGGCAAAGACTTATCATTAACACAATATCTATAATCACTTAAAAAAATATTTTGATAAAGAGAAGCTGAATTTCCTTCGACTCTAATATGCAAATCACGCCAAGGTCTAATCTGTTTATTTTTAACTTCATCTAAACAAATGTTCATTCCTCCAGAATAGGCAATTTTTCCATCTATAACTACAATTTTTCTATGATTTCTATAATTAAATCTTGTGTTCAAAAATTTAATTCCTATTGCTGACGGAAAATATGCCACCACACTGCCACCAGCCCTAGATAATTTTTTAAAAAAAGAATTTGGAGTTGAAATTGACCCAACTGCATCATAAATTAGTTTAACTTTAACTCCTTCAGTAGCTTTTTTACAAAGAAGCGCCAAAATTTCACGACCTATTTTATCTTTTTTGAAAATATAATACTCAATATTAATGGTTTTTTTAGCATTTTTTATGTCTTCTTTTAATTGTTTGATTTTACTATACGAAGTTGAATAAAAAGACAATTGTGAATTATCTGCACAATTTCCAGCTCCATAATGATTCAAAAATTTAACAAATTCATAAATGTCATCAGATATTTTTTTGTCTAAATGTTTATTTTGATAAACAAAAAATTTTTGATCCGAAATTTGTTTGTTTTCTATTTGCTTTCTTATTTTTCTTCGTAAGGTTGTTCCAAGAACAAGATATATAAAAAAACCGAGTATTGGAAGAAAGATTAAAACAAAAAGCCAAAATAAAATAAATTCTGGTTTTTTTCTCTCAAAAAGTACCATCAGACATATGAAAAACAAATTTACAAGCAAAACACTTAAAATTATTATTAGCCATACCATATTTTTATTTTGCTTTTATTTTAAAATTATATTCTATGGTTATTGCTAATTTTTAAATATAGTTATTTATGGATACTAATTTTCATATGAAAAATAAAAATGCTTTAGATTATTCTTAAGCATTTTTAAATTTAAAATTTATAAAATATATTTAAATTAAAGATATATTTTCAATTTTTGTAAATATTGGGGTTGTCATTTCTTCACCAATTTCATTAACTTGCATAATTGAAAATGTTGTTGCATTAAAATCTAAAAGATAATCTTCAAGTGATATTGAAATGACATAATTATCTCCATTCAATTCGCTTGAAACAATTAAATGTTGGATGATTACCTCTTTACTTCCACAAACAATTTTAATATTCAGCATTTTTTGAGCGCCTTCAGTATAAGACGGTAAATATTCATTTGTTGGAGTTTTTGCAATATTTAAATTATATGAGGTTTGATTTATTTTTTGAATTTGATATTCCCAATTACCAATATATTGCAAATCGAATATTTCAAAAATGTTAACAAATAAGTTTTCTTCTTCAACCTTGACAATTTTAAATTCTTCACGCTCCTCACAAAAAACCGCGTAATATCCAGCTTGTGCAACAACCCAATTCAAATCTTCGAATGACATCTCAGTAAAAGAAATTAAATTACTTTTTATAATGTTCATTCCAAAAGCTGTAAACATATTAGGATTTGAATTTGCGTTATAATTTACAAATGCCAAATGCTCATTTCCATTTTTAACATCATAAATTCCATATCCATTTGTTCCCATTAAAATAGAAATTTCATTTTCGTTTGAAGGGAATAAAATATTATTTTGTAAATCTTTGGTAAATTTTGAAATGTCAATATAATCATATGATTCATTATTTTTAAAAAGTTCACCAACCAAAAATTTTCCATTTTTGAAAAGCAATTTTGTGTCATCTTGTTTTGTTTTTAAATATATTTTATTTCCGTCATATTCAACATACATATAATCTGTGATACCACCAACAAAATAATTAAAAGTACCATTCCATAAATTTGAAATTACATCACCATTTTGAAGTTCTGAAATTTCATTTGTAACATATTCATTATTAGTTAGTGATTGATTATTAGTCTTTTTCCAGTAAACAACTCCAAGTGGCATATCGTTCATCATTTCATGCCAAACAAGTTTATTATAAGTGTTAATATCTCCGTGTAAAACAACCTTGATGTCGTCGTCAAATGGCACAACATTTGTATTGTTATTTAATTCTCCTTCAAAATAAACATAACTTTTATTGCCATTAGTATTTATATTAACAACCGTGTTATTTAAGCTTGAGCCCTTTGCCAAAGCATCTTTTGTAATAATTAGAGTTGGAATTTTATTATTCAAAGATTGCGCGAAAGGATTAACAAAATATAAGTTTTGCAATTCAATTTTATTAAAGTTTTGCAGTTTATTATTCATCATTATTTCTAAATTGTATTCAAAAACAGAATCTTGTTGATAACCCACTTGATACAAATAATTTCCATCTAATTTAATTGAATAAACTCCATCTATAGCGAAATTAGTTTTCTTTTGAACAATAATAAAGTCATATGTTTTATTTTTATCTCCAGTAAGTTCAACTTCATATTTATTCAATCCATTTACATTGAGTCCTTCCATAGAATAAATTTTAGAAACATTATAGATTGTAACATTATCTTCAATATCCAATTGTGAAATCAAATAATTGGCCTTTCCATTTGCTGAGTCAATTTGAACTGATGTAAGTTCATCACCATCTTCAATTTTTCTAATTCTAATAACTTCCCCCAAGTTAAAAAATGCATTGGAAGAAGAATCTGGATTGCCTTGAACACCGTCATAACATTGCAATTGATATTCTTGTAAAATCTCACTTAAATCAAGTTTTGAAAACGCCACATAAACATAAGATTTATCACTAACAAAGCTTTCACAATTTTCATAGCCATTATCAGTTTCAAGCTTCTGACCATCACTTCCAAACTTTTCCCAAGTAAAATCAGAAAGTTTTATATTGTCAAAAATAGCAAAGTCGGTGTTATTAGTAAATGATCCAACATATTTTATAGAACCTAAAAATCCAGTTAAATTTATTGTTTCCCCGCTTTTAACTCCTCCCATAACAACTGGTCTGTTAGCCCCTTGCTCTTCTTGCGATAAACTTGATGCTTCAACATTAAAATCAACGAACAAATCATTAGACAAAAAGTGTGAAACTCTATATTTTCCAGCTTCCTGTAAATAGTAATTGTTTAAATTGTTAGAAGTAACTCCTGCGTTTTCAACGTTCAAACTATGACCTGCAAATAAAGAGATTGGAGAAATTGTAACCGCAGAAGTCCCCTCTTTATATTTTATAAATCTCAAATAAGTTTCATCATTTTGTTCAGAAATTTTTGAAGAGGTAAAAATTGAATAAGCACTTTGATTATTATTAGGCAAAAAATAGGTGGATTTTGAATTAAAGTAAAGTTTTATGCTACCAATTTTCAGCCATTCAACAGCACCATCTATGCCATTTAACGCAACACTTACAACTGCAGTAAAATACTGATTTTCCAAATCAATTCCAGCATCGACAATAAGATTATTGTTTTCATCAATTCTTCCAGCTCCAGAACCGCCTTGACTACTATCAAGCGTAATATTAATAAGGTTTTGTTTTTGATTCAAATAAACTATTGAACCATTTTCTTTTATCACCTTATTATTTCCATCTGCAAAGAAGATTTCTCTTCCCCAAGAATCAAGGGATGCAGTATAAACAGCCTTTCCATTTTCTTCTGTTTTAGAATATTCATTGATTACAACCCTATCAAGACCAGAATTTGTTTTAATTTCAAAGAAGAAAGGTGAAACCTTAAATGTAGGATTTGAAAGATATTTTGCTCCTCTGTATTCAAGTAAATAATATTTGGTTACATCTAATTTTTTGGATGAACTTGCATAAGCATCATATAAACCTTGAGAATCAATTTTTATATTTTCCTTGCCGTCTTGTAATACGATATCATCAAAAATAACTGTGTAATTTCCATACTTTGAGCCTAGATAGTCCTCAATGTTTTGAGATTCAATGTTAATTAAGCTAGAATTTGGCCAAGTCACAATAATATTTTTTGGCATGCTTACTCCAGTTATGCTAAATAAACTCAAAGAATAAACATCTCCCTCTTCTATCATTTCTCCAAACAAACTGGAAATGCCAAAGTTGCTTGTTCTCGCATAATTATTAACCTGAACATTTATCTGTCGTTCTGTAATAATACCATTTCTAATTCTGTTTAAGCTGAAACTTAAATTGTTTCCTGCTCCAGTGCTTGATGGTGTTGTTTTAATTGAAAGGGTATCATTATAATATGTCATACCTTTTGCTTTTGACAAATCAGCATCTGAAATAACAACTTCTGCAAAATCATAAGAGCTATCACCTAATTGTTTAAGCATTGAAAATGTTTGCAATCCGTTTTTATTTAACTCAACTGACAAATATTTGTTTTGTCCAGTAAAATTAATATTAATTTTGCCATGTTCTTCTTTCCCATCATCTATAGTTAAAATTTCAATTCTCTTATCTTCTTTAAAAGTGTAATCAACATAAGAACTATCATTTCTAGAAGCAATTTCCCAAACTTGACCATTTCCGCTAGGAAGAATTATTTTTCCATCATTAATATTACTAATTTTTGCTCCAACTTCATTATATAAAATAATGTTAATTTGTCCTGCAACATTTTCAGTTTTCGCAGTGATATATTTTCCTTCTTCTCCCAAACCGGTTTCATTTGTGTTAATTAATGAATAATCCAAGCCTGAAATTATATTACTCAATTCAAAATTATAAATGGTTTGACCTTCTTCCTCACTTGAAGTTATTGAGGCAACAACTCCATTTTTTTCGATTGCCACAATGCCCATATTTGAAAATTCAATATTATAATAATCGCTTTCATATTTTCCATTGTTAGAAATACTTGCAACAAGTTGAACTGATAAATATCTAGTACCATTAGATAAGTGAACAATATAAGACGCATCTTTAGTTTCAATATTTCTCATGAACAATCGAGAGTTGGCTATCTCAAAAATTTCTCCTAAATTATTTTCAACCTTTGTAATAATATAATTACATTTTTGAATGTCAGTTATATTTGTAAATATATCACTTAACATTGTATAGTTGTCTTCAATCTGTAATTCTTGAGTGATGGTTTGATTGTTATATAAAGCTTTAACAGTAATTTTTTCTTTTGTTTTTTCAGTAACAAGCGTCATTTCTGGTTTTATAATAGGATTAGCAATGTTGAGATTTTCCTTTAAATCTTTTACCTCCAAATGATTTATCAAGTTAAAATCAACATTATCTCTAACATTTAAGTTAGAAGTTGCGATAACATATCTTTTACAAAGCATAAAATTACTAGTTTTCACAACATAGGTTTCAGAAACTCCTTCCTTTGTAAACGAAAGTTGCAAATACACTCCAACAGTATTTGTTGTTGACGAGAAAATTTGAGAATCCAAATAATTAAAATAAATTTTTCTTCCAATTCCACCTTTCTTCTCATCGCTAAGACCATTGGTAATTTTTGTACCATCTGTTTTATATAATTCAAAAGAAACTTGATAATTTTCATCAAAATTCATTTTGTTTAGTTCAATGAAATGTTCAACATCTGCCCCATCATTAAGTTTTATTGCAAAGCTATCACCCTCATAAAAATTAATATTTCCAGAAAATTTATTAAATATTAATTTCTCTGCTGGTTCAACTTGAACATAGAAAGCTTTAGTATAGCCATAAACATCTGAAACTTCTATTGCAAAATTTCTAACAGCAAAGTCTGAATTTTTAATATTAGCAATAACTGAAGTTGAAGTTTTGTTTACAGAAACAAAAGTATCGTTATTGACCTTATAAGTAAGAGATAATGCTTCGTTTACAAATTGCGAATTTTGTGTATGATAAGCAAATATTTTAGTATTGTTTGTATTTACATTATCAACAAGAACTAAGTTATATTCTGAGTTTCCGCCAAAAATGTCTTGTCCTATCATTTGAGGTGTATTCTCACTATTTTCACTACCATCAATATTTAAAAATTTAAACTCCCAGTCTGGTATTATTTTTATGTCTTGTTCGAAAATCAATCTGACTATTCCATTTTTTGCATTATTAAGATAAACCTCTTCCACACTTTCACCATCATTTTCATTAAATTCTAGCGCTGGATTATCTTTAATATCAATCACAAATTGCAATGTTGCAACTAATCCTTCATTAGGAGCACCATGGGCGAGCATTTTAAAATCATAATAAATTGAACTAGCAGTTTCACTAACATAAGAAATATAAAGAGGTTCGTTTTCGTTAGATAAATCAATAAGATATGGCTGTCCAGCTTTTCCAGTTTGCGCATCAAAATAATTATACCTACTCTCTTCATTTCTTTGTTTTAAAAGCATGTTAAATTTGTAATATGAATTTAAAATTAAACTATCAATAACAAAGGAATTATCATTATTATAAACTACAAATTGTGTACCATCTCTTTTAGATATAGACAATTGTGATAACAATCTATCAACTTCTTGTCCAACATATATGTCATAAAATTCCTCATTGTAACCTTTTTGAATATTAACTCTAATATCATATGTGTATGTGCCAAGATTTCCATTATTTCCATAAGTAATTTTTACAACATTGCCAAGTCTAGCAAGCACATCTCCTCCAAGATAGGCATAATTAAGTTTAAAATCCTTAAGTGGAACAGCTGATTCCTCAAATCCAGTTTCCTCATGACTTGTTTGAACTTTAATGTTTCTTAAAAAGTCTACATCATTAATATCATATCCCAAGTATTTTACAGCAATTCTATGAAGTAACACAAAATCAATGTCGCCTGTAGATTTTGTTGCAAAATAAGGATAATTTCCTTGTGACATTTGCATAAGGGTTAAATATGGACTATCTCCCACCTTAAAACGAATGTTGTCTAATGTAAGTTTTGCCAAACTATCAGAGTAATTTAATTTAATAGTTTTAGTTTGTCCACGATCAGCACTTGTTAAAATAAAATCTGTAATTTTTGTATGTTTAGAATTTTCATATAAGAATACCTCAATATTAGTCTGATTAGATAAAATATTTACAGTATTGTTCAAAGTAAATTTAAATGCTTGAATGCCATTAAAAATATCTTTTCTATCTTCAACGACATAGAAAACCTCATTATTTCCATCCATTTGGTTGATGGTATTAATTGAAATACTATAAATTTCAGAAATTTCTTTATAAACTTTCAATGAATATACAGTTCTTATTAAACCATTAACATAAATTTCAAAATCTATCAGAGCATAGTTATTTGAAAGTCCGTCAAAATTAAAATTGAAAGAAGAATCAATGTCAAAACCATCTTCATTTACCTCTCCACCAACAATATTTATGGAACCTTCTTTTACCAAATATTTTAAATAAGCATTGCTAATTGCGCCATTAAAAGACTCAATCATTTGTATTCTATTTTTATTTTGGAATTCCGCAGCAGAATTTAAATTAAATCCAGATTCAAAATGCAAACTTTCAAATAAAAGATCTATTCCATTAGGCGCCGGATAATTAACCTCGATAGAAACTTCTGGCAAAATTGTAAAATTACAATATGAAATCAAACTGAAATAATCACCAAATTTAAGCTCAAATTTAATTAAAACATCTACAATTTGTGATGTAGGAAAAGTATCAAAAGAAATTATATTGTTTGCAACACTATTTATTGCACAATAATTGCCTCCGGTCAAAAAGGTTACAAACAGTTCAAAATTTTGTTCAACACCACTTAAAGAAGCCGTAATAAGTGAATTTTCATATTTAAATTCTAAATTGTTAGCATTAGAAATAAACACACCGTCATTAAATATAGCTATATTTTTTTGTTGGGTCGCAAAAACTTGTCCAAGCTCACTAGGAGCAAGTTGATTATCACTAGTTGCATCAAATGCGGTTTTTAAATTTAAAGTAAAATTAAATTTAAAATCTTGATTATCAATAGAAACAACACAATTCAAAACGACACTAATATCACTTAATATAGGTAAAATTGTCATTTTAGGCTCTATTGAATTAGGATTGTTACCAAAGTTAGTTTTGATAAAATAAGGTTGTTCTGTTTCAAAGTTTATGTCTTTCCATAAAACTTGTTTAAAATTATATACATCTTCATCTTTCTCATAAAATTCCAAAAAGTCATTTAAGTTAATTTCATTTGCACTAATAATATCTTTTTCATGTATAGGAAGATATATGCCAAGTTCTGCATTGTCTTTATCATAAACACCTATTTTAGATTTTAATACTAAAGGAATTTTTCTTAAAATCCCATATTTTGTATAGACAATGAGTTCTGTCGAAACATCATTAACACTATATTTTGCAGAAATATTATTATTTGTTAAAGAAAATACATCATGAGAATTAGAAATATGATAATTTACCTCGTTAGTAACATCAGAAACAACTGAACCACTATTCATTTTTAAATACCAATATGTAAGTGTTTCATCTGTGGTTTCGCCTTCTCCTAGTAAAGGAGAAGGAATATATAAAACTCTATCGCTCTCTACTTCTGGCAAGTTTGAAATGTCAACTCCACCATTTTCTGCAGTAACCAAACTATACATTTTGTTACTCTGTTCAATTGCAAAATAATATGTTGCTTTTGCCCTATTATTTGTGCTGACTTCAAGTTCTACAACATAGTTGCCCATATTCTTAAGGGTCAAATCAATTCTGTCATCATATTTTTCAATAAAAGCATAATTAAAATAATTTGCACTATCAACAGGTTGCCTATTAGTTGAATTAAAATAACCTAAAGTTATACTTTTAATTACAATATTATCAATTTCATAATTTTCAAATAGATTGTTATCTTTTAAAAGTATAAATCTATTAAATATATTGATTTTATCATTGGAGATATTTTCATCTGTCCATTTACCTTTTCTACTTGTCGCGGGAATTTCTTTATTAAAGTCAGCGGTCAAATTAATTGTTTTTGCCATATCGCTTGTTCTAAACAAAACATACTCGGCTTGATTTTGACTATCAAATGGATAATAGGTCTGCAGCGACAAACTTGCCTTTATTCTAAGTCGATAATAAAATTCAAATCCTTTAACTGAAACAACAACTATAACATATTCATCTTCACCAACAGCATAAGTTGTTAAAATTCCATCTTGGGTTATACTTGCACTTGAAATTGGAGAATATCCTCCATTTCCATCGCGCAAGGAATAGATTGCGTTGTCCTCATCCTCAACATAGATTCCATTATTTTTAGTTCCAAAAATTGCCTTAATATCAACCTCTGCTTCAGCATCTGAAACGACATCATAGATATCATTTGCAACTAAATATTCTATAGATAGTAAATTTTTAAGGTCTGCATTAGCCTTTGCATTCCTTTCTCCTCTATCAAAATCATCAAAATCAGAGGTTATGCCCTCTTCATACATAACTAATGGTGCAAGCTTAGGCATTATAATAACTGGATAAGCCACCTTTCCAACACCATTAATGTTTACTTCAATTTCTAAATTGTTTGCTAAAATAATCGAACTAGCAAAAACATCTATTTCTCCCAATCCATTTGTTACAATATTATAGTACACTTTGGAATTAACATATTTAGAGTCAAAACCAACTGACAATAAGGCATCATAATTTGAAGCTTTAAAGAATGATTTTAAATCTTCAAATGAATATTTTGTACCAGCAAGCAATTGTAAATATCTTACTCCTTCATATGTAACAAATTGACTAGCACTATTTTCTTGAATATCAGCTTTGATGTTAATTTTAAAAATTTTAACAGTATATTCTGCACCATCAACAACATGAACTACAGTAATATAAACAGTTTGAAAACCTTGTAAAAGTTTACCACTTCTAATATTGAGTTGATTGTCTTCCAAAACAAAATATTCGTGATTAATTCTATTTCCTCTTTCATCAGAAATATAACTAGAAACATAGTTGGTTTGAGCATCATTAAACAAATACAAGTAAGCATCACCAACAACTCTCTTTACAATTATCAGTGAATTTGATGAAGGTGTGGTTGACGAATTAATGCTTAAAACTGTGGCAATGTTATTATTATTTGTAAAAATAGTAATTTCGTTTTCATTTTCTCTATCTGCTGTTATGTTATCATTTACACTTGCAGTGACATTAGGATTAATTCTAACATATAAGCTTTGTGTAAAATCATATAACAAAGGTTCATAATTTTGTCCAACAATGCCATTACCACTATCAAGCACAAAAATTAATTCGCTATTAACATAACCCGCAACATCATTTAAAGTGGCATTAACCAAAAATTCATATCTATTTGTTATGTCATTAAATGTAAATAAGTCTTTTAAAGCGGTTTTATTTCCCTTATAAATTTCTTGCGTGATTACTCTATCATTTTCATCTATAAATTTTTGATAAATTATTGGTGTCACTTGCATGGTGGATTCTAGTTCATTTAAAGAGTAAAAATTAAAATTAATTTCATTTTGAGCAAAAACACCAACATAAGTTATTCCGCCATCGCTGGAAGATTGAGCATTTTCTACCAAATAATTGTCAACAGAAACTGAAACTACAGGTTTTAAAACAATGTTTAATGCAATATTAAAACCTACACTGCTTGTAACATTTAAATTCAAATAACCTATTTTGCCAAAATCTTTTAAAATTTTAAAAGAGGTTATGTATTCTGTTGAATTACCCATACCATCTTTTTCATAAATAAATTCAACATAACCATTGTCGTCTTCAAAAATTTGATTTGCTTTTGAAAATTTTAAAATATTTTTTAAATCATAAATTTCAAAAAGATTTTCATCAACTGAAATGCCATAAAGTGTTTTAAAAAAGGGTGCGTTTCCATAAAGTTCAATATTGCGATCTTTTTTAGCCTCAAGTTCAATCGTCAAACTTGTTTCAGTGAATGATTTGCTTTCGTCTTGCATTGTAAATTTATTATTAGAATCTTCCAAGAAATTTTTATAGATTTGTCTATCTCCATTTAATGTATTGCTTGGATTTACAAAAATACCAAGAACTTCTCCACCTGTTTGAACTTTTAAATAATAGTCGAATTTCCCAGCAATAGACTTACCGCCCACACCATTAGCCGAATTCAAACTAATTTTAACAAGTTCATCACTTGCTTTTACAAACGACATGGTTTTTGTTGATTGTTCAATAGCAACAATATTTGAATTAGAACTAATTACATCCCATAGGGTTCTGTCTATAATTTGTTTACCATATTTATCTCCAGCACCAACTCTAATAATTCTACCATCATCTTCAAAAACCCAATCTTTTGCAATTTTATCACCACCATAACTGATAGAAAAACTTGAAGTTTTACTAGCTGTAAAAATCCCGTCATTTATAATTTCTTCTTGATTAGCATTCTTCTCTTTTTCTAAATTTGTTTCAACTAGAACAAAATTGACCCCATTGCCATTTGCATTTTTTAAACTTTCTTCAAAACTTAAAGTTGCAATTTTACCATCGTATATTTCAAGAACAGAAGGAATAATAACTCCCTGCAAGGAATTGTCATCGGGATTTTGATTTTCAAAATTTTCACATTCAAAATTTGTCACTTCACTAGAAAAGGCGGGTTGATTTCCTCTTTGATATTTAACAAAAACATTAAAAATTCTATCACCAGTATCATCTAACAAATAGTTTATGCTAGAAATTGAAATCGGAATTGAAATTTCAAATTTGCCATTTTCTTCATTTCCATCATCGATTGTTAAATTTGTATGACTATAACCAAGCAAACCTTCTTGGCCTTTATTATTTTCAAAAAGTAAAACAATTTTACCTTCGTTCCACTCTTTAATCAAAGTATCTTTTTTGGATGACGCAACAGACAAAACCACATTAAATGCATTTTGAGTGTTTTGAACAAAAGCTAATGTTTGGCTTTGTGAATCATAATAATTTGAGTTTGGGTCATAGGAAATAACCAATTTAGAGTCTATTTGTTTTAAAGTTTTAACTATTTCAAATTCCAAAGCTTGAACAGTTCCAAGAGCTGAAATAGAACTTATTCTATCAAAAACATATGTATTGTTTTCATCATAAATAGCAGAACCATTTAAATCCGTTTTTATTGTTGCAAAAACCACTCTAATTTTAGCAGATGAAGGAAAATCTTTTTCATCTTTTGGTGTAAGAATTCCGTTAGGAATTTCATATAACTTTATTTCTAGTCCAGTTGTGACCGATTTTACAATTTCCGTTCCCAATGTAACAATATAATCGTTTAAATCCAACTCTTCAGCGGCAGAATTTTCAATATAAGCAAAATATTTAACTTCTTTATAAGTATTTTCAGCTGGTACCACAATATCCAAACTTTTCAAATCAAATTGCTGATAAATTTTTTCCTCTGCATCTTCAGCATCATAAATGTATAACTTTCTTGTTTGTTGCGTGGCATCTTTCCAATAAATTTGATTTGATATTATATTAGTCGAGTCAACATTAATAGAAAATTTAGGTGCTTTTGTTTCTGTAAGCGAAAATTCTTTAATGTTTCCAGCCTCATCAAGAAGCAAAACAAAAACCTTTAAATTTAACTCTTCACCCAATACTGCCAAATTCCAATATGCATGATTTATGTTTGTTGCTTGGTTAAAAGGCTTATAAACAATGTAACTTTTTCCCAAAATATTAACATTCAAAGCTTCCGAGCCTTCTATTTTGTAAACTAAAGAACTAGCAGGCTCAATTCCGTTTGCCGTAGAGGCAAAAACACCAATGGCAATATTCTTTATTTCACTTTGTAAAGGAGTTGAATTATCTGTAGCAAAAATTTTAATTCCAAAACTATACTCATTTTCTAATAGGTTTTCTTTATTTGCAAAAAGTTTAAACTTAACATTATAAGCAGAAGGAATAGGATTGACATTTGTAACATTATATCCGCCAACAACCAATTCAGAAATTTTTACTTCTGAATTTGACTGAACACCTCTTTGTTCCTCAATCGCATTAGATAACATAGTCAAAAGATTTTCTTTTGCGATTTCATCTGCGAATCCTTCAACTGCTTTAAATGCATCTTCTTCATCGCTTGTTTTTACAAAACTTTGAGCTTTAATTACTACATTATTATTTGCAAATAATGCATGATATTGTTGTGCAAAATTATCCTTAAATTCAGTTTCTTCAATATCATTTGAAATTGTAGAAAAAAAGATTGTTTTATTTTTAATTTCATTCCCATCAGAGCCGTCTTGACTATATTTAAATTGACTTCTTGCAGGAATAAATTTTGCCTGCACCCAAAAATTTGAATCAACATTAAATTCTGTAGTTTCGTGCTGATCTTGTAATCCAATTTTTGAAGTAACCTTCAATGAATGAACTGGCACATCAACATACACTTTTGTTTGAACACTTCTCGATTCAATATTTTCACTTTTAGCCTCCAAAGTCGAGATTCCGCCAACTATCCAAGAAAGTGTTTCCTCACCTAGGTTTTGAAGCGATTTATTTAAAGTAACAGTAAAAGGTTGACCAATTTTCACATATCTAGGTACGGTAATAATTCCATCTGTTATGTACTCACCATTTTGGTTTGGATGTGAAGGAAAAGACAATGTCACATCAAGCATAGTAACATCTTCCGTTGAGGTTTCAATTTTCATTTCAAAATCATCATCCACCAAAAATCTTTCTTGGCTAAAAGAAATTTGATCTGGATAAATCGTTGGCTTGGTAAAATAACCAGCTAAATACATAATTCCCAAAATAACACCAACAGTTCCAATCAATGAAAAGAATACAATTAAAAATATTTTAAAAAATCTCATATCCCACACCCTTATTTTTATCTTTTACAAAAAGCAAAATAAATAATTGATTTTTGTTTTAGTATCTTCAAAATCTAGTAATTTAATTATACAATTTGAATAACTTTTAAGTCAAACATAATAAAAAAAAATACTCATAATATTTTAAATAAAAATAATTTTTAGTCTAATAAATTAAAATAAATAAAAAAACTAATTTAAACCCTTAATAAAAAATTGAAAAAATACTTTAATCTTAATACATAAAATTCAAAGAATTTGCTAAAAATCTCAAATTAAAATTAGCTTTAAAAAAATAATAAATTTATATTTTTAAAATCATTTTAGTCAATTAACTAATTTTTTTAGTTAAATAAATTTTATTACGCTAAATTTGAAATTAAAAAAAATTAATTACCAAACCAGAAAAATAAAGTTATAACATTGTTTTTTATTCAATTTATACATGAGCAAATTGATAACAAAGTTCAATGACATCGCTTACCAATCCTATTTTTTAATTAATATTACTCTTGACAGAATAGGTGTAACATAATATAATAAGATAATAAAAAGGAGGTTGCAATTTTGAACGAAGGTTTCATTGAATTGAAAGTGTTAGATAAAAATCAACAAGTTTCAAAACAAAAAATTGAACTTGGGTTTTCAAATGCTTTTGTAATAGGCCCTGGATGTATTATTGAATTTATTCAAAAAGACAAAAATTCTTTAGAAAAAGGAAAATACTTGCTTCAAATTCACAAAGGAAATAAATTATATAAATTATTAGAGAGCAGTGCAGATTCCAAACAAGGTGATTTTTTGCTTTTTGATATTCAAAAATTAAAAATAGATAGTAACCAGAATTTTGAAATTAGTTTAAATTCTTCCACACAAAAAAGTTTTACTAAAATAAAGTTTGCGTCAAACAATGTTTTCATTCAAAAACGAAATGAAAAATCTTATTCAAACATTCTTGAATATGATCAACCTTTAGAGATAGATTTACCAATTCACTTTTTTAATTTACTTACTAGTAATTTTAAACATACTGAAATTAAAAATCTTCCATCACAATTTTTTAATATCTTTGATTTCATGGCTCAAAAAAATTCTTTCTCAGAACATATTGCTGATGATTATTCTATACAAATAACAACTTCAAAAATAAATGTTGGCAAAAAAACCTTAAAGCTTGCAAAAATTTATAATACTAAAACCAATGAAACAATGTGCTATGTGGTCAACGGCAATAAACTTTTTAATTTCACTCCAGAAAATACAAATTTTTATTCTAAAGAAAATTCAAATGAGTTTATGCTTGCCATTTCCCTCCCTGGACCAAAAGGCATAGGAAATGCAAAAACAACAAAAGCCATTGCAATCGAAGGGCTCACCAAAGAAAATATCGATGAAGCATGGAAACTAATTGGTGGAGATAAACCAATGAACATTCAAGATAGTTCCAAGCTGGGGCAACTTGTCAATATAAAGGCAATATCAAAAGAAAGAGAACTCACTAAAAAAAATCCTCAAATTGAAACAACTCATGCTCAAGACAACTTAAATTCACAAAATTTACAAAATGAAAAAGGAAATAATATGCAAAGCGACTTAAACCCAACAAGTGAAGAATATGAAAAAAGTTTAAATGATTTTAACTTTAATTATTATCAAACAGAAAATAATCAAGTAATACCTGAAGAGGTGTTAAAAAACACTCCACCTGCCAACGAAATGTCACAAGATGAATTAGACAAAGAGTTGGGAAATCCACTTTCAAACGAATATTTACAGCACTCTTCGTCTGACGAATCAAATCAAAATTTTCCTTCAAATGATTTACAATCAAATGTTTCAGAACAAACTACAGAAAGCAAACTGGATGAAAATGTTCAAGAAACGACAAACGATTCAATTGAAAATAAAGAAAACAAAAAAACTGAAAAGCCAAAAGAAGTGACAAAAACAAAAGGAGAAGAGCAAACCTATGACTTTTCTATAATTGCAAAGCTATTCTTTTTAGCACTTTTTGTAGCAAGCATATTGACAAGTATCGGTGGTGGTCTTCTTCCTTTAATTTTAGGTCTTTCAGCATTAACAACCGGTAGTTTGACTTATACTTTTGAAGACAAACTTTCAAAAGTAAAAATTAAAAGAAAATCTAAAGAAGAAAAGAAGGCCAATAAAGAAAAGAAAAAAGCAAAAAAACTTGAAAATAAAGTGACAAAACAAATAAAAAAAGAAAATAAAAAAGAACAAAAAGCAGAAAAGAAAGATAAAAAAGCAGATAATAAGAAAAACAAACAACAAACAAAGCAACAAGAAGTAGAAGATTCTTCAATGGAGCAAAAAACATCACAAGTAAATAATGAAAACTTTCAAAATAAGAAAAAAGCGCTAGATTTATATCAAACAAAACAATCAAAAATAAATAAAGTTCTTTCCACAATGGACAGTAAAATTAACACTTGTAATAGTAAACTTGCTCAGTGCAAAAAAGAACATTCTACCCTATTAGAAATCGAAGAAGTTGCCAAATCAAAAAACAAAATTTCTAAGCTTGAACACGAAAAAATTAACTTGGAAATGCAAAAAAATCAAGTTGAAACAAAAGATAAAGAAATGCAAAACATGCTAGCAACTTTAAAGAATGCTCAAAACGAACAAGAAGAACAAAATGCTATAACCCAATTAAAAAACATTACAAACGACATAAATTCTTGTATACAAAACTTTAAAAACAGTGAACTTTCTTTTACAAAAACACTTAACTCTAAAGAAAAAGAAAAAAATTCAACACAAAAAGAACTTGAGCAAGATAAATAAACATTAAAAAATACCTTTTATAAATATAGAAGGTATTTTTTTATCAATCAATAACCATTTTTTATGATAGCAAATTAAAAACAAATAATTTTAAACCTGAATGCATTTAAGCTACATTTAATGAATTTCTATAATTTTTTATTTTTTGCTTAACTTCTTCACTGTTACTATTAAAATTATTTAAATGTTGTTTGATTTTAGCACTATTATTCTCTTTTAACTCTTTAAATTTTTCCTTGCTTTTTAAAATATAACTGTGGCTATCTTCCTCAAATTTTTTAACCAACTTATTATATTCTTCATCAAATTTCACTTTAAGTTCATTATACTTCTCGTAACATCTGTCAATTTGTGCTTTTATAGTTTCTTTTGCTTCTTCAGTTAAATTAGTTTTATTTATACTTTCCTTTAAATATTCAATTTCTTCATCTAATTCAAACATATCTACAAATTGATTTTTTAAAGTTTGTATACTTTCAACAAAGCTATTTTTTAAAGAAAAGGCAATATTTTGATATTCTGCAACCGAATTTTTAATTATTTCAAGAATTTGTTGCTCGGTTTTTTCCTTTAAATCTAAAATATCTAATGATGTATCCAAAATACTGGCTTGTAACATAAGCGAATATTTTTCAACACTAACTCCAAATTCTTGTGCCTTTGTAATTAAATCATCCTTGACTCTTGCAACAGCCCCAGCTATAATGCCATTTTTATCAAAAATATTATTTATATTTTTAATAATTCGATTTTGAAGTTTTTCAACTTCTTCTGAATTTTCATTTTGAACATAAATTTCAATTTTAGTACCAAGAGTGTCCACATCAATGTAACCAACCTCAATAGAGGCATTTATAAAAATATCCACAACCTCGTCTAACTTTTTACCTTTTACATTTGCATTAATTAAAACTATTTCTCCATCTTGATTTAAATAATTCACCTCTATAACTCTATTGGAATCATTTAAAATAAATTGAACATTGGGATTAACCGAAATTTGAACAATAGATTTTGCCACATTTGAATTAATTTTTTTATTATACCAAATTCCAATGCCAGCTCCGACAACAACAAGCAAAATTAAAATAATAGAACAAATCCAAATCACTTTTTTATTCATAATCATCCTCTTTTTAAAATGAGTCAACATTATCTGAATATTAAATAAAATAAAGTCATCTTTTCTATTACAAATAAATTATTTTAGTTAAAAAACAACTTGCTAGTTTGCCCAGCATTAGGCAAAAAAAGTGCCAAAATCAAAAGTAAAATCAAAACAGCTGCCAAACTTATTCCATAGATTAATTTTTTCTTTTTGCAATTTTGATTGTGACTGTCAACAATTTCTGTTGCCACTTTGGCAAATTCCAATTCTTTTTTAACTTTATCACTTACAACAACATTTTTTTTATTAAGTGCTTCAATTATTTCATGAGCGCTTAAATTATCATCTTTTTTTGCCATATAAACCCCTTATATCAATATAATACACAACCCTTAGCATTTTGTCAAAAAAATTATGCTATTTGATTTATAACATCAAGCCATTCTAAAGGAGCTGTAGCCCATATTGTTGCGAAATCTAAGTTGTCGGTCAAGGTTTCGCAAGAGATGTTAACAATATATAATTTGTCTTGATTGGCATTAAAATTAGGAAGAATATAACCATTTGAAAGTGTAATTTTTTCACCTTTATTTAATTTAAATATATAATAGTAATAACCATCCTCTCCCACAATCCAATTTGAATCTATTATTGGTGTAACATCCAAAGTTCCTCCATTATCTGTCATGGTATAAAACTTGCTTCTTAGCACCACAGGATTTGAGGAATTAGACATTTTTACACTAGTTTTTCCTAAATATTCAACACCTTGTAGATAAGAGCCCACAAAACTAAGTCCAGATGAAGACGAAGAATTGGCTTCTAAATTAATGGTAATACTATCTCCTAAAGAAAAAGCTGGTTCAAAACTAAACATATTAAATTTAGAATAAACACCAAGAAAAAAAAATAAGTTGGACGCAATTAAAAGTATACTTAAAATTATGATTGCAATAATATACCCATTTCTTTTCATTTTTTCTTTATTTTTATGTTCAAAAGCTGGTATTTGTTCCATATTCACCTCTAATTTAATTTTTCCCAACATAAAATAATTATGTATGAAACATATATTAGTTAAGTTATATTTTAATAAAAAAATAGGAGTAAAAACTCCTATTATGGAACTAAATATAAACTATGTGATGTTAAATTTTGCTTGCATCAAAATTTAAGTTTTGTTTACACAAAACAAAGCAAAAACTAAAGTTTTTTCTTCATCACTGTTTGAATTAACATCAGTCATTTGAAAATAATGCTTCGCATTGCTTTCCTCTGACTTCCGATAATATAAACTATG
>CALWMK010000002.1 GCA_944381825.1 uncultured Clostridia bacterium
CCTATACTTTGCAAGTTACTTAAATCAGTTACTTTCGATTTACTAAAATCTGCATATCCCCCTATATTTTTTAAGTTACTTAAGTCTGTTACTTCTGAATTACTAAAATATGCATTTCCTCCTATATTTTTTAAGTTTCTTAAGTATTGAACTTCTGAATCACTAAAATCTGCACCTCCCCCTATACTTTGCAAGTTACTTAAATCAGTTACTTTCGATTTACTAAAATCTGCATATCCCCCTATATTTTTTAAGTTTCTTAAGTTTGTTACTTGTGAATATCTAAAATCTGCATATCCCCCTATACTTTCCAAGTTACTTAAGTCTGTTACTTCTGAATTACTAAAATATGCATTTCTTCCTATATTTTTTAAGTTTCTTAAGTTTGTTACTTGTGAATATCTAAAATCTGCATATCCACCTATACTTTCTAAGCTACTTAAATCTATAACTTCTGAGTCTACAAAATCCGCTTTTCCTATAACCACCAATAAATTAGACAAATCTTTAAATTTGCTATTGACTTCTCCAAAAGCTGCCTTTATTTTTTTAACCTTAGTTCCATCCCCTTTAAAATATATCTTTTCTTCTCTACAATTAAAATATTCGGCTAAACAGCTTCGTATATTTGGCATGTTTCTTATTAATTTTTCCTTGTTACTATTAACTCCACCATGCGCTTTGTAATCTTTAAATGTCAAATCTTTAATTAATAATTCTATTTCCTCTTTTTTAAAGGTGTTTTCATTTATCTTTTTGTTCCATTCTATTAAGCGCTTATTCCACTCTTCTTTCTCTAGCCATTTGTCGCCATCTTGTATATCCCTATTCTTTGTCAAAAACTCTATCGCTACCTCTCGATACTCTTCTTCTAATTCTTGGACGTTCCCATTCTGTATCCCTCGCAACTCATCTACTGTATTTCCTCTCATCTTTACCGCTATATGTGGTTTGTTTTCATTATCTACAAATACATAAAAATCTCCATCTTGAAGTTGGTTTGATGCCAATGTTTTTGTGCACCATGGTGTATCCTTTACTAAAGCTGCTAACTCTTGTGCATTTTGCACATATCTTTTTGAATCTGTATTTTTCCCCTTGAATCTTAGCCATTTGCCTTTATTATATGTGTTTAGTTTTTCTATCTTAACCGTATTCTTTTCTCTTACTCTTTCATTTGAAAGTGCTAGGCCAGCAAAATACAGGTTGGTAAAGTTTGAATCTTCTTTTGTTTTTGTATATATCGTTGAGAGTACATCTTCATTTATTGTTAAATGTCCAGTTATTGTCTCATGTGGTATCCTTTTCTCAACTATATGTTTTGTACTCTCTCCTTCCTGCTTTGTCCTATAGCATTTGGTTAGTGTTTCATTTAATATTAAAGCTTTGAAAGCTGGCTCATAGTTTGTTCCCTTCAATAGATCCACTATGTGCTTGTATTCTTCCTTTTGATTTCCCCCTAATATCTTCGCCATCTCTTTTAAAACTTCTTTTTTGTTATTTTTATATTCCTCTGCTAGTTCTCCCTCTCCCCTATAAACTAATGCCTTTATCTCACTCTCATATTTTCTTTCTAAATATTTATTGTTTTCTATCCTGATTGTAAAATATTCCTGGTCTTCTGCAATTTTGTACAACCTCTGCAACTCTTTCTCTATGTCTGCTCTAACTTGTTGATACTTTGTATCTTTATTGGTTGGCAAAAACTTGCCGTTTTGATAGTAATTTAATACAAATATCTTTTCCCATTGTGTTAGTTGTGCAAATTGTTGCTCTAATTTAACCGATATGTTCAAGCGTAAATATCTTTTCTCTTTCACCCTTTGCTTTTGTGCGGTTTTAATTTTTGCATAGGCTTTTTGCGCATAGGTACAAACTTTGACTGGAATTTTGCCATTCCCTATCATCGCATCAATTGTTATCTCTGTCTTTAATATCTCATCGTTGTCATATATCCCATAGTATTTTAATCTATACTCTTTTAGTTTCTCTTCCAATTCATCTAAACTAAACCTTGATAAAACTTTCTCTTTGATAGAAAGAAACAACGGTGTGTTTTCATAAAAGTGCAATAGCTCATGGTTGTTCACTAATTCTAAGTTCCCCGCATTGCTATTTATATATATTGTCTTGTCAAAACAATACCCCAATATATCTTCATCATCAAAAAATTTGGTCTCAATGCCAAAGTTTCTATTTTGTTCTACTATCTTCTCTTGAATATTCATCTATTCACCTTTTTCATGTTCTCTAGCGCTTGGTCTAGACTTTTACCTTCTTGAAGGAGTTTTTTAATCTTTTCTTGATTTTTCAAATACTCCTCTTTATGACTTTCCTCAATCCTTACTAAACTTCCATCATAGCTCTTTACTTCTATATATTTTTTCATATCTCTATTATATCTTGTTTATATCTTTTTTTCAAGATAGAACTGGAAATTGATTTAAAATTTTAAGTTTATGTTGTTTTATTTTTAAATATTTCTATAAAAAATTCCAAAGCAAAATGCTTTGGAATTAGTTTATGCTCTTTTTCTAGCTCTTTTTCTAGCGGCTTCAGATTTTTTCTTCCTTTTGACGCTTGGTTTATCATAAGCTTCTTTCTTTCTTATGTCACCGATTATTCCGTCTTTTTGGCATTTTCTTTTAAATCTTTTAAGAGCGCTTTCTAAGCTTTCATTTTCGCCAACTTTGACCGTTGTCACCTTATCTCACCGCCTTTTAGTTCCTATATCGTGATATAAGTATAGTGAATAAAATTGCTTTTGTCAATAAATAACTAAAATTTATTTTTTAGGACTCAACTTAATTTTTGTCTTAGTTTTTCCAGTATTTTATTTTCCAATCTTGACACTTGAACTTGAGATATACCCAATTCTTTAGCAATTTCACTTTGAGTCATGTCTTTAAAAAAACGCAAAAGAACTATTTGCTTATCTCTACTTTCAAGTTCCTGCAAGGAATTTTTTAAAGAAACAGAATCTAAAAATTCATCGGTTTGGTCATCTTCAACAAATTTGTCTATTAACAGTTGTGTTTTATTTGCATCATCTCCAAGAGGAGTATAAATTGAAATAGGCATTTTTGATGAATCCATAGTAAAAACAACTTCACACTCGTCCATGTTAAAATACTTTGCAATTTCTGATGTCGATGGTTTTTTCTGATGTTCTTTAAAATAGGATTCTATAAATTTATTAATTAAATAATTTTGGCTTTTAATTGCTCTTGAAACCTTAATACTTCCATCATCTCTTAAAAATCTTTTAATTTCTCCAACAATCATTGGAACAACATAGGTTGAAAACCTTACATTAAATGATGTATCAAAATTGTTAATAGCTTTTAAAAATCCTATGCAACCTAATTGATATAAATCATCGTATTCTAATCCTTTGTTTTTAAATCGCTTTAAAACACTTTTTATAAGTGGAGAATTTTCTGTGATTAAAGCTTCTTTTGCTTCTTCATTTCCAAGTTGTGCAAGTTTGACAAGTTCTAATGTTTTTTCATAATCCAACATCATTCACCAACAGCAAGATTTGAACTACTAGCAAATTTCTTTTCCATTGTAACAATCAATCCACTTGGATTGTTTTTTGAAAGAGTTATATTATCCATAAAGCTTTCCATAACTGTAAAGCCCATACCACTTCGTTCTTGCTCTGGCTTTGTTGTATAAAATGGCTCACATGCTTTTTTAAAATCTTTTATACCAATACCATAATCTATTACTTGTATGCTAACACTATTATCATCATTTAACTCAACCTTTATGGTTATATCACCTGCTTTTTTAGGATATGCATGAACAACTGAATTTGTAACAGCCTCACTAACAGCTGTTTTTATGTCTGTAAGTTCATCCAAAGTTGGATTAGATTGAACACAAAACGCTGCAACACATGCTCTTGCAAAGCCTTCATTGATTGATAAAGCCTTAAATGTAATTTCCATTTGATTTATTATCATAATTTTCTCCTTTAACTTATTTTGGGCATGATGTCATAAAGCCCAGTCATTTTAAATATTTTTTCTGCATGAGATGAAGGATTGCATATAAAAATTGAAATTCCCCTATCCTTCATTCTTTTATATCTGCCAATTAAAACACCAATACCTGTGCTATCCATAAAATCGAGTTCAGAAAGGTCAATGATGATTTGCCTAAAGTCGTTTTTGTCAAAGATTTCATCCAAGGTATGTCTAGTATGATATGCTGTATGTTCATCTAATTCGCCACACAAAACAACATAAAGAGTGTTATTATAGACCCTACTTTTTATTTGCATACTTTTTCTCCTTTTTCTAAAATTTTAACAAAAGTGAACAAAAGAAAAATGAGAGAAAAAGAAGAAAAAAAAATGCTTTTGTCAAAATACAAAAGCAAATATATAAAAATATTATTTTATAATTCCCATTATCATTGCTATAATTAGCTTTCCTTAATATGAGCGAATCTGTCAAAAAAACCAAACTATAATTTATCTCTTCTGTCGACCTTTTCTACTTAAAAAAAATCCATCATAAAGATGGATAATGGTTTCAGTCAGTCTATAAGCCGAGTTCTGTATTTGATGGTCATCTATCTAGGCTTGTTGTTTCCAACAAACTCAAGCGGTGTTTTTAAAGAGTAATGCGAACAACATATACACTCTTTTTAACCTTGCTTCAGGTGGGGTTTACATATGCCTCACAAGTCTCCAAGTGAGCGGTGGGCTCTTACTCCACCTTTTCACCCTTACCAATTACTTGGCGGTTATTTTCTGTTGCACTTTCCTTAGAGTCGCCTCCACTTGCAGTTAACAAGCACCCTGTTCTATGAAGCTCGGACTTTCCTCAAATTGCTCATAACAAACAACTTGCGACCATCTGGCTGACTGATAATTTTATTCTACTAAAAAAAATAATATTTGTCAAGGTTGTTGTCAATTAAATGAAATCTATATTAAAATTATGTTAATCATCTTTAATCTTTTAATTTCATTAATTGACAACTAGACGAATAACAGATAAAGCTATTATTTTTTAGTTATAAAAAAAATCAAGCAGTATACTTGAGCTTTGACTTAAATTAAGAATACTAGCTTGATATTTAATTTAAACTTAATCTTGTTTCTTTTCTTTTTTCTCTACAACTTTTTTCCCATTGTAGTTTCCACATTTTGGACAAACCACATGAGGTTGTTTTAATTCATGACAACTTGGACACTCAATAAGAGTTGGAGCGCAATTTTTAAAATTGGCTGAGTTTCTTGAATTTCTTCTAGCTTTAGAGACCTTACCCTTTGGAACTGCCATTTCAATTTCCTCCTACATTTTCTCGCTTATTTAATAAAGGCACAAAAATCCTTTGCAAAATACTTAAAATAGTATATTTACTTTAACAATTTTTGTCAAGTGATTTTTATATAAATTTCAAACATTCCTTAGCAATCATAAGCTCTTCATCCGTTGGAATAACAAAAATTTTTACTTTTGAATTTGTATCACTAATTTCAAACTCCTCTCCTCTAGGAGCATTGTAGTTTTTGTTATTGTCAATTTTAATACCCATAAATTCAAGATTTTCAACAACTTTTTCCCTCAGTTCTGGAGTATGCTCTCCACAACCAGCAGTGAAAACAATTGCATCTACACCTCCTAAAATTCCAATATAAGCACAAATATATTTTTTAATTCTATGACAATACATATCAAAAGCAAGTTTAACATCTTCATTGTCCAAATTTTCAGTTATATCTCGCATATCAGACATTCCATTTCCAATAGCACCCAAAAGCCCACTTTCTTTGTTTAACATTTTAATAACTTCACTAGCAGTCTTGTTTTCTTTATTACAAATAAATTCCACAACAGCAGGATCAATATCGCCACTTCTTGTGTTCATTATAATTCCTTCAAGAGGAGTGAAGCCCATAGAAGTGTCAAAACTTTTTCCACCTTTAACTGCTGTTATGCTTGCACCACTTCCCAAATGACATGAAACCATATTTAAATCTTCAAGATTTTTACCCAATAAATCAGCACATCTCAAGGTTACATAATGATGACTAGTACCATGTGCACCATATCTTCTTATTTTGTATTCATCATAGTATCTTTTAGGAATGGCATATTTAAAAATATGCTCCGGAATTGATTTATGAAATCCAATATCAAAAACAGCAATATTAGGCTTAGAAGGACAAATTTTCATAGCCCCTTCAATTCCAGCAATAGCTCCTGGAACATGTAATGGTGAAAAGTCAACCTTGGTTTTAAAATCTTCCAAAATTTCTTTTGTGACTAAAACACTATCAAAGTATTTATCACCAACATTAACGACTCTGTGACCAAATGCACCAATTTCATCAAGACTTGAAACTACTCCGACTTGTTCGTCTGTAAGTTTTTCTAAAACAAAAGCCAAAGCTTCGCTATGGTTTTTTATGTCTTTATCATACTTATTTTCAACACCTTTTGCTTTATATCTTAAAAACGATGCCCCCTCATTAATTCTCTCAACATTTCCTTTTGCAAGAACTCTTTGTTGTTCCATGTCTAATAGTTGAAATTTCAACGAACTGCTTCCTGCGTTAATTACTAAAACTTTCATTTTTTTTCTCCTTTTTATGTGCTTTGCAAAATTGTAACAGCTGTAAGAAGTAAAATATCATCAATATTACAACCTCTTGACAAGTCGTTAACTGGCTTATTTAGCCCTTGAACAATAGGACCTACAGCGGTTAAATTACCAAAATATTGTATTGCTTTATATAGCATATTCCCGCAATTTAAATCTGGAACAATCAATATATTTGCCTTGCCTGCCACATTGCATTCTGGACATTTTAATTTTGAAACTCTTGGCACAAGCGCTGCATCTAACTGCAATTCTCCATCATTTAAAATTGTAGGATTTTCATTAGAAAAAATACTTTGAGCTTCCCTAATTTTTTCTATCAGTTCTCCGTTTGCACTTCCTTTGGTTGAATAACTTAAAAAAGCAACTTTAGGCTCCAATTCGGGAAACAATGTTTTAAGTGTAACCACAGTTTGCTTTGCAATTAAAGCCAACTGATTAGCGGTAGGATTTGGACAAAGACCACCATCAGCCAAAAAAATTGGCAAATCAAAATTTTTGTGTTTCCCAACAAAACAAAAGCAAGAAGATGCTATTTCTGCATTAGCTTTTATTATTTCTAGAGCTGGACGCAACGATTGAGCCGTAGGAACTTCAGCACCAGAAACCATACCATCCGCATATCCACTTTCAACTAAAAGTGTGGCAAAATAAAAGGGTTCTTCGACTAAAATCTCTGCTTGTTCATATGTTAGCCCTTTATGTTTTCTTTTTTCCAAAAGCAAATCAATAAAATTTTGTTTTAAGTCACTAGTTTTGGGATTGATTATAGTAACACCATCTAGTTTTTTAAAACGCAATAAAAGTGCAGATTCATCAGCGATTAATATAACCTTACAAATTTTTTTATGTGCAAGAATTTGACTTGCTTCTATGATTCTATCACTATAACCCGCTTCAGGAAATACAATTGTTTTATTCTTCCTTCTAGCAAGTTTTAAAAGTTGTTTTTTTATTTTCATAAAATCTCTCTTTTTGTCATAGTTTACCAATTAACAAACATATTTTAAATTATAAGTGCAAACATATTTGCAATAATCTTTATAAAAGAAAATACAAAAAAAATATTTTCTATGGTAATTATAATGAATTCAAAAACCTTTGTCAAATTCAAAAAAAATAAAAATTACAAAAAGTTAAGCCTTTACGCAATTTTGCTATCAATATTGCTTTTTTTTGTAATTCTTTCTATGGTAGTTAATCCTGAAAAGTATATTGCTGTCACTTTAAACTCAATTTTAATTTGGGCAACAGTTGTTTTGCCAAGCATTTTCCCATTTTTGGTTTACACCAAGTTTTTAACAAAGCTAAAACTTGTAGATCATTTTGCAAATCTTTGCACACCAATTACAAGGTTTCTTTTTAATACTGATGGTCTTTCCAGTTATATTTATATCATGAGTATAATGTCTGGGTATCCTGTTGGCGCAAAACTTACAACAGATTTATACCTTGAAGGAAAAATTGATAGAGGAACAGCACATAGAACAATTTGTTTTTGCACAAATTGTGGACCTATGTTTATTATTGGCACTGTTGGTGTTGGACTTTTACTATCAAAACAAGCAGGTTATATCATTTTAATTGCCCATCTATTAGGTGCAATTATAAACGGAATAGTTTATAGGAACTATCATAAAAATGATAAAAAAATATTAAAGGCAAACATTGAACAATCATCAACGGACAATTTTTTATCTGAAACAGCAATTTCATCAGCCAACTCAATGTTTATTGTTGGCACTTATATTATTGTTTTTTTCATTTTAATCGAATTTTTAAATAGGCTATTTTCAATGAACAATACTACGATTTTAAATGCCTTATTTAATGGTTTTTTAGAAATCACTCATGGAGCAAAAGATATTGCCTTGCTTCCAATAAGTATGAATTTTAAAATTATTTTGTCTACAGCAATATTGTCATTTGGAGGTATTGCAACCGCATTTCAATCTTTTGCTTTTATTAAAAAAATTGAATATAGTTTTAAATTTTTCTTTTTGCAAAAGCTAACTCATTGTATTTTTAGTACAATAATTGCTTGCTTACTATGTTTAATATTATAAAAGAGCATGATAAAACACATGCCCTTTTAAAATGTTTATACTTTTAATTAAAGAAAAATATAGACCAAATTATTATTTATAATTTCTAAAGTTTTTAACATATAAAAACTTTATTATTTATAATTTTTCAAAAACTAATGCGAGTTCATCAAACAAATGATTGAGCGGTTTAAATTTATCTTCTAAATAAGAAAGACCAATTAAAAGAGCATAAACATTTTGCTCATCTTGCCTTTCACAAGCTCTTATTACTTCCAATAAAATAATAAGTGCTGAGTTTTTTAAATTTTTTTCAAAATCATTTGTTGTAATTTGTTCTATTAAATTTTTACAAACTTCAATTATTTCTAAATAAATTTGCTTTTTATCATCCTGCTCAATTTTAGTATTTTCTGATTTTGGTTCCTTTTTAGATTTTTCTAATTTGAAAAAAGTTTCATTATCTTTTGAGAGTTCAAAATAATCAGCAATCAAATTTTTAAAAGGCTCAATAATTTGTTTGCAAAATTTTTCTTGAATTGACAATTGTTCGTCCTCAAAATATTTTGTAGCAAAACTGTCAAAATCTTTAACTCCAAGAGCGATATCTTTAATTAACAAGTGACATAGAGCAATAAATTTATCGGGTTCTTCTGGTTTGACAAAATAACCAGGTTTTGTTGGCATTTTAATAAAAGCTTTTGTTTGTTCCAATGAATATTTAAAATCAGCTTCACATTGTTTGATAAGCAAAGAAATTTGTTCAGAATCTTCTATAGACTGCTCAATCTCTTTAATTTTTAAATTGGCAAACAAAAATTTTCCATTAATAAATTCATTACAATGTGCAACAAAATTTAAAATTTTATTAATTTCGTTATTTTCCATTTCTCCTAATCTTCTTTTAAGATTTTTTCTTTAAGTGATTTAAATTCTTCTTCCGTCAAGATTCCTCTTTCTTTAAGTGACAAAAGTCTTTCAAGTTTTTCAGCCTTGTTTTCAAACATTGTTGAGGGCTCATTTTCATTATAAACATGAATATTTTCATTATTATTTTGAGATTGAGTTTTTTGTTCGTTCAAATTAGCTTGCGTTTGCGATGATTGATTAGATGAAGATTCACACATAATAAGACCTATCAAAGACAAAACACCTGAAATGGTGCCTACAATTAAAAAGAAAATCGACCATCCTATAATTGCTGTTTTGTTTTGTTCAATTTCTTCATTGCTCAAATCAGCCATATTCATTATCCTATTCCCACCTATAATAATAGGAATTCCAAAAGCCAATGTGATAAAGAATGTGAAAAGAGAAACAGCACATAATATTGCGCCTAAAACAATAGCTAAAATTCCAGAAATTTTGAATAAAGTAGAACCTCTATTTTTCATTACTCCTCCTCTTTATTTTATAATTTTACTTAAAAGTTCGGTGTATTCCTCATCGGTCAATGCCCCAGAATCTTTTAAATTTTTAAGTTTTTCTATTTCATCTAACATTTTTTTGTTTTCGTTTTCTTCATTTATGTTATTTGTGGCAACCTGAGCAGTTGCATTTCCATTTTTAGAGTATAATGCAAGAAGCAAAAATATTAAAGTTAAAATATTTCCGCATAAAAGAAAAGATATTATGGTCAAAACAATATACTGTGTTTTTTTAGTTAGGAAAACTTCTTCAGACCATTTTTTACTTATAACAATAAAATAAACACCAAAAACTACACTTAAGAGTCCAAAAACAAGTGAAACTATAAAAGTTCCTTTCATTATAGATACAATATCAATCATTTCAATTTGTGTTGAGGTATAATATTCCATATACTGAGCGACATATTCATTTATAACTTCAAAAAAATTTTCATTACATAATAAGACCAATGAAATAATCAAATTTAAGACACCAAAAACAACATAAATAATACCAGCAGCTAAAATAAATTTTTTTCTAGAATTAAATTCCATATTTCACCTCATTAATTTTTATTTAATTAAAAATAATTAAATTAGTTTTTAACAAATTATAAAACTGATTAATTATAGCATCTTTTATTAATCTTTTCAAGTAAAATAAACTATTAATTAGTATTAGTCATTTGACTTTTATTATATATTAAAGTATGATTGACAAAAAGGAAAAATTCATGAAAAAAATTGTTGTTATAACAGGAGCATCTAGCGGAATTGGCAAATTTTTAAAAGAAGAATTTGAAAAAAAAGAAATAGTTATTTCACTATCTCGCAAGCAAGAAAAAACTGATTTTTCATATCCTTGTGATGTTGCTAATTTGGAGAGTATAAATGATGCATTTAAATTTATTCAACAAAAGTATGGAAGAATAGACATTTTAATTAATAATGCCGGCTATGGAGTTTGTGGTGTGACAGAATTACTTCCAGAAAATGCTATTAAGGAAAACTTTGATGTAAATTTTTTTGGTTTATTAAATTGTATAAAAAAAGCGCTTCCTCTTATGAACAACAAATCCAAAATATTTAATATAAACTCTGCATGCGCACTTTTTCCCCTTCCATTTAGAAGCATATATTGTGCTTCTAAATCTGCATCCCACATGTTGTCTTTGTCAATGAGAATGGAATTATTAAAATATGGAATCGAGGTCGTTTCTATTTGTCCTGGAGATATAAAAACTAATTTTTCAAAAAATAGAATAATATTTGAAGACGAAAATATTCGTTCCCATAATCTTAAAAAAACATTAAATAACATTTCTTCAAGGGAAAACAAACGAATGCCTTTAAATAAAGCTGGTAAAAAAATTTTAAAAATATGCAACAAGCAAAAAACGAAACCTTTATATATAATTGGATTTCAATACAAGATATTCTATTTTTTCTCTAAAATTCTACCAATATCTTGGTTTAATAAAATTTTATATAAGCTTTTTGCAAAATAAAACTTAATGTATTCAAAAGATTTATTTAAAGTAATTAACCACTAAGCTTGTCCAATTCTTTTTTCATTTTAGTTAAAATCTTTTTTTCTATCCTACTAATATAACTTTGAGAAATACCTAGATAATCTGCAACTTCTTTTTGAGTTTTTTCTTCTTTTCCAAAAAGTCCGAAACGCAAAATCATAATTTCTCTTTCTCGCTTTTGAAGTTTTTGAAGAGAGGAAAAAAGTAGTTGTTTTTCAATATTTAAGTCTAAATCTTTAGTAACATTTTCATCTTCAAAGCATAAAACATCTGCAAGCAAAAGTTCATTGCCATCACTATCGCAATTTAAAGGCTCATCCAAACTAATTTCAACCTTTTGCTTTGATGTTTTCCTAAGTTGCATTAATATTTCATTTTCAATACACCTACTTGCATAAGTTGCAAGCTTAATATTTTTGTCATTATCATAAGTTTGAATTGCTTTTATAAGTCCAATTGCTCCAACAGAAATTAAATCTTCAAGGTCAATTCCACTACTCTCAAACTTTTTTGCTATATAAACAACAAGTCTTAAATTATGTTCAATTAACTTTTCTTTGGCCACTTCATTGTTATTTTTTTTCATCTCTTCTATTAAAATTTGCTCCTCTTCAGATTCTAAAGGAAGTGGCAAAGCTTCATTTCCACAAATATAACAAACAATATCTAAAGGAGTTGAAAACATGTTTTTTTTGAAAATGCTTTTAATATATTCAAATAATTTTTTTATAACCATAATATCTCCTATTTAACTAACTTTAAATTTAAAAGCAGGTCACAATCAAATTGGGTCTTAAAATTTTTTAATGCAACACCCAAAATTGGACTTTGAAGTTTTAGTGGTTTTTCAAATTCAATTACAATTTCCTCCACTTCAAAAATAAGCATTTTTTCTAATTTTGTTGCAGTATTAATTCTTATGTATCTAGAGTTTTGCAAAGAAAAGTTGCCATTTATTATGTCTTCATTAGAAAGATTAAAAATCTTTTTAAAAACACCAATTCCAATTACTATAACGGGCTTTTGAGTTAAAACATCAACTAATATATTACCTGAATCTAAAAATCCCATAAAATTATATTCTTTGCCCAAATTTTTTATTATTGTTTTAAATTTAAATTTTTTAATTTTTTCCTTTGTTCTTAAATACTTTATAAAATCATTTATAAGTTTACAAACAACAAAAACTACAATTACAACAATGCCTATTGGCATACCATCATATACAAGATTTCCACCACTAAATTGTGTGGTCGATTTAAACGCAAAGCAAAGCATAAAACACATTCCGCCCATTACTGCTGTTAAAATTAAAAAAGCAAAAAATAATCTAATAAAATCTTTAAATGTATTAATTTTAAAAGCCATCAAAATTATTAATGCACCAAGAAGAAACTTAAGAACAAATAAAATTATGCTGTTAAGATTAAAAAGCGGAAATACAAAAGACATGATTGTTGCAAAACTAGAAGATATCATTAAACGAGATTTTTTAAAATTATAAGATAAAATTTTCGCTGTTAGAAACAACAAAATACTATTTATAACCAAATTGTCTATTAATACACTTTCTATATAAATTTCCAAATTTTAAACCACACTAGTATTGTAATAAAAAATAACACTCAAAAATTGGATGCTTTTGTTATAACTTAAACAATTTTGTCAAAAAAAATTGGCTTAAAGCCAATTTAAAAATTTTAAATAAAAATAAATATTCTACTCATTTTTCACTAATATTTTACAATATCTAACAAGTTTGTTGACAGTAAAATCCATATGCTTTGCAACTTCTTCCCCTTTTCCGCTAACACCAAAAGATGAAAGATGAAAAACATTTTGAGTATACTTAAACCATGATGGGTCATTACTAGCTTCAACTGCAACTACAATGCCTTTTAAAATAGAATTTTTATATATTTTACTTTGCTTTTCAAAAATATTTAAGCAAGGAACTGAAACTACTTGACTACGAATGCCTTGTTTATCCAAAATCTTTTTAGCCTCAACAGCCATTTCCACTTCGCTTCCACTAGCCATAATGGTTAAAATTGGCTCCTTTTCTTCAACTGCAATATAGGCACCATAACCAGCTTTTCCCTTAACTGATAAAATTGGCAAGGTTTGCTTTGCCAAAACAAAACAACAAGGTTTTTTTTGTTCCATTGCAATTTCATAAACATCACATAATTCAAAACAATCACAAGGTCTAAAAACAAGCAAATTAGGAATCATTCTAAGACAGCCAATTTGTTCAATTGATTGATGTGTTGGTCCATCCTCTCCAATATAAATAGAATCGTGAGTGAAAAAATACCACACTGGAAGTTTCATTAGTGCGCTCATTCTAATAGATGGCAACATGTAATTTGAAAAAGCAAGAAATGTTGAACAAAAGCATCTAGACATACTAAATAAACTTATTCCATTGCAAATGGCACCCATAGCATGTTCTCTCACACCAAAATGTATATTTTTGCCTCTAAAATCTTGTGGGCTTATTGCTTTACTATTTTCAATATACGATAAAGTCGAAGCAGACACATCTGCAGTTCCACCTATTAAGTTGATTATTTTATTAGACAATTCATTTAAAATTAAATGATTCGCATTTCTTTGACTTATAGGCTCAGAAAAAAGCTTATATAATTTGTCTTTTTGCAATTTAACATCACTATTATATATTTGCAACATTTTAAAGAGTTCTGGATGGGTTGTTTCATAAAGAACCAACTTTTTTTTCCACTCTTCAAAATACTCATTATTCTTTTTAGTTGATTGTCTTAAATATTTTAAAACTCCGTTTGGAATAAACATAGATGTGGTAATACCCAACTTTTTTTTCAAAGTTTCAAGTTGTGAATCATTTAATGGTTTCCCATGAATTACATTTTTCCCTTCCAAATCACTATTATAACCAATTTTTGTATGAAAAATTATAATTGTTGGTTGTTTAGAAAAATGTTTGGCTTTTTCAATTGCTTTTGTAACACTATTATAGTCATTTCCCTTTTTACAAACAACCACATTAAAACCCTGGGCTTTAAATTTTTTTACAACATTTTCTCGATTGGCGATATCAAGTTCTCCATCAATTGTAATTTTATTGCAATCATAAAGTAAAATTAAATTATTTAAATTCAAAGAACCCGCCAATGAAATTGCCTCAAGTGCAACTCCTTCCATCAAACATCCATCACCAACAAAACAATAAATCTTGTTGTCGAAAATTTGAAATTTTTGCATATTAAAAATTTCGGCATAGTGTTTTGATGCTATTGCCATTCCAACTGCATTGGCCACACCTTGCCCCAACGGTCCAGTTGAACATTCAATTCCTAATTTGAAATTTACTTCTGGATGTCCAGGTGTTTTGCTTCCTACCTGTCTAAAATTTTCCAAATCTTCAATTGAATAATCAAATCCAAATGAGTATAAAAGTGTATAATAAAGCGCACTGGCATGTCCTGCAGAAAGAACAAGTCTATCACGATTAATGTTTTCACCAAAAATATCAAATTTATAATGGTCTTTAAAAAGTGCGTATAATATAGTCGTGGCTCCAAGTGCAACACCAGTATGACCACTGTTTGCCTTTTTAATCATTTCTGCCGATACTGTTTGAATATAGTTCAATGCTTTTTGATTGAGTTTCATAAAAGAATTTCCTTTAATTTTTTTATAATTTCATTAACAGCCGTTGTTTTATTTTTTTTGTTTAAAAAAATAACATATTCACACTTTTGTCTTAAAAAATTGTCTCTATCTATATATGCTATGCGATTAATAGTGTTGAACATGTTTTTTTTATCTTCAACATAATCTTTAGAAAAACACAAATAAAAAGATATTGTATTTTTACTGCATATTTCACTATAATTTACAAAAGTTTCAAAATCAAAAGAAAGAACAGTGTTTTCATAAGACAATGCCGAAGTAACAGCATTTTTTTCTAATTTGTTTAAATATTCTATTCCACATTTTTCTATAATATTATCCCTATCTGCTAGTTCATACTCAATTAAATCGGGAATATCTAAATGATAAATATCAAGTTTGTCACTCAATAAAGAAGCAACTTCTTTATTGAAATTGCGTAAAAGACCAGTAATTAAAATAAGAGACTTTTCCATTAAGGAAAGTTTAACACATAAAAATGTTGTTTGACAATATATTTGATTAAAATTAATCAAAACCTCTCAAATTTGACATTTTAACATATTTTTCTGCTTTTTCACACCCAATTTTAGCCATTATTTTATTGGGTATGTATTCAAAATTCTTATTGTCATTTAAATTACATTTTTGAATATAATAGGCTTTTGCACCTTTTATTTCATAGGCTATTTGTTGTATATCATCAACATTCAATTTTGGACAAAATGTAGTTCTAAATTCATAATCAACCTTTTCTGTTAATAATAAATCTTTTGTTTTAATAATTTGTTTTAAATCACATTCTCCAACAATTTCAAACATTTTTTCAATTGGCGCTTTATAGTCCATTGCTATATAATCAACCAAATTGTTTTCTATTAAATAATTAACCACCGCATGGTTTGTGCCGTTTGTGTCAAGTTTTACCTTATATCCCAAGCTTTTAATTTCAATAATAAAATCAATTAAATCTTCTTGAAGAGTTGGTTCTCCCCCACTTATAACAACACCCTCTAAAAAACCAACCCTTGTCTTCAAAAATTCTAATATTTCACTATTTGTCAAATTGCATTCAACATTACCAGAGATTAATCTTCGGTTATGACAATAAAAGCAATTTAAATTACAGCCGTTAGTAAAGATAACGGCTGCAATATGTTTTGGATAATCAACAAACGAATTTTTAACTAATCCAGCTATTTTCATAAATCACTTGCAATTTTAAATTTTACTCTATTATTGTATTCTTCTTTTTTTGCATCATTATAATTTTGAACAGGACGAAGATATCCCGTAACGCGCGACCACACCTCGCACTTATTGCCACAATTTGGACAAACATAATGTTCACCAGTTATGTAACCATGCTCTTTGCAAATGCTAAATGTAGGAGTTATAGAAATATATGGCATTTTAGAAGTAGAAAATATTTTTTTAATCAATTTTTTACATATTTCTTTATCTTCAATTTTTTCGCCAAGATATAAATGTAAAACCGTTCCACCAGTATATAAACTTTGAAGTTCATCTTGAAGCTCTACAACTTTAAAAATATCATCAGTATAATCAACAGGAATTTGCGTTGAATTTGTATAAAAAGCCTTTTGTTTGCCAGAAGTTAATATATTAGGAAATCTTTTAATATCAATTGATGACAGCCTTGCAGTTGTACCTTCAGCAGGAGTGGCTTCCAAGTTATATTGATTTCCAGTTTCTGTTTGGAATTCAACCATTAAATCTCTTAAAAAATTCATGGTTTTTATTGCAAAGGCTTGACCATTAGGAGTTGTGATATTTTCATCTTTAGAAAATAGGTTCATTATAGCCTCATTCATTCCCACTATTCCAATAGTGTTAAAATGATTTGCCCAATATTTTCCTGTTCTGTTTTTAACATCTTTTAAATAAAACTTGCAATAAGGATACATATTTCTATCGGTTAATTTTTCAACCACTTCTCTTTTAATTTCAAGCGATGTTTTGGCAAGAATTGCTAATTTTTTTAATCTTATAAAAAATTCATCTTCATTTTGAGATAGATATGCAATTCGTGGAAGATTTATAGTAACAACACCAATTGAACCTGTAAGTGGATTTGACCCAAAAAGTCCACCACCTTTTTTTCTCAATTCTTTAACATTTAATCTTAGCCTACAGCACATAGAAACAGCATCTTCTGGCGATAAATCTGAATTTACATAATTAGCAAAGTAAGGTATTCCATATTTACAGGTTATATCCATCAATTTATCTACAACTGGGCTATCCCAATCAAGGTCTTTTGTAACATTAATAGTTGGAATAGGAAATGTAAAAACTCTGCCATCACTATCGCCTTCAAGCATAACATCACAAAAAGCCATATTAAAAATATCCATTTCCTTTTGGTAATCTCCATAAGTTGTTTCTTGTGGAATTCCTCCAATAATAACAGGTTGATCTTTTAAAAGTGAAGGAACTTTTAAATCTAAAGTCACATTGCTAAAAGGGCATTGGAAGCCAACACGCGTTGGAACATTCATATTAAACACAAATTCTTGCAAACATTGTTTAACCTGTGTATATGTTAAATTATCATGTCTTATAAATGGTGCGCAATAGGTGTCAAAAGAACTCCATGCTTGAGCCCCAGCTGTTTCTCCCTGCATTGTAAAAGTGGCATTAACCACCTGTCCTAAAAAGGAACGAAGATGTTTTGCAGGACTGCTACTAACTTTTCCTTCTACACCTGTAAAACCCTCTGTTAAAATACTACGAAGATCCCAGCCAACACAATATGCTCCTAAAAACCCAAGGTCATGAATGTGAATGGCACCACTTTGATGAGCTTCAGCAATTTCAGAAGGATAAATTTCATTTAACCAATATTTTTTCGTAAATGCCTCACGAACATAATTGTTTAAACCAGCAATACTTCTTTGCATATTGGCATTTTCCTTTATTGCCCAATCTCTATCATCTAAATAATCTTCAAACAAGTCAATTGTAGCCCCTATAAGTGCATTATTTTCTCTTGCTTGTTTTCTTTTTTCACGATAAAGAATATATGATTTAGCTACCTGTGCATGTCTATTTTCAATTAAAACTTTTTCAACAGTATTTTGGATGTCTTCCACTGTTGGAATTGAAGATGAAATACTGTTAATTAGCAAATTTTCAACTTGTTTTGCAAGCTCCATAGAAGTTTCTTTATCATTGCCACCACAAGCAACTGCAGCTTTAAAAATAGCCTCCCCTATCTTATTCCTATTATAATCTTGATAGGTTCCATCTCTTTTTAATACCTTTGTAATCATATATATTCTCCTTTTGTTTATTATGATGTTTTGATTTTACTAAATCACAATATATTGTGTCAAACAATTTTAAATAATACAATATATTCTATAAAATTAAATTTAAAAAATTACAAAATCATCACACAAGTTATATATTACAACTAATTTTTTATTAAGGCAAATATATTTATTACATTTTTTATAATGATTCAGATTTTACTTAAACTAAAATTCTTATATTATAAGAGGCAAAAAATATTGTACAATTTATGCCTTTTTTACTTTTTTATTAGTTTTGCTTTTTAAATTTTTATAGTTGTCCTTCGACTTTTTAATCTTTATCGTCAAAATTATATAACATCCTCCTATTGCTAGCGGAACAATAATATACCAAAGTTCAATTTTAATAGGAATATTGTCATTTTTTAAAACAAAAATTAACAAATCATCAGATTTTACACCAATAACAATATTCCCGTTTTTATCTGTTCTATAAATATTTGAATTATGTTCTTCAAGTCTTTTTATTATTTTATCTGTTGGATGACCATATGTATTATCCGCACCCACACTAATAATCGAAACTGTTGGTGAAACAGCATCTAAAAACTCCTCACAAGAAGAGGTATTGCTTCCATGATGTCCAACTTTTAAAACATCAGCTTTTAAATATTCTATTGGATAATTCAAAACCACCTCTTTTTCAATCTCTTTTTCTGCATCTCCAGTAAAAATAAAAACTTTTTTATTATATGATAGTCTTAAAATTGGAGAATAATTATTCACATTTTCATAAATAAGTTTTTTAGGTGAAAGAAAATCGATTTCACAATTTCCAATAATCATTTCGGTTGAATTATTAAAAAACATAGTAACGCAATCTATTTCTTGTTTAGAGGCTTCTACAACTTTATCGAATATAGCTGAAGAATAATAGAAACCACCAGTTTCATTCGATTCTTGCTTGGTATAAACAGTTGGTCTATAAAAATTTAAAACTTTAAAGTTTTCAAAAACTGTAACTCCTCCACCAATATGATCTTCATGAGGATGAGTTATTAAAAAATAATTAATGATTTTTTCATCATCATTCCATGATAAAGCATTTGTTAAATAATTTTTTAAAACCTCTTTTGATGAAGATTCGCCACTATCTATAAGCATTTTTTCATTATTAGGAAATTCGATTGCAATAGCATCAGCCTGCCCAACATCGATATAGTGTACTTTAAAGTCGCATTCATTAATCTGTTCAAATGTGGCAAAGAAATCTTTATTTAACCAATTCTCAATTTTATTTTCAAATATAAAGCTTAGGCACAAAATGCCAACAAAAATTATGCATATTAAAATTCTAATCTTTAAATTTTTTCTCATACATTACTTGATTTTATTAAAATTTACTATTTTCTTCAATAAATTTTTTTCTTTTTCTTTTGCTTATTTTTTTATTATTAAAAAGAGAAATAATTTCGTTCATTTGGTCAATAGCACATCTATATCCCTCTTCTATCATTTCCTCATAACCTTTTTTTTTGGTAGACTTAAATTTTTTAGTTTCAGGTTTTAAAAGCACATCAGAATATAAATATCCTTTGACTACATTACTTTTCATTAAAATTCTAATTGAACAAGCCAACACATCAACAACTTTTGTTGACTCTGTTCCGTAAGCTCTAGATTTATTAATATCAACAGAAACTACATAATCACATCCCATTAATTTTAATACATTGGCTGGGACAGTATTTCTAAGTCCACCATCGCATAAAATCATATTATCTAAAACAACTGGTTGAAAAATTCCCGGCACACAACAACTTCCAGCAACAGCTTTTGCTAAGTTGCCCTTATTCAAATGAATTTCCTCGGTTGTTTTTAAATCCACTGCGACTGCAACAAATGGCACCTTTAAATCTTCAATATTAATATCACCCAGTTCATCCACTATTAATTTTTCAATACCATCAGTTTTAGAGGGCATAAAAAATATTTTATTTGTTTTGATATCTTTCATTTCAGTTTCACGCGCAATTCTATACATCTGTTCATAACTATAACCTGCTGCGTAAAATGCACCAATTAAGCTTCCAACACTGGTTCCAGCAATAGCATCAAACTTTATCCCATATTCTTCAAAAGCTTTTAACACTCCAATATGGGTAAATCCTCTTGCTCCTCCACCACCTAAAGCCAATCCTATTTTGGCTTTCTTTTTTTCTCGCTTAAACATAAAAGCTCCTTGTACAAATTAATTTATATTTAATTTAATAAAAAGAATTAAAAAAGTCAATAAAATCAAAAAGAACAACCATGAAGTTGTTCTTTTTAAATTATCTTTTACTGAATTGAGAAGCTTTTCTAGCCTTTTTCAAACCATATTTTTTTCTTTCTTTAACTCTAGAATCTCTTGTTAACAAGCCAGCTTTTTTAAGCTCAGCTCTCAAGTTTTCATCAGCCTCAACAAGAGCTCTTGAAATTCCATGACAAATTGCACCAGCTTGACCTGTCAACCCCCCACCATAAACATTTACTATAATGTCGAATTTTTCAACAGTATTAGTTAAAGCCAAAGGTTGTCTTACAATAAGCTTTAAAGTTTCAAGACCAAAGTATTCATCAATATTTTTATCATTAATAATAATGTTACCTTTGCCATTTTCATAAAGTCTAACTCTTGCAACAGATTGTTTTCTTCTTCCAGTGCCATAGTAGTTATTTTTTTTAGTTTTCGCCTTAACGACTTTCTTTTCTTCTGCCATTATTTAACTCCTCTAACAAAAATTTGTTCTGGTTTTTGAGCTTCATGCATATGATTTGCTTGCTTATATACTCTAAGCCTTGTTAACATTTGCTTTCCAAGAGTAGTTTTTGGAAGCATGCCTTTTACTGCATGCATAACAGCAACATCTGATTTTGTTGACATAACTGTTTTATAATCAGTTTCTTTTAATCCTCCAACATAACCTGAATGAGTTCTCAATTTCTTTTGTGTTAATTTTTTTCCAGTTAAAACTGCTTTATCGCTATTAATAACAATGACATGATCACCACCATCAACATGAGGTGTGTAAGTTGGTTTAATTTTTCCACTTAAATAGTCTGCCACTGTGCTTGCAAGTCTTCCAAGAGGAATTCCTGTTGCATCAACAACAAACCACTTTCTCTCAACATCGGCAGGTTTTGCCATATATGTTTTCATCGTATCCTCCAATATTTTTACTTCTTCGCAAAAAATCTAGTTGTGATGGGGCTAATTATCACAAAAAAAATCCCACAAAGGAAGTTTGACAATGTGTATTATATATTAATAATTTACATTAGTCAAGCATTTTTATAAAATAATTAACAACAACTTGATTACAAATAAAATTAATATATCACATCATATAAAATCAAGCCATGTGGTGGAAGCGTTTCACCTGCCTCACATCTGTTTTTTGAAACGAACATTTTTTTAATTTGCTTTGTTTCTATTTTATTTTTCCCAACATCTAAAATTGTACCAATAATAATTCTAACCATATTATATAAAAAACCATTTCCGCAAATTTCAAAGCAGATTAAATTTTTTCTCTTTTTCATTTTTAAACTATATATTTTTCTAACATTAAAAAACCTATCTTCAAATTCGCGTTTTGTGCAAAAAGCTGTAAAATTGTGCTCACCAACAAACATTTTGCATGCTTTTTTCATTTTTTTAATATCCAATTTTACTGGCACATGCAAAGAAAATTCGTTAAGCAATGGTGAACGAACAATATTGTTATAAATATAGTATCTATAAATCTTTTTTTTCGCAGAAAACCTTGCATGAAAATCATTTGAAACCTGACGAGCACTAACAATCATAATATCTTTTGGCAACATATTATTTATCGCAAGAGGTAGCCTTGAAAAATCAAAACTGCTTTCACAATCAAAATGTGCATATTGAGATTTTGCATGAACTTTGGCATCTGTTCTACCACAACCAAAAAGGGTTATATTTTGCTTTAAAAAATTTGAAAGTGTTTTTTCTAAAATTCCTTGAATAGTTGGCAAATTTGCCTGTTTCTGCCAACCATGATAATTTGAGCCAACATATTCAATTTTTATTAGAATTCGCATCATGTATATATATTAGCATACAAAAAACATTTTGCAAAGTTAATTATAGTTTCTTTTCTTAATCTACTTTGACATCAAAAGCTTTATGTGTTATAATTTTATATTATTATGGAAGAAAATAAATCAACAATCAACAAATTAATTCTTTTGTTTGTTTTAGACAAAATGGAAATTCCACTTACAGAAAATTCTATTGTTGAAATTTGCACCGCTGGAACTGAACCATGGATTAATTACATGGAATATAGAGAAATTAAAGCCGAACTTATTGATGCAGGTTTTATTTACAAAACAAATGAAGGACAAAATGAAGATAGATATAACATAACATATGAAGGCAGAAATTGTCTTTCTCATTTTTATACCAAAATTCCATATAATTTAAGAGAAGAAATTACAAATTGGACCAAAGACAACAGAATGCATTTCAAGCGTTCGCAAGAATATGTTGGCGACTATTCAAAAAATGATGATGGTTCTTATACATTAACATTGAAAATAAGAGCTCCTCTCATTTCTCAGCCCATGCTAGAAATCAAATTAAAAGCACCAACAAGACAAAGCGCAATTGAAGCTTGTAAAAAATGGAAAGACAAAGCACCAGGTGTTTATGAAACAATTTATGAAACTTTGATTAATATTGATTAATTAAAAGGAGTTTTGCCGATATGAATAAAACCATTTTAAAGGTTTCAAATTTGTCAAAAGACTATGGAAAAAAAAGGGTTGTAAATAATGTTAGTTTTGAAATTAAAGCTGGGGAAATTTTTGGTTTTTTAGGCGCTAATGGTGCCGGCAAAAGCACTACAATTAAAATGATTGCAGGATTAACATCAATTTCAGAAGGCAATGTTTTAATTTTAAGCCATTCAATCAAAGCAAATTTCGAACAAGCAATTAAAGAAGTTGGTGGAATGATTGAAACACCAACACTTTACAGTTATATGAGCGGATATAACAACCTAAAATTTTTTGCTAAGTTACATGAAAATATTTCTGAACAAAGAATAACGGAAGTTGCCTCTTTAGTTGGGCTTTCGGCAAGAATAAAAGATAAAGTTTCAACCTACAGTTTGGGAATGAAACAAAGACTTGGAATTGCGCAAGCTCTTCTTCACCATCCCAAACTTTTAATTTTGGATGAACCCACAAATGGTTTAGACGCAAACGGGATTAAAGAAATTAGAATGCTTTTGTTGCAACTTGCAAAAAAGGAGAACATTGCCATATTAATTTCTAGTCATATTTTAAGCGAAATGGAAAATCTTTGCGACACCGTTGCAATAATTAATAATGGAGAAATAGTTGAATTTAAAACAATGGAAGAAATCAAACATTCAATAGCTCAAAATGGTTCAAACTATATTAAGGTAAATGCACCAAATTATGCTGGAAAATTGATAGAACAATACATTGGTAAAAAAGTTGTAATTAGTGGTGACAAGGTAATTTTTTCTGCCTCTGATAGTAAACTTGCCCAAATTATTGTTTTGCTTACCCAAAATAAAATAAGTGTATATGGAGCTGGCGATATAGACTATTCTCTTGAAGATGTTTTCTTGTCCATCTTAAATTCTCATAACGCTTCAACAGCTGTTTCATAAGGAGCATAAAATGAAAATTTTTAAATTAGCAAATGCCGAGCTAAAAAAAATATTTTTTAGACCTATAATGTGGGTTGTATTTTTTGTATTAGTTGGCAGTTTAGTTCTACTTTCCTTTATTTTCAAACCACAAGAAAAAAGCAACTCAACTATTTTTTTTGGTGGACTTAATGTTCAAGACTGTTATGATGAATTTTTAAATGATAATAATGCAAATGGAAAAACAAAACTAGACCAAATGTTAATTGAAACCAAGGAACAATTAACCCAAAAAATTTCTTTGGCTGAAAATGATGCTCAACTCAATAAATTAAAAGATTTTATTGCTTTTGCTGAAAATGCTATGACCCAACTTAATTTAACAACTGTTAAATTTTACAAGTCACCTAAAGAAGCCACTGTAAACGATGTAAAACTTTGCTTTTATAATTTGCAACAAAAATCAAATGATGTTTTAAATATTTTAACAGAAATAAGAAACAACATAGCATTTTATATTTCAACTGAAAATTTCGAAACAATCAATACTTTTTTTACAAGAATTTCTAAAAACATACCAAATACATTTGCAAATCCTGAAAAACAGTTTTCAGAAATAAACAACTACCTTTTAAATAACTTTAATTTTAATTCTATATCTAGCATAACCTTAAATTTAAAATCTTTCCCTGTTAGCAACGATGCAATGGAGGATACATTTTATAACTATTATTATAATATATTAGACACAAATAACACAAATTCTTCATCAAAACTAAATTTAATCTTTAAAGACATTAATGAATATGTTGCAGTTAACTCAACTAAAACAGAACCTTTATATTTAAAAGAAATCAATTTTTTGTTTTCAAAATATAAAAGTGTTGTAAATATGTCATGCAAAGTTTTGCAAGATAAATATAAACTCCTTTCTTCATCAAATATTAGCGATAAAGAAATTGCAAATTATATTTCTTTTGAATATTTTGATGCTTATAACACTAAACAAGAATTAACGAAAAACACCTTTTTGATTTCAAATTCACTTTATGACTATGAGTTTTTAGATCCATTTTCTTTTAATACTTGTTCTGGTCAAACAAAAAATGCCTTTGATTTTACTATTTTTGCCATGCAAATACTAACTATCATTATCGCAATATTTGCAATATTCATCGCAGGAAGTACCATTGCCGGCGAATATAATTCTGGCACCTTAAAAATGCTAGCGATTCGCCCCTATTCTCGTTCTAAAATAGTCATTTCAAAGTTTTTGTCATGTGTTTTGTTTACTATAATAATTTTAACACTTGCCTTTGTATCTTCTCTTCTCGTTGGATTAATTTCTTATGGCACAAGTATTACAAAAGTTTTAGTCGTTTTTAATGCTAGTAAAGTTGTTGTTATGAATGCATATGTTCTTTTGTTTGTATATTTCATATCTCTTTTACTCAATTTAATATTTTATATTTCTCTTGCATTGCTCTTGTCTACAGTTTTTAAATCAAGCACACTTTCAGTTTTAACAAGTTTTATAGTTTATTTAGTAGGTTTTTTAACCTCATCCCTTTTATATTCTAAAGCCTGGTTTGCAATTTTACCTTTTGCCCATCTAGACTTTTACAAATATTTCGGGGTTGTTGCAAATACTGGTTTTTTGGGCTTTAATATAACAATAGGAACAAATATAACTTTTAGTCTATTATATATAATTATTGCTTCAATTATATTCTTGTTATCTTCCACATTCATATTTAGAAAAAGAAATATAGCCTGAATTATGCCTTCTTTCCTTTAAATTTATGAAAATTTTAAAAAAATTAAAAGAACCGCTCTTTCTTTTTTGAGTGGTTCATTTATTTATTATTGATTTTTTTGCTAATACCTATAGACCTTAACCTTTGTTCATTATAAATTTTTAAAAAAGTTTAATACCAAAGATAAAATTGTCCAGTTTTTATACTTCCATCTTCCGATTCTTTTTCTTCACTATAATATTTTAAGGTTTTACCATTTTCAAGTTCAATTTCTTTTACTTTTTCTTCTTCCAAATCAAAATTATTTAAAGGTCTTATTGTAGAAATATCTTTTTTTCTAGGCGCAAACTTCAAAAAATCATCTTGATTAGGCTTTTTAGAAAATTCAGGTCTAGCATTTGCTTCGAATTTTGCTATTTTTTCATTTTCCATTTTATCTAAAATTGAATTATCATTTTTCATTGAATTATTTTTTACTTTTGGAAAATTTATTTCATTATTTTCATTTATTTTCTTATTATCATTATTAATTAAATCATTGGTTTTATTTATTTCATTTGAATTTGTATTTTGTTTATTATTTTCATCTAAATTTTTTTGATTTTTAATAGCATTTGAATAATCATCTCTATTTTGATTAATATTTTTTTGATTTTTATTTATATTCCTAAAATTATCGAAGGTGTTAATTTGTTTTTCGGTTTTTTTATAATTTATTTTTGTTGTATTTTTATCCTCACATCTAACACAATTCCCATTCTCATCATAACAATATTTATCTACACAATTTCCATTTTTATCAAAACAATCAAAACCAATACATTTTCCATTTTGGTCGTAATTATATTTTATACAATTACCATTTTCATCATAAACACATCCATTATTGTTCTGAGGAATATTTAAAACATCTTCAAAAATGGAATTATAAATATTTGAATTTTCACAATTATCACAACCATTTAAACAGTTCTCTAATTGATTTAAACAACCTAAAATGTTATTAAAATATGTCATTCTAGTGTCAAGACAATTTACAAGCCTTACATATTTGCTACTCAATTGTTCAACATTTCCTGTATAATTAGTTTTTAAGTTTTTAACTGAATTTAGTTCGTTTTTAACCTCATTTCTTGAAAGATTGATTCTATTAACATTTGTGTTTATATTGTCTAACAAATTATTTATTGATTTAATTTGATTTTCAGTTAAGTCATATTTATTATTTTTAATTTGATTTGCAAAAGTTTGAATGAGGCTTATATTTGCCAAAATATTATTCCTTATTTGATTAAGTTCATTATTTGTTGTAACAACTGAGGAAGCTACATTATATAAATTACTCAGTTTTGAAAAATATTGAGTAAGAGGTTCAACTTTGTTATATTCAAGCAAATTCAAATTTGAGTCATTTATTTGAGAAGTTACATTTTTTGCTTTTTTATAAGTGTTAACATTTGTTTTGCCAATGCCATAAGTGTTTACATTTGAAATTCCTCGATTATATCCAAATTGTCCATTTGTCCCGTATGCAAATTGATTTTGATATCCATCTATACCATACCCATTTGCTCCATATCCATTTGGTAGACCAAAATTCCCATATCCATATTGTGCATGTCCTATTTCATTGAATGTTCCATTATTAATCTCACCATAACCAACATAAGAATTGGTGTTATGTAATCTTCCATATGGATTATATGTGTTTACATTACTAAGATTATTATTTGCAACACCATTATTATAATTTACAATTTGTCGTGTTGCCACATTTCCCTTTTCTGGTGCGTTTGTTTGGGTGTATGTTTTTGAATTTGTCGGCATTATATCCTGCACAATTAATTCATCTTCTTTTATAACTTGAATGTTTTTGATAGAATCATGTAAGTTATTCATTGTTCTATTAATTTTATTAGCCACATTGGCATTTGTTGAATTGCCACATGCAACCAAAAGAATTGACAGTGTAAAAACAAAAAGACAAATAACCACCCTTTTAATTTTTTTCATTTTAAAACCTCCACAAATATTGTGTGTGTAGCTTTAAAAAATATACATATTTTTTTGTTCTTGGGACATAACAAATTTGAAAGGAGTAACTTATGAATGAAAAAGATAGAAACAAGGCTTATAATAAATATGTTGAATCAAAAATAGCAAAAACCAGACCTTGGCCAACACTTTTTAACGCATTTTGGGTTGGTGGTTTGATTTGCCTAATTGGACAAGGCATAAACGATGCACTTCTTGCCATATTCCCAACAATGGCAGAGCAATCAGCTTGGGGTTGGACATTGATTGCTTTAATATTCTTAGCTTCATTTTTAACTGGACTTGGAGTATATGATAGAATTGGTGTTTTCGCTGGAGCTGGCTCTATAATACCCATAACAGGGTTTTCAAACTCAATCTCCTCACCTGCAATGGAATTTAAAAATGAAGGAATAATATTTGGATTATGCGTAAAAATGTTTACCATAGCAGGTCCAGTGATAGTTACTGGTGTTGTGGCTAGTGTTATAACTGGTATAATTTATCTTTTTATCGTTTAGGAGCAAAAAATGAAAAATCAAAAACACAGAGAAAATCAAACTATCTATTTTAAAAATAAACCAGTTATTATCGGCAATTATACAATTGTTGGACCCAAAGAAGGCGAAGGTCCTTTTTCAGACTATTTTGATTATATAATGAAAAAAGATGACTTTGGTGAAAAAACATATGAAATGGCAGAAAGAAAAATGATAGAACATGCAGTTATAGGTGCCATCAATAGCGCAAAATTAACACCCAATCAAATTGATATGTTTTTAGCTGGAGATCTTTTAAATCAAATAATTAGTTCTTCATATGCAGCCAGACAATTTGATATGACCTATATTGGTGTTTTTGGTGCGTGTTCAACAATGGCTGAAAGTTTAGCTTTAGGCGCAACTTTTGTAGATGCTGGACATTTTAATAATGTTGCATGCGCCACAGTTAGTCATTTTTCTACTGCGGAAAGACAATTTAGATATCCCCTAGAGCTAGGCAATCAAAGGCCACCAACAGCTCAATGGACAGTTACTGGTTCTGGTTGTACAATATTGTCAAATAGCGGAATTGGTCCGAGAGTGACAATGGCAACTTTTGGAAAAGTGAGTGATTATGGCGTTTGTGATGTAAACAATATGGGTGCTGCTATGGCTCCAGCTGCTATGAATACTTTAATAGCACATTTTAAAGACACAAAAACAACTCCAGAAGATTACGATTTAATCGTAACTGGAGACCTAGGAAAGTTAGGAGTTGAAATTTTAATAGATTTAATGGAGGAAAACGGATTTAAACTAGGTATCAATTATTGCGATTGTGGGCAAATAATTTATGACCGTTCTCAATCCGTTCTGATGGGTGGAAGTGGATGCGGATGTAGTGCATCTATTTTAAATAGTTATATTCTACAAAAGATGCGTGAAGGAGTTTATAATAAAGTACTATTTGTTGCAACGGGTGCACTATTAAGCACATTATCATGTCAGCAAGGTGATTCTATTCCAGGAATTGCTCATGCAGTAGTAATTGAAAATGAGGTGAAATAATGGAAATTTTTTTAAAATATTTATGGGTATTTCTTGTGGGTGGATTCATTTGTCTTATTGGTCAAATATTAGTAATCAAAACAAAAATAACAACTGCAAGAATTTTAGTAATTTTTGAACTTTTAGGAGTTCTACTTGTAACTATTGGAATATTTGAGCCAATAAGTGCATTCGCTAAAGCAGGCATTAATGTTCCTATTATCGGTTTTGGGGCTTCACTTGCAAAAGGAGCTATAGAAGCTGTTAAAGCAAAAGGAGTATTTGGTATATTTACTGGCGGTCTTGAAGCTACTGCCGGTGGAATTGCTGCAGCTGTTTTATTTGCATTTATTTTTGCACTAATATTTAGAGCAAAAACTAAAAAGAATTAGATAAACCTTCTTTATACAAAGCATTAAAGTTAAAATTAAATTTATTATTTTTGCAATCTTTTATCAAAAAAATTGCCAAAAGAATCATATACAATCTTTTGACAATTTTTTTATATTAAATTATTCTTCTTCGTCAGTACCCAAAACTATTTCATTAGGATTTTGTTTAACTTTCTCCATAATTATATTTTCAAGCTCTTCACGGAAATCTGGATGCGTTTTAATATATTCTTTCGCATTCTCTTTCCCTTGCCCAATTTTTTCTCCTTCATAAGAGAACCATGCACCAGTTTTATTTATAATATTAAATGTCACAGCCATATCTAAAATGCATCCTTCTTTGGCAATTCCTTTACCAAAAATCATATCAAATTCAGCTACTTTAAAAGGCGGTGCAAGTTTATTTTTAACAACTTTAATTCTTGTCCTATTGCCAATAATTCCATTATTGTCTTTAATAGCTTCACCTTTTCTGACATCTAATCTTATACTAGAATAAAATTTTAAAGCTTTTCCGCCTGGAGTTGTTTCCGGTGAGCCAAAGAGAACTCCCACTTTTTCTCGTAATTGATTTATAAATATAACGCAAGTTTTGCTCTTATTCACAATTGCAGTTAGTTTCCTTAGTGCTTGTGACATTAGTCTTGCTTGTAAACCAATTGAATTTTGACCCATTTCGCCATCGATTTCAGCTTTTGGTGTTAGCGCTGCAACAGAGTCAACAACAACCACATCAACTCCGCCCGTTCTTACTAAGGTTTCACAAATGTCAAGTGCTTGTTCTCCATTATCAGGTTGAGACACATACAATTCTTCCAATTTAACACCGAGTTTTTGTGCATAAACTGGATCAAGAGCATGCTCTGCATCAATAAATGCTACAATTCCACCAAGCTTTTGGGCTTCTGCAAGAATATGCAAAGATACTGTTGTTTTACCAGAAGATTCTGGACCATAAATTTCAATAATTCTACCTCTTGGAACTCCTCCAACACCCAATGCTAAATCAAGAGGCAAACAACCTGTTGGTATTACTTCCACTTGTTGTGTAGTTTGTTCGCCAAGTTTCATGATTGCACCCTTGCCAAAATCTTTTTCAATTTGCAATATAGCTTGAGCTAAAAGTTCTTTTTTTTGTTCACTTTGTAAATTTGCATAATCTGGTGTAACTTTTTTCTTACTATCTTTTGCCATAATAACTCCTTAATCTTTTATCCTTATTATACATTATTAGATTTAAAATTAAAATCGTTTGAGCGTAGTTTTTTAATTAAATAAAAAAATCCCGCTTTACTCACATTTTCAATTATTTGTTCCCTATTCCCAGTATAAATGTTTTTATAAACATGAATGAACTGCCTATCGCCAACCGCAACATAACATTCGCCCGCACTTCTAGTTTGGGTATCTTCTGCAAAACCTGTTGTTGCAACAACAAGATCACTTCCCGATTTCTCTAAAGCCCCCAATGCCATTTCATAGGCACACTCAGCGCTTACCGCGCTTTTAGAAATAAGGGTTTGTTTTGTTACATTTAAAATATTTTGTTTTGCCTCATCACTATAGACAATAAATGACTGTTTTAAATAATTACTAGCACCAGAATTATATTTTATGAATTGCCCCGCCATGTTCCCACCAGTTATAGATTCAGCAAAGCATATAGTTTTGTTGGTTAAGTTTAAAAGTTTTTTTACCACTTTATATATAGGGATATCTTCCTCTGCATACACAAAAGCATTTATTTTTTTTAAAATATTTTGGGCATAATCATCCAATTTATCGTTTGTTGATTTTGCTTTTATAATAATATCTATATCAAGACCATCGGAAAATGTAAAAATTTTTATTCCATCTCTATTTCTTTTAAATTCAAAAAGCAATGAGTTTAAACCATCAATATTTAGTCCAAAAGTTTTAAAAGTTATATACTTAGAATCTTCTTGAGAAAGACTAGAAAGAACAGAATCAATTGCCAAATCGAAATTGTCTAATGACAGAACAACAAAATAAGAATTTATACCCTTTAAAATGTAACCTTGTTTTTCTCCTTCACAAATAATTCCTCTCGCTTTTGATGGAATTTCCCATTCATATTTTGCTTCTTTTGGCATTGGAACATTTCGAAACTTATAAAATTTTGCAACAGCTTCTTTTAATTTTTCGTTTTCACTTATAACATCTTCTGTTAAGTTACAAATTGTTTCACTTACTCTAGCCTTATTTTTATCAACAACAATAATATTAATTTGTTTTTGATTTTGTTTTAAAACATCTTCTAAGTTTGGATAGTACGATGGATAAATAACTTTTTTATCTATAAAAAAACCCTTTTTTTTACACTCTTGTTCAATTATAAAAGGACAAGCTTGCTTGCCCATTAAAATATTATCAGATAAAACAAAAATACTGACATTCACTTTAACACCTGTCTATTTTTAATAAGATAATTCACACCTGAATATATTGTCAAGAGTGTTGCTATTGCTAAAAGCGAATAACCAAAAATTGCATAATATAAAACAAAGTTTTTTAATGTCATTGACAAATCATTAATTAAATATGAAAGAACAAATAAAACTGGCAATGCAACATCTAAGATTATTGATTTTATTTTTCCCCAAAAATCAGCTGCCAAAACAAAGTTTTTGCTTGCAGCAATTTGTCTTAAGCCACTTACAGTAAAATCTCTAATTAAAATTATTATAGCAACAATAACTCCATATGGAGCTGGTATAGTTTGGTCTGCAACTAAAAGTAAAAGCGCAGATACTGAAAATGCTTTATCTGCTATAGGGTCTAAAAGTTTTCCCAAATCAGTTACCATATTATATTTTCTTGCAATATGTCCATCAACAGCATCTGTTATACAAGCTAAAATTAAAATTACTGTTGCAATAATTTTTCCATATGGCACAAAACTTGCCAAATAGAAAAAAATGAAAAATGGAATCAAAATAATTCTTAAAATTGTAATTTTATTTGGAAGATTCATCGAAAATTTCTCCTATAAAATAATTATTTATGTAAGAAACAATTTTTATCTTGTAAATTTGTCCTATACAAAGTTGCAGAGGGGTTTGAATCATTATTGCAAAATCAACATCTGGCGAATTAAATTGGTCATGTCCAATGTATGCATTGCATTCTTGATTAAATTCATCTATCATTACTTCAGTTTCTTGTCCAATTCTATTTGAATTATTTTTCATTGCAATTTGATTTTGAATGTTTTGAATTTTTTTAAGTCTAATATTTTTTACAAATTCTCTCACCTGGTTTTTCATAAAATAAGCCTTTGTATTTTCTTCTTTATAATACTTAAAAAATCCTACATTTTCAAGCGAATTTTGCTTTAAAAATTCACAAAGTTTTTTAAATGCTTTTGCACTTTCGCTCGGATAACCAACAATAAATGTACTTCTTATGGTAATATTTGGATAATTTGTTTTAATATTTTTAATAAGTTCTCTTGTCTGTTGTTCATCAAGTCTTCTATTCATGCTTTTTAAAAGTTCATTATCAATATGTTGTAAAGGAATATCCAAATATTTGCAAACCTTTTCATTTTTGGAAATGCATTCAAGCAGTCTTTCATCAATAAGTTCTGGATAACAATAGTGTAATCTAATCCATTTAAGTTTTTTAATTTTTGAAAGTTTTTCTATTAATTCAACAAGCTTATATTCTCCGTATAAATCAAAACCATATCTTGTAACATCTTGTGCCACTAAAATTATTTCGCAATAACCATCATCACAAAGTTGCCTTGCCTCTTTTAATAACACTTTCATATCAACAGAACGATATCTTCCCCTAATTCTAGGAATTGCACAAAAACTACAACCATTATTACAGCCATCTGCAATTTTAAGATGTGCATAACCGGATGAAAAAGTTGAAATCCTACCTAAATTGCTAGAAAGTTTTGAAGGTACAACTCCATACATTTTTTCAATTATATTAACAATTTTTTCATTGTCCTTAATTTGAACAAAAAAATCAACTTCGGGCAAAGCATCTTGAAGCTCAATCAAATTTCGTTGAGGCAAACAGCCTGTAACAATAACTTTTTCACAGTTATTACTTTTTTTGCTTATTGCTAATAGTATATTATCTATTGACTCCTGTTTTGCTGGGGTAATAAAGGAACAGGTGTTAACTATAATAATTTGAGCTTCATCTAGATCTGAAACAATTTCAAATCCAAATTCTTTAAGCCAAAAAAGCATATGCTGTAAATCTACCTTATTTTTATCACAGCCTAATGAAATTGCACTAATTTTCTTTTTCTTTAGTTCTTCTTTAGTCATTTTTGTTTCCAAATAACTCCTCATATTTTTCCATTGTTAAATATACAGTGCGCGGTTTACTACCATCTGATGGAGAAATAAAGTTTGCTTTTTCCATTTGATCTATGATTCTTGCTGCCCTTGGATAGCCAACAACTAATCGTCTTTGAATTAAAGATATTGAGGCTTGCCCCATTTCAATAACTAATTTCAATGCATCAGGCATCAATGAATCAAACGCATCTGAACCATTTTCGCTGTCGCCTTGATGATTGGCTTTTTGCGTGTTATTTATTTCATTTGCTGTTTTTTCATCAAATTCTATCGGATTATTTTCTTTAACAAAATTAACAATATTTTCAACCTCACTTCCTGAAACAAAACATCCTTGAATTCTCTTAGGTTCAGCCGCATCACTAGGGGCATAAAGCATATCACCCTTTCCAAGAAGCTTTTCAGCGCCACCTTGATCCAATATTGTTCTTGAATCTTGAAAACTCGTAACTGAAAAAGTTATTCTGGATGGAAAATTTGCTTTAATTGTTCCTGTTATAACATTGACAGATGGTCTTTGCGTTGCCAAAATCAAATGAATTCCACATGCCCTAGCCTTTTGTGCCAGTCTCATAATTTTATCTTCTAGCCCCATTTCTTTTTTAGTCGTCATCATAAGGTCTGCAAGTTCGTCTACAATTATAACTATAAATGGCAATTTTTCTGCTTCACACTTTCTAACAGCTTCAAGTTCGTTATATTCATCAAGATTTCTAACTCTATGTTCCATAAAAATTTCAAATCTTCTTTCCATTTCATTTACAGCCCAAGTAAATGCATTTATCGCTTTTTCAGCTTCCGTTATAACATTTGGCAATAGTAGATGTGGCAAAGAATTATAAAGCGAAAATTCAACTCTTTTTGGGTCAACTAAAATCAACTTAACATCGTCAGGAGAAGATTTATAAATTAAACTTATAATTATGGCATTTAAACAAACCGACTTACCAGAGTTTGTAGCACCAGCAACTAACAAATGAGGCATTTTTTGCAAATTACAAACCTTAACTGCACCAGTAATATCTTTTCCCAAAGCAAAAGTGAGTGGAGATTTTGAGTTTATAAATTCAGGCGAATTTAAAATTTCTTTCATTGAAACCGTTGCAATTTTTTCATTAGGAACCTCGATTCCCACAGCACTTTTACCCGGAATAGGAGCCTCAATTCTAATATCGCCTTTCGCAGCTAAGGCAAGAGCAATATCATCACTATGTGCAATAATTTTTTTAACAGAAATGCCGGGTGGCATTTCAAGTTCGTAGCGTGTTACACTTGGACCAACAACAACACCAATAACTTTGGCAGGAATTCCAAACATGTCTAATGCGTTTTCAAGTTGCATTCTTTTCCCAACAACATCTTCGTTTAATGTGCTCAAATCAACCGAAGATGTGGTTAAAAGTTCTAATGGAGGTTTTATATAAGTTGGTGGCTTAGAATAAATTTTTGCAGGCTTCTCTTCTGATGTTTTTGGTTTTATTCCTTCCATTTCAAGTTGAGAAAATCTTCTTCTTGAAAGTTGAGGAGCTATTGGTTCTGGATTGATTACTATTGGTTTTTTATCATCTAAAATATTTTTTAATACCTCATCTGTAAAATCATCATTTTCAACTTCATGAATTGATTCTTCTTGTATCTCTTCTTTTAGTTCTTCTAATGGTTCAATATATGCTGGAGAAGGACGATTATTCCTAACAAAATCAGGTGTTTCATCATGAACTATAACAGCTGGTTTGCTTTGATTTGCGTTGCTCATATCAACAAAATTTTCTTCTTGCTTAAGCTTTGAAAAATTATTGTTTATTTCTTGATTTTTATTTTCCCTATTCCTTGTATAGCTATATGCCGACATATCAACTTTTGGAGGAGTTAAAATATATTCATAAACATTTTCTGGTTTTTTCTCAGGCTTTCTAGGCTTTAAGTTTCCTTCTATTAAACCAAGTTTAATTTTTGCTTGATTTTCCTCGTCTTTTATCTCTTGATTGTTTTCTTCTTCTATTTTTGCGTCTAAAGTAATTTTAACTTTTTCTTTTTGCAAATTATTTGATTGTGGTGGCAAAATCTCTACTTTAACTGGTTTTTCCTCAACAACTTTTTTGGTTTTAATTGTAACTCCACTATAATTTTTAGCATTATTCTGCACAAAATATAAATAATCTATTACAAGTGCTACAAAAACAATTAAACCTAAAGCCAAAATTATATAAGCACCAAGAAGATCTAAAACATAAATTAATGGAGCAGTTACTAATCCAATTAGAATTCCTCCTGCTGTTAATTTGTAGTTATAACACAAACCTAAATACTTAAAAAAATCTATCTCTGGCTTACCCAAAACAATTAATTGTATAATGCCTAAAAGACAAACTGTGGCTAAAGATAAGAACACTATATATCTTTTAGATAAAACATATTTTTTATTGTTGATAACAGCTATAGAAATAATAAAGGTGGTAATAAATAGAGGATAGGCAAAAAGCCCTAAAATTCCTAACAAAAAACTTTTCATAAAAGGAATTAGATTTGTAAACAAGAAAAGAAATGCAAAAGAGGAAATTGCAAGGAGTGTAATACCCACAATCTTTCCTGTATTTGTATTATTTTTATTTTCATTTTGAAATTGATAAATAGCCAATTTGCCCCTCGATTTTTATGTTACTCAAAGTTTAAATGAAGTCTTGAAAAGCTTGTAAAATTGCCAAAATGCACCAGCAATTTTTCACAAACCTCATTTAATTATTAACATGTTATTCCTTTTCAAAACCAAAAGAAATAATAGTTTTTTAGCCAAAAATATACTAACACAAAAACCAAAAAAACACAACATTAAACCGCTATATTTTCTGAAACATTTGTAATTTTAAAACCATTTTCTACATAAAATTTAATAATACTACTCAAAGCATCAACCGTCTTTTGAGTGGGATGCATTAAAATCAAATCTCCGCCCTTAGGATTTTTTATTGCACGAGCACAAATTAAATCACTATCTTTATCTCTCCAGTCTATTGTGTCTTTAGTCCACATAATAGTTTTGTAGCCTAAATTTTCACAAACTGCCAAGGTGTCATTGGAAAACGAACCACTAGGTGGAGCAAACAAATTCATTTCAACACCACAAATTTCTTTGACAAGTTCATGGGTTACAACAATTTCCTCTCTATTTCGTTCGTAAGAAATTTGTTTGTGGTCCTTATGGTAATATCCATGATTTCCAATTTCATGACCTTGTTCTACTATTTTTTTTAACATATCACCATTTTTGCTTACCCAAAGTCCACCAACAAAAAAAGTAGTTTTAACATTATACTCCTTCATAATATCAAGCATAGGCTCAATAAACTCAGTTCCCCAATAAACATTAATCATAAGTGTGACATTTTTATTATTTAAATTTCCATTATAAAGAGGAGCCGTGTCTGTTTTGGAAAAAACATTCAACACGCCTCCCGCATATGAAATTGCAAAAACTGCAACTAAAATTGTGCAAATTACAACATTTGCAATTATGTTTCTAAATTTTTTAACATCTATTTTTTTCACATTATACTATATGTTTAAAAAATAGGTTTAATGATTAATATTTACATTCAATAAGTCCAAATTTTTCATCTTGTCTTTTATAAAGCACATTGACCTTGCCTGTTTCTGCATTTAAAAAAACATAAAAATTATGATCTACATTTTCAATTTCATCTATAGCATCTAAAACTGTTATAGGGTCAAGTTCAAAACTTTTCTTTTTATAAATTTCCTTTGTGGTGATTTCTGGTTTTTCATCCAAAAAAAGATACGTAGAATCATCAAAAGCACTCTTTTTAAATTTATCTCTTTTTTTGCTACTTTGCTTTATAATTTGTTTTTCAATTTTTGGTAAAGCCATATCAATGTTTTCATACATATTTTCGCCAACCACTTCTGCGCGATATAAAAGACCTTCATTTGTTATTGTCAATTCAAGCTTATATGTTTTATTTTCAAGCTTGCAAACCACTCTAGCTTTTGCGTTCTCCCCAAAATATTTGTCTAATTTATTAATCTTTTTAGTGATAATGGTTGCAAGTCTTGCACCTATATCATAATTTTTTTCAATAAATTCTATTTTCATTTCTTTCCTCCAAATTAATTTTAGCAATTTAGATTTTTAAAAGCAAATAAATTAAAGGGATTTAAATTCAAGTTGGTTATTTTTTAAATCAACAAAAATTTTTCCGCTTTTTTCCAGTTCATTCAAAAGTAGTTTTTCAGCTATAACATCCTCTATATTTTGCTGAATAAATCGTTTTAATGGTCTTGCTCCATAAACAATGTTAGATCCCTTTTCTATTATATAATCAATTGCCGATTCAGAAAGTTGAATCTCAAGATTTTGTTTATTGAGTCTATTATTAACCGTTGAAAGCATAATCTCGCATATTTTTTTAAGATCATTTTTTGTAAGAGGATGAAATATGCAAATTACATCAAGACGATTAATAAATTCTGGTCTAAATTTTCTTTTTAAGGCATCCATATAAATATCTTCAACATCTCTATTGTCTTGATTTTCATTAACAAAACCTAAGCGTTTCTTTTCAACTTCACCTGCTCCGAGATTACTTGTTAAAATTATGATTGTATTGGTAAAATTAACAACTCTGCCCTGTCCATCAGTCAGTCTTCCATCATCTAAAATTTGAAGTAATGTATTAAAAATATCTGGATGAGCTTTTTCAATTTCGTCAAATAATATAACAGAATATGGTTTTCTTCGAACTTGTTCTGTGAGTTGTCCCCCTTCATCATAACCAACATAACCTGGAGGAGCTCCGATTAGCTTTGATACAGAATGGGATTCCATATATTCACTCATATCAATTCTTATAATATTATTTTCATTATCAAAAAGTGCTTCTGCAAGAGCTTTGCAAAGTTCGGTTTTTCCCACACCAGTTTGACCCATAAACAAAAATGAGCCAATTGGTCTTTTACTATCTTGAAGGCCAACTCTAGAACGTCTTATTGCTTTAGAAACAGCTGAAATTGCCTCATCTTGACCAATTACACGTTTGTGCAAAATTTCTTCCAAATGAATTAATTTTTCCTTTTCTGTTTCAGTTATTTTGCTTACTGGTATGCCGGTCCACTTAGAAACAACCGCCGCAATTTCATTGGCCGTGATTGTTTTGCTATTTGGAGTCTTTTTTATTAACTTTTCAGAAAGTTCGTTAATTTCGTTTTCTAAATTAATTATTTTAGTCTGATATTCTGCTGCCTTTTCATAATTCCTTTGGTTCGAAGCTTCATCTCTATTTGCTTGAAGCTGTTTTAAAGTTTCTTCTTTTTCTCTAATTGCACTTGGTTTTAAATTAAAATTTACTTTTGCCTTGCTGCTTGCTTCATCAATTAAATCAATAGCCTTATCTGGCAAGCTTCTATCAGTAATATATCTATCAGAAAGTTGAGCCGCCGCCTCTATTGCACTATCAGAAATAACTACTTTATGAAAAGCCTCATATGAATCTCTAACACCTTTTAAAATTTCAATGGTTTGTTCAACAGATGGTGGATTGATTAAGATTGGTTGAAATCTTCTTTCTAAAGCCTTATCTTTTTCAATATATTTTCTATATTCATCAGTTGTAGTTGCTCCAATAGTTTGCATTTCACCTCTAGCCAAGTATGGCTTAAGCATATCTGCTGGTGAGGTTTCTCCCTTTTCGCTTCCAGCTTGAGCCAAAGTGTGAATTTCATCAATAAAAACAATGATATCTTTTCTCTCTATAATTGTTTCTATTGCATCTTTAAGCTTTTCCTCCATAGCGCCTCTATATTTTGTGCCCGCCATAAGTCCGCCAATTTCTAAAGAATAAATGATTTTATCTTTTAACAATTCAGGAACATCCCCATTTGCTATTGCAAGAGCCAATCCTTCAACAACAGCAGTTTTTCCCACTCCCGCTTCACCAATCAAAACTGGATTATTTTTTGTTTTACGGCATAATATTTCTATAATTCTTTGAATTTCTTCCTCTCTCCCAATAACGGGATCAATTTTATGTTCTCTTGCCTTTTTAGTTATGTCACATCCCATTTGAGCAAGTTTTTCTGGAAGTTCTTTTGAATTTTCAGCATTTGAATTTGCTTGAGTTTCACTAGAGTTTTGAAGTAGATTTAAAAGCCTACTTTTAAGATCATTTAAATTTATTCTAAAATAAGATACTAATAATCTTACAGCAAAACTACCTGTCGACGAAATTAATGCCAAAAGAATATGCTCGGTTCCAACATAGTTGTGCTTAAGTTCTAAAGCAACTTTTTGTGCCAACTTAAAAATCTCTTTCACCCTTGGTGAAAGTTCAACTCCGCCAATCAAATTCAATTCATCAGCATTTTCTTCAAAGATTTCAAGCAAGTTCTTTTTGGTGACACCAAATTCCGATAGAACTTTAGATGCCACAGCATCTTTATTGGCAACAAGACCATATAAAATATGTTCAGTTCCAACTTGATTGCACCCATACCTTAGTGCAATTTCGGTTGCAGAGTTTAAAACCTCTTCAACACTATCCGCAAATTGTCCATTATAATTCATAACTTACCTCCTTTAATTTTTCTCTAATTAATTTTGCTCTAAAAAGGTCCCTTTGTTTTGCATTTAAATTATTTCCATAATTTTCTAATAGATGAGCTGGCTGAGAATAAACTATGAGTCTGTCTATCAATCTACTATCATCATTTTTTATTATTCCTAAAGCCATACCAAGTTTTATGTCTGATAGATGTTTAACCGCTTCGTCGGAAGAAATAATGTAGCAATTTTGTAAAATTCCCAATGCCCTTATGGATAAGTCTCTCATTTCGTCGCCCATATTTTCTAAAAGTTCTTTTCTAAATTCTTCTTCCATTTCACAAACTTTCGTCGTCACATTTTCTACATTATGCACAATGTGTTGCTCCGATATTCCTAAACAAGACTCATTTGAAATTTGATAGAGATATCCAATCGCCTTACTTCCTTCACCATATGCGCCCCTAACTGTAAGTCCAATCTTTTCAATTGAAGAAATTAGCGAATCTATTCTTCCAGTCATGGTAAGCGCTGGCAAAAATAACATGATAGATGCTCGCATTCCAGTTCCCAGATTAGATGGCGATGCAGTTAAAAAGCCTAAATTATTGTCATATGCAATTTTAAAATTTTCCAAAATTAAATCATCTAAAACACTAATTTTTTCAAAAGCCTTTTGTAAATTAAATCCATTAATTACACATTGTTGCCTTATATGATCTTCTTCGTTTATCATAACAGATAAATCGTCTTTATAGTTTATTGCCAAAGCAGCTATGTCTTTATTGTCCAAAAGTTCTTTACTAATCAAATGCTCTTCCAAAAAAACCAAACTCTTAATATTGTCAAGATTTTTCATTTTATAAAATTCAAAATCACCATATTCTTCTAATAATGCATAAATACCCTTTGTCACAGAAAGCGCATCGTCATAATCAACTAGCTTAGAAGGAAAATTTATGTTTGCAATATTTCTTGCGAGGCGAACTCTTGAAGATAAAACTATGTTATCAAACATCATTTAGTTCTCCTTTTAAAGACTTCAATTCATCATTAAGTTTAATCGCCAAGTCATAAAATTTATTTTTCATTGCATCGTCAATTTGTTTTTCCAATCTTTCTATTTTTGAAAGTGGTCTTTTCCCAGCATGTCTTGAACCAGTGTGAATTTTAGATATAATCGGCTCAAGTTCGCTTTGAAAAGTTTTATAACATTTCTCACACCCCAATATCCCACTTTCACTAATTTCTAAAAAAGTTGTACCACAAATACATTTTTTTTCGCCATCAGCTGATGAAAGATAAACTTTTAATTCTTGTAAAGAATCTATGTTAGAATTACATTCATCACAAATATAAATTTCATTAGCAGTATCAAGCTTCTTAAAGATAGTGGCTGTTTTTTTACCACATTTCTCACATAACATCGTCTTCTCCTTTAACTGAAAGAGTCAAAATCAAATTCTTAAGAATCTGCGCCCTTAATTTATTTTGCAATTTAAAGGGATTTGAAAGAGCCTTAGATGATATACAACTTTCAATTATAACGGCTTCATTTTTGCTAAGCACCTTTAAATTGATAAGATTTTCAAGCAGTAATTTTGAACTATTAAAATCAATTTCATCACCGATGGCATTATCAATTAAAAGCAACAACTCATCTGAAACAGACATGTCAATTCGACTTAACTTTACAAACCCCCCACCACCCCTTTGACTTTCTATATAAAAACCTCTCAGGGGTGAAAAACGAGTTGAAAGAACATAATTGATTTGACTTGGAGCACAATTAAAAAAGTGTGCAAGTTCGTTTCTAGACAAAAGAAGAAGATTGTCATCCCCCATTGATTCAAGTATAAAATTTTCTATTTCATCGCTTATTTTTGACATTTTTTGACTTTCTTTGACCTTTATAAGTATATGATATCACTTGAAATATATTTTGTCAATCATAATTAAAAAAAATAAAAAAAATCAAACAAAGTTCACATATGTGAATTTATATTTATATTTTCAAAATTTTAACAAACAATTGTATATTGATTTTAAAAATTAATATTGACATTTAAATAAAATTAAAATATACTTAACATAACTATAATTTATTTTACAAATGAAATAGGAGACTTTATGGTTTTAAAAACAATTGCTTTTAAAAGCCCAAAATTTGACAAGAATACTGCTATTTTGCAAGAAATATATGATATTGACGAATTTAATTATTGCAAGATATATAGAGATGATTATGGCAACAAACTTGAAATTCATTGCGAACTAATTTTGGAAAAAATTGAAGCACAATTAAAATCTGAAAAAAAAGAGCAAGAGTTTTTAAAATAAAATTTTAATTAAAAGTACTTTTCGATTTATAATTAAAAAGCACAAAAATAATTGTGCTATTTTATAATTTTATAAAATATTTTAATTCAAAGGATTTTTATTTAGATTACTAATTCACATCATTATAAAAATCAAAAGAACGCATAATTTCTGAAAGATCATCTTTAGGGTTAACTGCTTCTTTTAAATCAAATCCACTTTCATTTGGATAAGGGAACTCATCTTCTGCTTCTTTTTTAGATAAAAAATTGGTATATTGCAAGTCATCTTCAATATCTGAAGTTAAAAATTTGTCTGCAAGAGTTTCATAATCGTCATCTTTTTGCAATTTCAAATTTGTTATTGGTTTAATCATAGAGGCCTTTTCTTCAATTCTTCCAAGTTCTGTTTGTCCTGTGTGTAAATCTTTTGAAACCAAATTGCGTTCCAACTTTTTTGTTTTAGTGGGCATTTTAGTCTGACTTTGATTAGACATTTTTGCTAAAAGCGCACGCATTGGATCATTCTTATAATTTGAATTAGAAGAAAGTTCAACATCTTGTTTTATAACATTTTCAATCGATTTTTTAAAATCTTCAAGCATATGTTTTATGTTATGAGAATCTTCCAAATTTGGATATTTGTTGACCATCTCATTCAAAAGAAGTTCCCACCTATCATATAAAAGTGAAATTTGTTGTATTTTAAGCTTGTACACATTTTTTGAACTGTTTTCTATTTGTTTCGCCTTTTCAATCGCCGCCGTTAAAGCAATTGTAATATTTTCACCATTTCTATTTATTTCGTCCTGTTGACTTTTAAGTTTAAAATACTCATTTTCTGCTTTTAAACATCTAGTTTTCCATTGTGATAATTCCTTATTCAAGTTGTTTACATACTCATCAACTTCAATTTTTTTATAACCATTTTTTTCATTTTGAAACTGCACTTTTACGCTCCTTTGCTTTTATGATTGAAACCATTATAAGGCTCAAAATAAATGCAATAAATCCTCCTTGCACAATCCAAAAAATTGCCAGAGAAAAATTATTTTTTATCAATATTAATATTATCACCTCTAAAAGCGACAATGCAAATAAATTAAAGTGAATATTTTGACGAAAAATAAAAAAAACTACCAAACATGCACAAGAGAAAGCTAAAAAATAGTAGGAAATGAGATTTTCAAATAAAACAAAAGAGTGTACTATACCAATAAATGACATAAAATAAAGCGAAACTCCTAAAAACATTGAAGAATCCAAATTAAAAAAAACACTTTTTGTAATAAGAATTGCACCTAAAAAATTTAATGCAATAGAAAACCAAGCCTTATGCAAATTAAAAGGTTTAATTAATCCCCAAATTATAAATATAATATAAGCTATTATTAAAATTGTACAAATTATTCTAAGGGCAATTGTTCTTTTGATTTTTTCCATTTCGGTTTTAGTGTGAAAAATAAAAGTAAAAATATTCCAATTATAATCAATATACCCGATAAAAGTTGAGAAACTCTTATTCCACTATTGCCCAAAAATAGGCTATCGCCTCTAAATCCTTCGATGATACATCTAACAATTCCGTAAAATATAAAATATAGTGACATAATAACCCCATCAGTTTTAATTTTCTTGATTGCAAATAAAAGACCAATGAATATAACCATGTCAAAAAAACTTTCATAAAAAAAGGTAGAAAGATGCCAGGTTCCATTAATCATCGTAGAAAACGGAAACCACATTAAATTTGGATTTGTCACCTCAATGCCATAGCAACAGCCTGAAAAATAACAGCCTATTCTTCCAATGCTTTGACCCAAAACAAGAGAAATACAAGCAACATCGGCAAGTTTTAAAAAATTTTTTTTATGAATTAAACAAAATAGTAAAACCCCAAGAGCACCACCAATTACTCCACCATAAATTGCCATTCCACCTTTCCAAATTGCAAACACTTCCCAAAACGAAAAAGTTTCGCCGCTAAAAAGCACATAATAAAGCCTTGCACCAACGATGGCAAGCGGTAAAGCATATAAAGCCACAGTGTAAATATCTTCTGGTTTTAAATCTCTAAATTTTGTATTATAAACAGCCACAATGATGCCAATCAGCATTCCCAAAGCTATTAAAATTCCATAAAATTTTATTTCCAAACCAAATAAATTAAAACCACTGACAACATTTAACATTTTCATATTTTAATTATATGATTATAAATAAAATTAGTCAACAATATTTAAAGTCAGCAAAATAATAATATTTTTTAACTCATTTATTTTAAAAAGCCTTTTATAATCAGCTCTTCAGCCTGATTTTCAGAAAAACCTAAAGTCATTAGTTTTACAATTTGCTCACCAGCGATTTTACCTATTGCCGCCTCATGCACCAAAGAAGCTTCAACATTATTGCAAGTAATTTGGGGAACTGAAATTATTTTTGCATTTCCAACCAAAATTCCATCGCATTCAACATGTCCAAAACATTCATTTTCACCTATTATATTTGAATAGAAATACTGCATGGAATCACCTTTTGCAACACCTCTAGAAATAACTTCTACACTACTTTTTTCTCCAAGCAATTTAACTTCAAATTCAGTTGTGGCTGTTTGTTCATTTGTTGTTAAAATTTTTTCTTTAATCACCAATTTTGAACCATCAAATAGTTTCGCAAAAGTTTTTCGTTTTGAACTTGCAACTCCGCCTAACTGCAAGGTTTCAATTGTAAAACTACTATTTTTTTTCATTTCAATTTGTGTGGTTGGATTTATAATCTTTTCGCCCCTTCCTTTACCAAGTCCAATATGTTTTTCAATATAATTAACTTTACAATTTTCACCCAAATGAAAGCTATGGACACCATCATGTTGACTATTTTCACTAGTATCATTATGAATTCCACAACCAGCAATAATTGTAACTTCTGCATTTTCACCAATGTAAAAATCATTGTAAACCAAATCGTTAAAACCACCTTGTGTGATAATAACTGGGATATGCACACTCTTGTTCTTTACATTAGGCTTTATTATTATATCTATTCCAGCAACTTCTTTTTTAGGAATGATTTCAATTTCTTCGGTATTATTTCTAATCGATTTACCATTTTTTCTTATGTTGTAAGCTCCAGTCGGAATTTGATGTAAATCTGCAACAGCCTGTAATAATTCTTTATCTATGTTATTCATTTTTCACCTATTAGTTTTTTACATTGTAAATTGGATAAGGCACACAACAAATCTTTTGCAGTCCCTTGTTTTTCTACATTACCATTTTTTAAAACTATTATTTCATCAGCAATTTCCAAAATTTTTTGTTGATGTGTAACAATAATTGTTAAATTATCTTTTTGTCTTAAACTTTTAAAAATGTCCGTCAAACCTTGAAAGCTCCAAATGTCAATTCCTGCTTCAGGCTCATCAAATATGTTTATTTTTTTTCTTTCAGCTAAATTAATGGCAAGTTCAATTCTTTTCAATTCGCCACCAGACAAAGTGGAATCAAGTTCCCGATTCAAATAATCTTTTGCGCAAAGTCCAACCTTGCTTAAATAATCGCAACCACATCTTATTGCTTTGTTTTCTTTAATCACTGCTTTTAACATATCTAAAACTGTAAGACCCTTAAATTTAACTGGTTGTTGAAAAGTATAGCCAAAACCTAGGTTTGCTCTTTCATTAATAGAAAGCTTGTCAATGTTTTTACCATCTAATTCAATGGAACCATAAGTTTGTTTTATGATTCCCATTATTGTTTTAACTAATGTGCTTTTACCACTTCCATTGTGTCCAGTAATTGCAAAAATTTTTCCATAATTAAAAGCTAAATTTATATTATTTAATATTTTTTTATCGTTTACTTGATATGTTAAATTTGAAATTTTTAGCATTATTTTCTCCATTTAATTTCCATAAATTTCGTTATAAATGTGAATTATAGTGTTAATTGCTTTATTAATCTTCATTTCTACAAGACTTTCTAAATTTTTATTAGAACAATCAAGCAACAAAAAGTTTCCTATTTCGTATTGTAAACAAGCAATTTGCTTTGAAAGTTCAATGGCGGTTGGTAAATCATATTCATTACAATCTTCAACCTTATTTTTAATTATTGATAAATACTCTTCAAAATTGTCATTAATACATGTTTTTAACATTGATTGTGCTTCTTTGGTGTATTTTTGACAAGTTTCAATATCTCCATCATTCATAGCTATTTCACTAGATAAAATCAATTTAGAAATGTAACCAGTATTTTGAATTAATTCAAACAAAATTTTGTTTTTTCCTTCCATAATTTTCTCCTTAATTTAAAATATTTTTTATTTCTTTTACGAACTAGATATTATTTGATTTTCATAATTGGTCCATCGCTCAAGCTATTAGAGTAAAATTCATATATTTTATTTGAGGAATTTGACTTAAATCTAGCACATTTTCCCAGCCCAATAATTATTTCCTGAAAGTTTGCCATTTTAAAATTAATCTTTGTTGCAATCACAAATTTATATTTAAATGCTGACAAGTCAATAAAGCTTAAAATTCAGGCACTTATAACGATAGCATTTTGTTATTTTATCCTAAGTACATATTTCAATTTACTCATATTTTTTCACAAAATAAATTATTTGTTTAAATTTTATTGGGAATAAATTGCCAAACTTTATTTTTATATTTCCTACTTTAAAAACTAATATAAACATCATTTTTGAAAAGGAAGTTTTAAAACATATAAAGGCGTTTAAAAACAAAAAATAAAAATTAATAAACAATCTCTTTTGTGCATAATTTTATCAAATTCATATTATTTCATATCGCCACCTAAAACAAGATTGCATTTTAGTTTAATTAAAAAAACAATATTTGCTAAGAAAAGTAATTTAAATTACAAGTTTTTAGCGATAGTAGTTTATCACATTTTTTTATTTTTTCAAAGCTAATTCATTCCATTATTTTAGCATAACATTGTAATTTTTTTATTTTAAAAATTTAAAAAATAAAACAATTAAACAAACAATAAAACGTTATAGAAACAATTGAATTGAAATTTAATCTTAACATACTAAAATAAAAACAACCGCTTTCGCGATTGTTTAAAAATATATTTATTAAATTAAATAAAATTAAGTGTTTCAGAATCATTTTCAAAAGCATTTTTTTGTTCAAATTCTCTTTGAATATTTTTAACAGCATCGTCAAAATCTTTTTCTTCAATGGCATAATGAGATGTGGCACAAGTCTTAATTTCTTTTGCTGAACTATATTCGTCTGTATGCATTTTTCTTTTAGATGCCTTAACAGCTTTTTTGCCATCTTCTGTTCCAAAATTAAAATCTGCCAAAGTAAAATTTACTTCTGTATTATTTTTTTCAGCTTCTTGAGCAGACACATAAGCTTCAGCCAAAATATTGGTTAAGCTGTTTCTAAAACAAACATCATTAGTACTTCTTAAAAGAGCCATTCTATTATTGCCAGAGAACATTTCAACAACTCTTGGATAATTTGAATCGTCTGCTTTTTGTTTTAAAGATTCTTTAAAAGCATTTTGTGCATATTCACTATTACAATAAATAGAATTGCTATTAAATTCAACATTATGCCCGCTAACTTTTTTTGTTTCAACAAATTTATATTTGGTTGATTGAACAGGTGTTATATCCTCAAGTTTTGCTTGATATTTAACAGCCTTTTCTTGTTTTCCATTAAGTTCAGCAAGTTTCATTTTTGCTGTAAATTTTTGACGAGATTTTTCTGTTTTATTAAGTCGTTTATTAGAAAAAGTTTTGCTGTTAATATCTGTAGATTCTGGTGTCATAAAACCAATTCTTGCGCAATGCAATCTATTTTTATATAATTTTTTTAGTATTTTCTTTTCTGCATTAGGGTTGTGCTCTGTTTCTTTTGAAATTCTTCTAACAGTTCTTTCCCTTCTTGCATTTCTAGTTTTTGTCAAAGGATTTACAACCCCATATTTTGTTGCAACTCCAACAATAGTTCCAGCAATTGCAACTGTTCCCAAACAAATTAAAACTGTTATAATTGGTGTAATCATCTAAACCTCCCAAATTTATTAATTAGAGTATATCACTTTTACAGTTTTTGTCAATACCTAGCTATAAAATATTATAACATTTTAAGTCAATCAAACAATTTTATCCCACTAACAAACCTTTTTAAATTTTTTAATATTCAAGGTTAAATTTCAAATCAAATCTTTAATTTTTACAAAATTTTTTTATAATTTTTATACAATTTTTCTAAATTATACTTTTCTCTTTCTTTTACTGATAAAATATGTAAGATAATATCTTTTAAATCTATGACAATCCAACTTCCTTTATTCAGTCCTTCTAAATTATAGGGTTGGATATGCATTTCGCTTAATAAGTTCAATATCTCATTGCAAACAATTTTACATTCTTCTTCATTTTCAAAAGAAGTTAAAATAATATATTTAGTTAAATTATTCTTGGTTTGAGTGTCATAAGCACTAATATTTTTTGCACCAACATTTTTTAGTTTTTCAACAATTAAATTAAAAATATCCTGCATAATTACTCCTAAGTACCTAATATATTACCTTACCTTATAGTAAAATGTCAAATTAAATAATTTGAAGCAACTATTTATTGTAATTATTTGACAGTTTTGTTTTAAATTTCTACACTAAATTTAAAAGGAGCAAAAATGGAAAAATTTATCAATGTTGATGGAAATACTGCTGCCGCAAATATAGCCTATTATTTTAGTGAAGTTGCCGCTATCTATCCAATTACTCCCTCATCAAACATGGCAGAACTTTGTGATGAATGGGCAAGCACTGGAAAAACAAATTATTTTAATATGCCTGTTAAAGTTGAGCAAATGCAATCGGAAGCTGGCGCGGCTGGAGCGGTTCATGGGAGTTTGACTGCGGGAGCATTAACAACCACATTTACTGCAAGTCAAGGTCTATTATTAATGATACCAAACATGTATAAAATAGCTGGTGAACTTTTGCCATGTGTTTTTCATGTTTCTGCAAGAGCGGTCGCCACACATGCTTTGTCAATATTTGGGGATCACTCCGATGTTATGGCATGCAGAATGACTGGATTTAATATGCTAGCATCTTCAAATGTTCAAGAAGCTCAAGATTTAGCAGTGATAGCACATGTTTCATCTATCAAATCCTCTTTGCCATTTTTACATTTTTTTGATGGATTTAGAACTTCACATGAAATTCAAAAAATTCAAGCAATAGATAAAAACACATTAAATGAACTAATGCCTGTTGACGAACTCACTGCCTTTAAAAGGCGTGCTTTAAGCCCAGTCAATCCTTGTCAACGGGGTACAGCTCAAAATCCCGATATTTTTTTTCAAAATCGCGAAGCTTGTAATAAATATTATGATGATGTTTATAAGATAGTAGAAGCTTCTATGGAAGAGTTTGCACAAAAAACTGGCAGAGTTTATCATCCATTTGATTATTATGGTCCAAAAAATCCTAGTAACTTAATAGTAATTATGGGAAGTGGTGCTCAAACCGTGATAGATGTGGCAAGTCATGAAAGCAATTTAGGTGTGATTGTAGTAAGATTATATAGACCATTTAATTCAAAAGCTTTTGTAAAGCTTATTCCAAGTTCTGTTAAATGCATCACTGTTTTGGATAGAACAAAAGAAAGTGGTGCAACATTTGAGCCATTGTGTCAAGATGTTATTTCTGCACTTAGTGAATATGATATGCAAATTAAAGTTCTTGGAGGAAGATATGGTTTAGGAAGCAAAGAATTCACTCCACAATGTGTTCAAGCAGTATTAAGCAATATGCAATCAAAATCATCTAAAAATCATTTTACTGTAGGAATTTTTGATGATGTAACCAATACATCTCTTGAATTGAATGAAGATTATAAAATCCCTCATTCATACAAACAATTAAAATTTTTTGGTCTTGGTGGCGATGGAACAGTCAGTGCAAACAAAAATGCCATTAAAATTATTGGTGAAAATTCAGAATATTTCACGCAAGGATATTTTGAATATGATTCAAAAAAATCAGGAAGTTTAACAATTTCTCACTTAAGAATGAGTCCAAATGAAATACGCGCGCCCTATCTTGTTACAGAAGCAGACTTTATTGCAATACACAATTTTAATTTTGTAGCAAGATATAGAATATTAGAGGATTTAAAACAAAATGGAACAGTTCTATTAAACACCGCTTTGAGACCAGAACAACTTTCCACTCATCTTCCAACAAATTTTAAAAAAGCATTGTTAGACAAAAAGGCAAAACTATTCATTATTGATGCACAAGAAAAGGCTCAAAAAATTGGATTAAAAAATAAAATTAACACAATAATGCAATCAGCTTTTTTTAAAATATCAAATGTCATCGATTATAACAAAGCAAAAAAGGCACTAAAAATGGCGGCGGAAAAAACTTATGGCAAAAAGGGCGAAAAAGTTGTCAATATGAATTTTGAAGCCATTGAACTTGGTGAACAAGTACAGAAAGTTCCTTTAAATTTAATTAATTTATATGAAAATTCTAGCTATGACAAAGAAACTAAAAACAAATATTACAGAAATTTTATAGAACCAATAAATCGCTTAGAAGGAAATGCATTGAAGGTGTCGGAATTTTCCCCTGATGGAACGGTTCCAACTGGCACCACAAAATATGAAAAACGAGGAATCGCTGACAAATGCCCAAATTGGATAAGTGAAAATTGCATACAATGTGGTTTTTGTACCCTTGTTTGCCCTCATGCAGCTCTTAGAAGCAAATTAATTAACGAACAACAACTAAAAGATGCACCTGAAAAATTCAAAACTGTTAAAGCAATTGGTGAAGACAATAAAAACTTTTGTTTGCAACTAAGCCCTCTTGATTGTACAGGATGTGGAGTTTGCGCTCAAGTTTGTCCTGCAAAAAACAAAGCTTTGGCAATGGAGCCAGCCTCAATTATTTATGAAAAGGAAAAAGACAATTTTAATTACTTTAAAAATTTAGTTTCTCAAAATTCCAAATTTAGGTCAGATACAATAAAAGGGCTTCAATATAAGCAACCTTATTTTGAATATAACTATGCTTGTGCAGGATGCGGTGAAACACCATATATTAAAATTGCCACTCAACTTTTTGGTGACACTATGATTATTGCAAATGCAACTGGTTGTTCTAGTATTTATGGAGGCTCTGCGCCCGCCTGCCCTTACACTAAAAATGAAAAAGGCTTTGGTCCAAGCTGGGCAAATAGTCTTTTTGAAGATAATGCAGAATTTGGAATGGGAATCAAATTTGCATTGGAAACTCATAAAGCTAAACTAATTAGCTTAGTTCAAATGTTGATACAGGAAAATGAAATTAATAAAACTCTTAATTTACTATTGCAAAAATTTATTGCTTCGCCAAACAATTTGTTGGCAAATGAATGTGATGAAATTATAAATTTATTACAAAAAGAAAAACAAAATGAACTAATAGACGAAATTTTAAAAAGAAAAGATGATTTTTACAAAAAAAGTGTTTGGATAATTGGTGGAGATGGTTGGGCATATGACATAGGTTATGGCGGGCTTGACCATTTACTTAGTTCAAATATAAATGTCAACATACTAGTGCTTGACAGCGAAGTTTATTCAAATACGGGTGGACAAAGTTCAAAAAGCACACCAAGAGGAAGTTTTGCAAAATTTGCATTTGGAGGAAAAAAGACAAAGAAAAAAGATTTGGGTCTTATTGCTATCTCAAATAAAAATTGCTATGTCGCAAGTATCGGTCTTGGAGCAAATATGCAACAAACAATTACTGCCATGAAAGAAGCCGAAGCATTTGACGGACCAAGTTTAATTATTGCCTATTCACCTTGTGTGAATCACGGATTTGATATGTCCAATTCACAACATGAAATTAAAATGGCGGTTGCAAGTGGCTATTGGAATTTATATAGATTTAACCCTATTACAAACATTTTAACACTGGATAGTCCAAAGCCTACCATGACTTATGAAGAGTTTTTGATGGGAGAAACAAGATATTCAGCACTAGCAAAAAAATTTCCAGAAAAGGCAAAACAACTCTTTGAAGAGGCAAAAAATGATGCCGAATTAAGATATCAAACTCTTTTAGACCTATCAAATAAAAAAGCTGATTAAAGTAATAATTTTAATCTCATAATATATTTTCAGATATTTTTTTATTAAATTTCGGATTTATAAAAGAAATTAAAGACAAAATCAAAAGAAGTGTTGAAAAAATTATATAATATAAATTATATTTAACCAAAAAACTTGAAAACAGCATAATACAAGAGGCTAAAAAATAGCCTTTTGTTCTTTTTTTATTAAGAGAATATGCAAGTAAATCTTTTATGGTGTTTTTTTGTGATTGTTTTAGTTCTATTACCTTTTCAGGATAAAAATCATAAACTTTTAATAACTTAAAATAGGTTTGTTCACAATTTAAAATTAAAATTTTAAGACTCATTTTATCAGCAAATTTGCTTACTGCTGTTTCATATTCATTAGTACAAATAACAAGCTTTGTCACACCTATATTTTTTATTTTATTTATACAAACAATCAAGTCATCTATAGTAAATTTTCTATAAGTATAAAATGGAAATAGAACAATTTTTTCACCGTTAACGTGTTCAACCAAAACATATTCTTTCTTTTTTACTGCCTCGTGCTTTTTCTTGGCAAGTTTATAATAAAAATCTAAAGTTTGTTTTTCTTCACCAAACAAAAAAGAATTTTTACATTCTTCAATTTTTTCAAGTTCCTTCTTTTTTATTGATAAAGTTGTTTGATGCTTAGTTGAAACAATTTTGATAAAAACATCAATCATAATGGTTGCAAGAGCTGATACAATAATAGCTAAATAAAGTTTTTCAATATAATATCTAGCCCAAATAAAACAGATTAAAAAAATCAAAGATATTCTAAACAGCATAGAAAATATGCTTGAAATAGAAAATTTCATAATATCATTCACCTCATATATTGAGAATTATTGACACTATGAACAAATTTAATCAAATAAAAGAGAAACTAATTTAAATTAAAAAAGCAATCATTTCCTAAATATTGAGCACTATCACCCAAATCCTCCTCGATTCTTAAAAGCTGATTGTATTTTGCAACTCTATCTGTCCTAGAAGGTGCACCAGTTTTAATTTGCCCTGCGTTTAATGCAACTGACAAATCAGCTATTGTAGTATCTTCGGTTTCTCCGCTCCTATGAGAAATTATTGTGGTATATCCAGCACGATTTGCCATTTGAATTGCATTTAAGGTTTCTGTCAATGTGCCTATTTGATTTAATTTTATTAAAATGGAGTTGGCAACTTTTTTAGAAATTCCCATTTTCAATCGTTTGGTATTAGTTACAAAAAGGTCATCACCAACCAACTGAAGTTTTTTGCCCAAACGAGCAGTTAGAAGTTCCCAAGATTCCCAATCTTCTTCTGCAAGCCCATCTTCCAATGATATTATTGGATAATTTTCACAGAGCCTTTCCCAAAACTCAATCATTTGCTCTTTTGTAAATTTTTGATTGGTTTTCCAAAAATAATATCCATCAAAACCAACTTTTTTTGCTTCTTCAAACATTTCAGTAGCAGCGGCATCAATCGCTATTTTAAAATCTTTATTCGCTTCATAGCCAGCATTATATATTGCTTGAACAATAAGCTTTAAGGCTTCTTCATCACTTTTTAAATTGGGAGCAAATCCTCCTTCATCACCTACAGCTGTTGAATAACCCCTTTCTTTTAATACTAGTTTTAAATTATGAAAAACTTCAGCGCACATTTTAAGACCCTCTGCAAAAGATTTTGCGCTAACGGGCATAATCATAAATTCCTGAATATTCACACTGTTATCAGCGTGTTTTCCGCCATTTAAAATATTCATCATAGGAACAGGAAGAGTCACAGCATTGCAACCACCAATATAATTAAACAATGGCAAGCCTAAAGCATTTGACGCAGCCTTTGCACAAGCTAAGGAAACCCCCAAAATTGCATTGGCTCCAAGTTTGCTCTTATTTTCAGTTCCATCAAGCTTTATTAAACAATTATCTATTTCAGGCTGATTTAAAACATTCACACCTAAAAGTGCTTTTTTAATGGTTGTATTCACATTTTTAATTGCGATTTCAACAGATTTTCCTAAATAATTTTTTTTATTTCCATCTCGTAGTTCAATTGCCTCAAATGAACCTGTTGATGCTCCGCTAGGCACGGATGCTCTACCAACAAAGCCTTCAGCCACAACCTCAACTTCTACTGTTGGATTGCCTCTAGAATCTAAGATTTGTCTAGCAATTATATCTGAAATTTCTATAAAGTTCTTCATAAATTTTCTCCTTATACATTTTTAATTTTTATATATGTATCTTTTGTTCCAATATCATAATATTTATCTTCAAAAACAAAAACTTTAACCTTATTTTTTTTATATAACCAATTAATAAAATTACCTGGAGCATCCATATTATTACCTTCATTTTTATAATCATAAAATAATGGCAAAGTTTCTCGTTTATAAATATATGTTGCATAAACAACAATGTCAGATTTTGGCTCTTGTGGTTTTTCTTCCATACCAATAATAATGTTATTTGAGTTTAATTCTGCGACACCAAAGCGTTTAATTTCCTCTTTATCAAAAAATCGTTGTCCCATCACAATATCTAAATTTTCTTTTTTAAATAAATTCACAAAATCATCAAGTTCAAAATTGAAATAACTATCTGTAGCACTAATTAACAAATCATCATCTATTTTAAAGTTTTCAAGTGAGAAAATGATATCTCCTATAGCACCCAACCTGTTTTCATTGCTTGATGTCCCATCACTTTTAATTATAACATTTAATCTTCCAGTATATTTTTGATGCCATTCAATAAATTTTTGAAAATACTTTTCATTAGTTATCAAATATACATCTGATAAATCTTGAATATTTTCTAATTTTTCTATCAAATAATCTAATAAAGGTTTATTTGAAACTTCTAAAAGGGCTTTTGGCGTTTCTTTCGCAAGATCACCAAGACGCCTTGCATATCCCGCGGCAAGTAATAATGCTTTCATTTTTTCTCCTAATTATTGTTTTAAATTTGCTTTAATTTTGTCTTTTTCTTTTCATCTTGTTTTTTGATAAATTTTTTGCCTTGACAATTAAAACATTTTTTCTAGTTTTATCATATTTTTCAATTTGTTTTTTTGCTTCGCGTATTCCTCTCAAAATTTCTTTATTACTAATTTTTTCCAATATTGTCAAAATAGAATAATCAGCAGTTGAATCTTTAAGCATAAATTCACAAATATCATTTAAAGCATTAGGTTTTCTAATTTTATCAATATTTTTTTTCTTATCTTCTAAAAGTTTTGGATTGGCAATTATTTCATCAATAATTTTATTTAATTTATGTTTCACATCAATTACAAAACAAGCATTCTTTTCAATTAAGAATTTTAAATTAGCAAGTTCTTGTTCTGCCAATCTGCTTATACTTATTAATGGCAATCTAGAGCACAAACTCTCTGTAGTTGAAATTCCACCGCATTTTCCAACCAAACAATCACTGGCACACATATATTCTTCAATATTATTTATAAAACCCAAGTTGATTATCTTGTGTTTTGGCTTAGAAAATTTAATAATGTTAGAAATACTTTTTTTGCTATTTTTATCTTTCCCATTAATTACAATAATTTGAATTGGAGTTTTAACTTTTAAAAGCGATTTAAACAAGTTTTTTATACCTCCAAATCCTCCCCCTCCAGTCATTAACATAACGGTAAACAAATCTTTATTAAGTTTTAATGTTTCTCTGCATTCATTCTTGTTTCTGTTTATAGAAAATTTTTCTTTTACAGGCAAACCCAAACAAACAATTTGCTCTTTTTTAAACCCCTTACTTATCAAAGTTGATTCAACTTCTTCACAAGGAGTAAAAATGTAATCAATACCAGTAGTAGCTTCCCAAAAAGGATGAACACAATAATCTGTTAAGACTGCGCCAATTTTAACATTTAATGGATATAGCTTTCTAATGTTAGTTAAAATAATTGCTCCGTAAAAATGTGTGCATAAAATCAAATCTGGTTTAAAATCAAGAATGGCTTTCAAAATATAAGGAGTTTCTTTTTCAATAGTTTTTTGAGCAGGCGAAGTTTCTTTTTTTAAAGGGTCTCTTTTTAAAAGAGCTTTGTATATCATATTATAAATTCCAAGAGCATATTTGCAAGCTGCACGATAACCATCATCAATAAAAAATGCTTTTGTTTTACTGCTATACTCTTTAAAGATATCCAAAGTTTTAACTTTTACATCGTCGTAAGATTCAAATTTTGTTTTAAGCGAATTGGCAACAGAATTGTGTCCCTCTCCAGCAGTAACAGTTAATATCAAAACCTTTTTCATTTTCATTCTCCAGATTTTATGTTATTTTCAATAACATATTCACAAATAATTTTACAAGAATTAAGTTTTTTTTGTTTTTCACAATTTTGCTTCATTTGTTCATAAACTTGAGGGTTGTCATATAAAAATTTTAAAACATTTCTAAGTTGTTTCAAACTTTTTAATCTTATTGCAATGTTTTCTTTTACCAAAATGTCTGCATTTTCAATTTCATTCATTTTTACATTTTCACGGACTATTATAGGCAAACTTTTACAAATAGCCTCGGTTAATGTAACACATCCTGACCTCCCAACAATTAAATCACTTGCACTCATTAGTTCGTCTACATTATTTACAAAGCCAAAGTTATAAACATTATCTAATCCTTTCTTTTTGATAAGTTTATCTATCTTCTTTTTACTCTTTTCATTCTTTCCGTTTAAATTTATGATGCCAACATTTAAATTAGTTTTTAATATATTTTTAACAACTCTATCATTATTTCCAATTCCATATCCACCGCTTGCAACCATTATAACAAAATCTTGTTTAATGGATAATTTTTCTTTAATTAAATTCTTGTCTAATTTTTGATAGAACTTAGCATTAATTGGCAATCCAGTTTCTATAAGTTGTTCTTTTTTAAAGCCTTTTTCAATCATTTGTGGAATTGCAAAGCTATTAGGAATAAAAACTTTATCGACATCAACACTAGATTCCCAATACGGATGAGGAAAAAAGTCTGTTAAAATGGAATATAAAAAAATATTTCTATCAATTTTTCCTAAGTGTCTTAATTTTGAAACTATTCCACTGGCATAGTTATGAGTACAAATTATAGCATTTGGTTTATAAAATTTTATCTCACTTTCAATATCATCAATTACATGGTCTATATCATTGTTGTAAATACCTTTTTCATATCTCAAATTTGGGTCACGAGCTTTTTGTTTGCGCCAAATCATTTGGTAGATATTTGGTATATGTTTAAGCGCCCAAAGAAAAGCATCATTATTAAATTTTTGACGCTTTTTATCACTTCTGTAAATGTCAACAATTTTGCATTCAACGCCTCTATTTTCCAGATAATTGTTAACAGCTTTTGCAATGCTGTTGTGCCCCTCACCACAAGTCATGGAAAGTAAAAGAATTTTCATATGCCTCCATGTAATTAATTTAATAATATCAATCTCTATTACTAAAATTTCTAATTTTAAGCTTTTTAGATAAATTTAAAAAGAAACATTTACATTTTTATAATAGCACAAAAACCTAAAAACAACAAACAAACATAGGCTTTAATATATAAAATACTTTAGCTTGTTATTAAAAGATGAAATAACACAAATTATTAATCTATTTACTTGACAAAATAAACAAGTTAATGTAAACTATTAAAGTTATAAAAGTTTAATTTACTATAATCAAAGCAATTAACTTTTTGTAATATTTTTAACGAAACACTCCTAAATTTTGCTTAAACTGATAAAATTATAAATATGGGCTGTTAGCTCAGTTGGTAGAGCAACTGACTCTTAATCAGTGGGTCCGGGGTTCGAGTCCCCGACAGCCCACCACGCGTTAGTCCCTTATAAAATAAGGGATTTTTTAATGTCAAGATATTAAAAAAACAACTCAAAACTGTCTAAAATTTTCGTAAAAAGTGTCTAAAAAATGTCATTTTTGCATGTAAAATTTTAATATTTCACATTGCATAAAAACATCGAATTTTACTTAAAAATTGCCACTGTCTAAAAAACTGTCTAAAATTTTTAGAAAAATAGCACAAAAAAAGACTGAGAATTATCATAAATTCTCAGTCAATTTTATTACATTTCAAAATCTTTTTGTTTTTTCTTTTTACGCATTTCTTTTTCTTTTAGCCACTCTTTATATTCTTCATCTTCTTGTTGAGATTTTAATTGTTCTTCTAACTTTGCAATTTTTTCTTCAAGTCCTTTTGTCTTATCAATTTCGTTTGTTTTTTCCTTTTCTTCTTTCTTTGAATTAAAATTAAAAACATTTGAAATTGTTATTGCCGAATTTTGCTTTGTTTTATAATCCAAGTGGCTGTAAATATTCGCTGTGGTGCCAAAATCGGTGTGTCCAAGCCATTATTGAATTTGTTTCATAGGAACTCCGTTAGATGGCATAATGCTCGTGCAAGAGTGCCTTAAATCGTGAAATCTTATCTTTCTTAAATTGTTTCTTCGTAAAATTTTGATAAAATTTTTTGTTAACCTGTTAGGGAGTATCAATCTTCCAAGATTATAAATTTTTTAAACTCAATGCACTTTAAAATAGCCATTCAATTGTCAAAGTTAAATTTCGTTTTTCTTAAAAAACCACCTCAACTAGGTGGTTTCTAAACTTCCTGTTTTTAGTTGATTTTAAATTCAACTGAATAACTCATTGTATCGCTTGAAAAAGCTACTCTATGCCCAACAAAATTTCCAACGCTGTCAAATATATAATATGCCTCACCATATTCGAAAGTTATCTTGATTTTCATATAGTCGCTGTCAATACTTTCAAAAAGACCAATATCAGAAGAAGTCAACATGTTGTTTATAATATCTATTCGCAAAGCTTGTAAAATTAGTGAAGTCATATCTTCGTTAAAAATATATTCAAGTTTATCTGTTCCTTGGCTTATTGTAATTTTAGTTTTATTAGTGGCACCTGATGTTGTGTCAGTGTCAATCGTCCCGCTTATGGTGTAATTATAACCGCCATTAATCAAATCACTTAACTCTGTATTTGTTGTAAAGATTTGTAAAGAATCGTCTCCATATTTATTTTCAACAGTTCCTTGTATCTTATAATCGCCAGTTGCGTCGCTGTAATCAATTTTAATCGCTCCATTATATCCTGCAATAGCCGTTTCTGCCATATCTGCTCCCATCCATGCTGTCATAGCCTGAGTGGCCTGAGTAGGATTTGCTGGTTGCCCGTCTTTTGTTGTTTCAATTTTAACAAAATCTCCAGATGTGTCTAACAAAGATGACGTCTGTGAAATATTGTAATTTATTTGTAATATTTCTGAAACCCCTGTCGATTGTGTTTCACCCTGACGAACAAGCAAAACTAAACACTTGCTGTTTACTAATGAATAGCCACCAAAACCATCGTCTACGTAGCTGTTTAAATCCCAAATTTTGCAATCCGCTACATTTGTGTTTACAGCATACCCAATCTGTTTAAGTGAAGTCCACACCCTAGGAGAAACGGTAGGAAAATAATTTTCAGCAGAGTCAACATTGCCAATTTCTTTTGAAACATAATTTGTTCCTTCAATAGGTGTTTCGTTTACTAATGTTGGATTAAAATCAACAAGCTTAAACTCCAAATTCAAAGCATCTAGTTCAGTCTTGTCTTGTTCGGTTAAATCTTCAAATTTAATCAAGGTTTTGTCAAACCAACCATCATCTCTGGCACTTGTTTGATACCTTCCAATCTTTAATCTCGCACCGTCGACATAAAAAGTAAACTCACTGCTCTCACCAGACGAAGTAGCTATACTATCCGGAGTTGTGTCTACAAATGAATCAAAGCTATCTATTATGTTTGATGAGACATTTTTTAATGTAAATGGACCAACATTTTTCCCTTCACTAGCCTTGTAAGTGTCCGATTCTGGAATTCTAACAGAAATATTTACGGTCTGCCCAACTGCAAAACTGTCGTCGCCCCCAAATATGACATTTTAAAACCATCACTAGAATAGTCATAATACATGATTTGATAAATCGCTTTATTATATTGATCGTAAAAATCAGTGATGTATTCACCCCGAGCCCACTCACTACCATTTATTGAAAATTCTAGTGAAGAAGACGTGATGCCCTCGTCACTCGCCACTTCATAGCCTTCATGATAAAAATTTTCAATTTCCATTAACACAGAACCTTGATAATCTTGTAAAATGTTTACAACCTCAACATTGTTCGTTCTGTCCAACTTTTCAGGTTCTGATTTTCCTCCACAAGCAGTAACCAAAAATGCAGTTGAAATAATTACCAATGATGCAAGCAAAAGTCCAGCCGTTTTACTTTTAAAAAAGTTTCTTTTCATTTTTTTTCCTTATATTTATATTTCGCAAAGTTAAAGAAATTATGTCATTTTATTAAACTATTTTTTTAAATTCTAAAAATTTCCAATTTGGTTCGTTTGTCGCAAATGTTGTCTATAGCAATAACGAGAGCAATTAAGAAAGGCATGTCTTGTTCATTCGCTTCAAGTTCAAAGGCATCATTGATAAAGGTGATTTGTCTTCTTATTGTACCAATAACTTCACCATTTTTTAGAATTTGAGTTGTTAAACCAAAAAATTTTCCTTGAATTTTAATTTCATCTTTATAACCCATTACAAAATATTCTTGATTTACATTAAACCATTTGTCTTTCACTGTGGCGATCTTATGTTTATTTGAATCATAGATATACGCTTTATGAATAAACCAATTAAACCATCTATTCCTAATCTTAAAAAGTCTATTCCCTTCTAAGTCGCAAACGTATTTTACCCTTGTTATACTAAAAATGCGACCCTTAACCTCAAAGACAGGCTCTTTGTTTTCATTTACAACCGATGAACCTCCACCAATAGACCAAAATTTATTCTTTATATATACTTTCATAAATCCATCCCTAACCAATTTGATTTGTAATTAGCCGACCTAATAAAATAGCAATTCCTACCCAAGCCAAAATTCTGGCTATGAACAGTATTATCCATCTTCTTTTAGCTATTTTATCAACTGTATATTCATTTTTTATTTCTTCAAAACTTGTTTCCGTTTCTACTTCAACAGCTCTGCCACTTGAAGATAAGGAATTAAATTTTATATTAATATTATTTACATCTTTTAATTTAACTATAAAAGAACAATCCATTGAAATACATTTTCTATCATAAGGTGGGTTAAAAATTCCAAAAACACTTACTATAAATGATAATATTGCATATAACCACCAGAGTTTAGATTTCAACTCTAACTCTCTTGAAAAAGCTATTTTAATTTCATCTTTTTCTGTTTGAAAATCTGTTTCGTAAGAGCCAAATTCGTTTTTCTTACATTTTACATATTGGTCATCAATAAAAATATTAGGAATAAATTTTGAATTGACTCCAACCAATTTTAATTTCACCGAATTCATTTTATCACCTCCATTGCAACAACTATTATAGCAATAATCACAATTGCAATTACAATAGAAGATATAACTATTCTACCTATATGTTTTGTTCTCTTATCTAAAAGCAGAAGCACAAGTGAAAGGATTGCTCCTATAATAGCAATAGAGGCAAATATATAAAAATTTTCTAAAAAGAAAGCAGAAATCTTTAAAGATACTTTAGATGTTGACATTAATATATCAAAATAATTGGGAACAAAGACAAATATGGTCCCAATAGATAAAATAATGACAACAAAACCTATAAGCAAAATAAAAGCAGTCGCAACAAAAGATAGAATTCCGCTAAAACACAATAATAGAGCTAATATTGAAATGTTAGAAAAAATCTTACCTAACCTAATTAAAAATTCTTTTAAGTCATTTCTAAGAAGTTGGGTGGTATGTGAATTTTGCATATCATCCTCCATATGTTAACATTACTTTATAATATTATATCAAAAAAGTCAAACAAATAAGAGTATAAAACACTATTAATATATTGTTTTTATAAATGTCTAAAAGAAAACTGCAAAAACTGAAATAATTTTAGACAAATTTATAAGTTAAGGGATAAACTTGAATAACACGATTTTGGTAGAGAAAATAAGGGGTTAAAGGGGATTTACTGGAATAAAAAGACATAAAAGAAGTTCCAAAGGCACCTCTTAATCAGTGGGTCCGGGGTTCGAGTCCCCGACAGCCCACCACGCGATAGTCCCTTATAAAATAAGGGATTTTTTAATGTCAAGATATTAAAAAATTAACTCAAAACCGTCTAAAATTTTCGTAAAAAGTGTCTAAAATTTCAATATTTTTAACAAAAATAATTATCGTTTTGCAAACTAATTTTTCACTCAAAAACAGCCTAAAATTGCCACTGTCTAAAAAATTGTCTAAAAATAAGCGAGTAAGAAAATGAAAATTTTGTTTTTTACATTTGCTTACGAACGCCATTTTCATCAACAAAAATTATTTAATTTTAGAAAAACAGCAAAAAAAAGACTGAGAATTATCATAAATTCACAGTCGATTTTTTCATTTTACAATCAGCCAACCAGCACCATTGCTTCGTTTGACTTTAATTGGTGCAACATTTTTTACACCACTAAGCCATATAAGAGTGCAAATTTTTATGGTGTTGTTTCCCAATCTACAAATTTATCAGTTCCAATTTGCTTACCATAACATAGCCGTATTTCTTCAACAATTTCGGGTGTAAGTTCATAATATTTTACATCTTTAACAATAGCAATAGCAGTCACATCTTTGCCGGTTTCTTTCAGTAGAATTTTATCCCCGATACTTACTTTTCCATAAGGCGCAACTTTATTCATGCTCCATCTGCTTTCAATAGTCTTTTTACCAGAAAGCACCATGTCAAAAAATGGTTGCCTTAAAATTGCCATATGTTGCATTTTATATACCTATCCCATTTCAATTAGCAAGATTCTACCTCAAAATATTTAACATTTCCTCAAATGTAACTTGTTTTTGTTCAAAGGCATTTAAATCTTTTAATGTAAAGTAATTATTTTTCACCTCATCTTCGCCTATAATAACCGCATAGTTAGCATTTGCCTTTGTCGCATATAAAATTTTGTTTTTAAATTTAGTTTCTTCAAAATAAACAATGTTATTTATATTATTATTTCTAAGTTGATTACTAAGTGCAATGCATTCATCTATTGTGTTACCCATAGGCAAAATCACAACCTTTGCAATAGCACCTTTTTCTTGTTTTAAAAGGTTGTTTTCTTTTAGTTGGTAAAATAGTCTTGTAAGTCCAATGGACATCCCTACTCCAGGCAATTTTTCTTTGGTGTAATATTCTGCAAGATTATCGAATCTACCTCCGCTACAAACACTTCCTAAATTTTCATGACCTGTGATAAATGTTTCATAAACTGTTCCAGTATAATAATCAAGTCCTCGAGCGATTGAAAGGTTTATATTAAAATAATCTTCTTCAACACCAAACGCGCGCATGTTTTTTATAACATGCTCCAACTCTTCAACACCTTCATTAAAATCACTATTGTCTATTTTAAATTTCTTAAGTTTTTCAAGTTGTTGATTTGTAGTACCGTCAATTTTAATAAATTGAAGCAACTTATTAATAATATCATCCTCAATTTTGTAGTCCAATTTCAAAGTAAGAACAAAATTTTCCTCACCAATTTTAGCAAATTTATCAATTAATCTTAAAATATCAACTGAATCTTTTAGTCCCAAATTTTCAATTAGTCCCAATAAAATTTTTCTATTGCTAACAAAAATAGTAAATTTACCTATATTTAATTCTTTGAAAATTCTATACATGATGCTTGGAATTTCTGCATCATAATAAAGACTTAGAGAGTTTTTCCCAATAACATCAATATCGCATTGATAAAATTCTCTAAATCTTCCCTTTTGAGGTTTTTCACCACGATAAACCTTTCCTATTTGATACCTTGCAAAAGGGAAATTGAGTGAATCAAAGTTCGCAGCGACATATTTCGCTAAAGGCACAGTAAGGTCAAATCGCATACAAATTTTGTTATCACCTTTTGTAAAACTATAAATTTGTTTTTCAGTTTCTCCGCCAGCTTTAGCAAGTAACACTTCACTGTTTTCTAAAACCGGTGTGTCTATAGGCAAAAAACCATAACTTTCAAAATTTTTTTTAATTATATTCACAACTTTATTAAACAAAATTTGATCTTCTGGCAAAAGTTCCATAAAGCCAGGCAAAGTTTTTGGTTCTATCATTTTATAAAATCTCCTAGTATTTATTTTAAATATATTTTATAATTTTGTCAAACTACTTGCGGTATTGATTTATAGCATATATAAAGCAACATAATATCATTTCATTATAATTTTTTCACTCTTTTAATAAAAGTTCACACCTGTTAAGTGTGATTAAAAAATTATATTTTTTTTCGTTAAACATTGTTTTTAAATTAACACATGCTTTTATTATTTTCGAATTTATTATATAAACTATGTGATGTTAAATTTTGCTTGCGCCAAAATTTAAGTTTTGTTTACACAAAACAAAGCAAAAACTATTGTTTTTTCTTCATCACAGTTTGAATTAACATCAGTTTTGCTTGCAAATGACTTCGTCGCTTGCAGACAAAACTTCCGATAATATAAACTATGTGATGTTAAATTTTGCTTGCGCCAAAATTTAAGTTTTGTTTACACAAAACAAAGCAAAAACTATTGTTTTTTCTTCATCACAGTTTGAATTAACATCAGTTTTGCTTGCAAATGACTTCGTCGCTTGCAGACAAAACTTCCGATAATATAAACTATGTGATGTTAAATTTTGCTTGCGCCAAAATTTAAGTTTTGTTTGCATAAAACAAAGCAAAAACTATTGTTTTTTCTTCATCACTATTTGTATTAACATCAGTCATTTGAAAATAATGCTTCGCATTGCTTTCCTCTGACTTCCGTTAATATAAACAATAAGTTTAAGCATTATACCAAATCTCGTCAATAGCATTAAATCTAAATATATAATTAAAATGTTTATGAATTTTGTTTGTCATTATTCTTTTTCTAATGATTCTACAAACATAATCCACCTCATCAAAATTAAATTAAAAATTTATGATTCAATTAAATAACTTAAAACCAAAGATAAATAAAAATATGTTTCCCCTAATTAGCACATGAAAATCTCACATTCTATCCAAGCTTTTAATTGCAAGAAGCTTTAAACATTTTTCTATAACTTCCAAAGTCAATTTAGTCAATTCAATCTTTGAACTTTTAATTTTAGTATCCTGCTCATATATTATGCTTGATTTTGCATAAAAGGAATTAAATGCATTTGCCAGTTTATAAACATAGTCACAAATAAGGTTTGGAGACAAACTTTTATATGCTAAAACTATTTCTTTGTGAAATTGAATCAAAATCAGGGCAAGTTTTCTATCTTCTCCAAAGATTTCAAAATCGACATTAGAAGAAAAGTCTTTTACCTTATTTAAAATGGATTTTGCTCTTGTCACTGTGTACAAAATATATGGTCCTGTCTTGCCTTCAAATGAGGTAAATTTATCAACATCAAAAATATAATCTTTTGTTCTATAAATTGACAAGTCTGCAAATTTTAATGCTGCAAGAGCTATGACATTTGCAATATTTTCCATCTCATCATTTAAAAGCAAATCTTCTTGTTTTGATAGTTTTAATTTTTCAAGAGCTTTAGTTTTAACATCTTGAATCAAAACACTAAGTTGCATAACTCCACCATCTCTTGTTTTATAGGGCTTTCCATCTTTGCCATTCATGGTGCCAAACCCAACAAAACAAAGTTCGATAGGCTTTTTTAAAATTTTGATTTTATTGACACATCTAAAAACCTGTGTGAAATGCATTTCTTGTCTGTTGTCAACAACATAAATTATTTTGTCTACATTATTTTCTCTTTCTCTTTGAACAATTGTCGCTAAATCTGTTGTACTATACAAAACAGAACCATCAGATTTTAAAAGTATAAAAGGAGGCACCTCTTTTTTATCACCTTCTTCACTTACATCTACTATCCAAGCTCCTTGACTAAGCTTTGCATATCCGCTATTTTTTGTATATTCGACAACCTCTTCATAGTATTTTCTGGAGTCACTTTCTCCAAGCCAAAGATCAAAACTAACATTTAAATTATCATAGTTTTTTTTCAAATCTTTTTTGGAGAGTTCTAAAATATTTTTCCATAGAGCAAGATATCCACGTCTTCCATGTTGAAGTTCAAAAGTTGCTTGTTTTGCCTCTTCCATGGCATTTTCATCACTTTTTGCCCGCGCACTAGCTTTTGGATATAAAATTGAAAGTTCATCTAATGTTACGGGTGAAAAATCAGGATATTTTCCCTTATAATGTTCATCAAAATATACTAAATTAGGTTGCATTCTTTTAATTTCAGTTATAACCATGCCCATTTGAAGCCCCCAATCCCCCAAATGCACATCACCCAATGTGTTATCTCCTAAATATGAACATAGCCTTTTTATACTCTCACCAATTATAGCCGTTCTCAAATGACCAACATGAAGAGGTTTTGCAACATTTGCACCACCATAATCAACTATAACATTTTTTTTCTCACCATGTTTTTTTACTATTTCATCTACATGTTTTAAATATTTAACCAAATACTTAGCAAGCTCAAAATTATCTAAAAATATGTTTATGTAGCCAGGCGCAGCAACACTTGCATTTGCTATTAGTTCCACTTTCCCTAAATTAGAAAGAACATCATTTGCTATTTGCATAGGAGATTTATGATATTTTTTTGCCAACATAAGGGGCTCACAACATTGATAATCTCCTAAATTTTCCAAACTACAAATTTGAACATTAACATCTTCATTATATCCGCTTTTTTTAAAAGCATTTGAAAGCTCTTTTGCTAATATTTCTTCAACTAATTCCATAATTTTTCCTTATGAGTATATGATATAATATACATAAAATTTTGTCAATTAAAGAGTTTTTCTAATATAATCTTAACTATATAAATTACCATTAAAAAAAGTCAAAGCAAATTTAATCCACTTTGAACTTTATTTTTTTTGACATTAATTACTTTTATCTTCCAACCGTGGTATTATCTTCTTTTCTATTTTGCAAATCTTTAACTGGATTTAATGAGGTTTCAAATCTGTAATCTTGTTTATTGTTTTTAATATACATTTCAATAACTTTATGACTAGGAACTTGTGCTAAATTTTTATTAATAATGTTTTGGATTTTAAAAAATTCATAATCTTGAGGCAAAGAAGAAACTTTAACATAATCCTCTTTTTTAGCCGTATTATATACCGTATTTTTCAATACTTTTCTAATATATTCAATATTAGATTTCCCAAATGATAACAATTCTGGAAATTTGCCTCCATTTTTATAAACAGTTGTGTAATCTCGATTTTCATATTTGGTTAATAATTCATTAGCCTTGTGTAAATGTGCAATCTCTTGTTCTAGGCAAACCTCCCAAATTCTTTTAATTTGTTCATCTGTTTCATCATTAATCATTGAATAATATAAATAACACTCTGTATACTCATGTTCTAGCAAGCTTACTAGCCAAGTGCAAGTTGGGTCCATTAAACTTTCATATTGTGAAACATGCTGTTCTTCTATCATACCTATTTCAGCAAATAATTTTCTGCCAATCTCACTCTTATATAAATTAGCCACATTCATATAAAAATTCATGGTTTGTTGTTCTGCCGCAGTAATAATAGCAACATTAAGTCTTGTAATAGAATCTGCAACTTTGTTGTCGCCAGCATATCTTACATCATCATAAGGATGCCTATGTTCGGATATAGTAGGTCTTCCAGGTGTTATTTCAGTAAATCCTCCCACCAAATTTTTAGCATCTATACCTTGTTCCATCATCAAAAGATTTGAAAATCTATACAAATGATCAAAGTCCTCTAAAAGAGCAAAGTCCAACGCTTTTTTTACGCTCATATCACTTTCTCTTTGTGCCAAATTCGCTGTTAATTCTATTGCAAGTTGTTCATAAGAAATTGTTGTTTCCAAAACATCTTCATCAATAGGTTTTAAAGATGAATCTTTTTTTGTTGCTGTTGTTCAACCCTTCTAATGAGAGCAATTTCCCTTCTAATATCATTATCAATACAATGTCTCGCAAACTGATGTGAATGCCAATTCATTTCAAATTCGGTTCCGTTCATCAAAATAATTCTAACCTTTGTAAATGGGTCAACTGTGTTTTTATCGTAAGGTTTAACAAACAACTTATTCCAGTTTTCAATTGTCTTTTCAACTTTTTTTGGTTTTTCCTCAAATGGATTAAAACTCATATTATTATCCTCCAAAAATAGTTTGGCAAAGTTATTTTTATTTATTCTGAATTTAAAATAAATAATAAAGTTTAAAAATAAATAATTTTTTTAATATTTACTTTATTTAGTAATTAAGTGTTTGGCTAATTTTACAATAATTTACTCAATATTTGAATCAATAAATAAAAGATTAAAAAATCAATTAATAAAAGCCAAAAAAATTTTAAAATAAATTTAATATCAAGTCTACAAAATCAAAGTAATAATGATAATTGCCTAATTATTTTAAATTATGAACATTTAAGTAATTATTTTAAATAATTTTTTTAATAATTCATATATAAAAAAAATAATTGGCAAAAGCCAATTAAGTTTAAAAATTAATCAAAATATTCAAATGTTATGTCTTTAATATGAACTAAATCACCATTTTTTAAGCCCTTTTCTTTTAATTTTTCTATAACACCATCCTCTTTTAATCGTTTTTGAAAATATGAAAATGAAACATAATCGGAAAGAACAACACCTCTAGATAAATTCTCAATATAGCCACCACTAACTTCAAATTCATTTGAAGATATTTTTTTAATGTCAAGACTTGTTTTATCCTTAATATCAAAATCATATAATTCAATATCTAAAGGTTTAGGTTTTTCAATTAATTTAAGTTGTTCCCAAATTTGTGTTTTTAAATAATCAATATTATAGTTTGCAACAGAAGAAATTTGAATCGTTTTTGTTTTCGTTTTGATTTCAAATTCCTTAACTTTTTTTATTAATTCTTCTTTTGTTAAAGAATCACATTTAGATAATACAACAATTTGTTTTACCTTTGCTAATTTGTCGCTATATTTTTCTAATTCTCTATTAATTGTAAAATAATCATCTACAGCACTTCTTCCTTCACGCTCAGAAATGTCAACCAAATGCACAAGAAGTCGAACTCTTTCAACATGTTTTAAAAAATAATGCCCTAAGCCAGCGCCTTCGCTTGCACCCTCAATAAGTCCAGGAATGTCCGCAACAACAAAGGAATGCTCATAATAATTTACAACACCCAAGTTTGGATAAAGTGTGGTAAATTGATAATTGGCTATTTTGGGTCTTGCATTTGAAATTACTGAAAGCAGGGTAGATTTTCCCGCATTTGGATATCCTATCAAACCAACATCTGCAATTGTTTTAAGTTCTAAAATTACCTGTCTTTCCTTTGTTATCTCACCTGTTTGACAAAATTTAGGAGCTTGTCTAGTAGAAGTTGCAAAATGTGTATTCCCCTTTCCTCCGACACCACCACTTAAAGCAACAAATGTCTGATTTTCCTCTGTTAAATCAGCGATGACTTTTTCACTTTCTGCATCATAAATTACAGTTCCAAGAGGAACATCTATTATTAAATCTTGACCATCAGCACCGCATTTAAATTTTTTCATGCCGTTGCCACCATTGCCTGCAACAAATTTCTTTTTAAATTGAAAAGATTGCAATGTGCTAAAGTGTGGTGATGCTTTAAAAATTATATCACCACCCTTTCCACCATCTCCACCATCTGGCCCGCCATTCATGGTCATTTTGCTACGATGAAAAGAGGCGCATCCACTTCCACCATCTCCAGCTTTAATAGTAATTTTAACTCTGTCTAAGTACAATTTATTTCTCCTATAACAATTTAATTTTTATATCAAATCTTGTTAAAAATTGCAAACTAGTTATTAAATTATCTCTTTTTTATTTCTTTTATAATATTTGCAAACATTTTTTAAATTGCAAATATCGCATTTGGGCTTAATGGCTTTGCAATGATATCTTCCAAATAAAACAAGAAGATAATGCATTTTTGACCAATCGCTTTCATTAAAATATTCCATTAAATCTTTTTCACACTTGGAAACATTCGTGGATGATGATATGCCAAGTCTGTTAGAAACTCTAAACACATGGGTATCAACAGCAATAGCTGGAAAATCGGTTAGCTCTGAAAGAACAACATTTGCCGTCTTTCGTCCAACACCTCTTAAGGTCATAAGCTTTTCCCTATCCATAGGAACCTGTCCGTCAAACTTTTGAATTATATCGACACTAGTTTGTTTTATTGCCTTTGCTTTATTTTTGTAAAATCCACAAGGTTTTATGAGTTGCTCTAAAAGTTCAATTTCAATTTTTGCAAAATCTTTGGGCTCGTTATATTTTTTAAAAATTTCGCTCGTTACCATGTTCACCCTTTTGTCGGTACATTGAGCGGACAATATAACTGCTACTAAAAGCTCAAAAGGACTATTATATTTCAATTCACAACTAGCATTTGGAAACATAGCTTTTAAATAAGACTTTATTTCATTTCTCTTTTCGTTCTCTTTTCTCATAATCTACCCTTTCAAACTAGGTAAGTGTAAATCTTATTAAGCTTACCTTTAGAAATTTGTTTCCCTTTAGAAACACGGCTATCATATCCAATTGTTCTTGAACTTATTAAAGTGCATTTTTCATCTTTAACCAAAACAATTGCTTCTGGATTTTCACTATATCGTGCATAAACTAATGTTTTTCCGTTTTCATTAAAACTTATAATTCTTAAGCCTTTTCTATATCTAGCCATTACAGAATATTCACTTATAGGAACTTTTTTAGCATAACCATTATCTGCAACAACAGTTATAGAACCACGAGTTGTAACAATTGATGCAAAAATAACCTCATCATTATCATCCAAATTTATTCCCATAACTCCACCAGCGCCTCTGGTTTGAGTTGGGACTTCACTTGTTTCAAAGTTTAAAGCCATTCCATTTTTGGTAACCATTAAAACACCATCATGTCCAATTTCAACTTGCACAAATAACAGTTGGTCATCATCTTTTAAATTTATTATGTTATAGAAAGATTTGACAAGTATGCAATCACTTGATAATGTTCTTTTAACATAGCCTTTTTTAGTATAGAAAAGAAGATTTTTACCTTCTAAATTTTCGTTTTCAATTATTGCAACAACATTTTCATCGTCATCGCAATATTTACAAAAAGCTGAAAGTTTTTCACCTTTATCTCTCCACTTGGCTTCTGGAATCTTTTCTGCCAGAATTTTAAAACAATTACCCTTATTTGTAAAAAGCAACAATTCTTTGCTTGAAAAAGTTTTTAAAATTAGTGTGTGAACATCACTTAATGAAGAAACCACATCTTTTTGTGCTAAAGAATAGTTTTTAATTGGTAATTGTTTTAAACATCCATTGGCATTTAATGCAACAGCAATCTCTCTTTCAAAAGCAATATGCTCTGGAATAATCTCTTCAACTGCAACATCTTCAACAGTGGTAATATTTGTTTTACGAGGATTTTTGTATTGTTTTTTAATTGCAAGCAATCTATCTTTAACCTCATTATATTGAAGTTTTTTTGAATTTAAAATATTTGTCAGTTTTTCTATAAGTTCTTTTAAAATTTTCAATTCTTCTTCCAACTTCATTATTTCAAGGTTAACCAACCTTGCCAAACGCATATCTAAAATAGCTTGAGCCTGTCTTTCTGACAAATAAAATTTTTCGCGTAAAGCTTGTTTCGCAACAATAACGGTAGGAGATTTTTTAATAATTTTAATTACTTCATCAATATTTTTTATTGCTATTAAAAGGCCTTCTATTATGTGAGCCCTATCTTTTGCAACATCAAGGTCATATTTTGTTTTTCTAACAACTATCTCTCTTTGATATTCAACCCAATAGTCTATTATCTCCAATAGTGAAAGTAATTTTGGTTTTCCTCCAGCAATTGCCACCATATTTATGCCAATAGTAGTTTGAAGACCTGTCGCCTTGTAAAGATAGTCTATAATAGCTTTTGCATTTGCCTCTCTTTTGAGTTTAATAACCGCTCTTAAACCTTTCCTGTCTGATTCATCTCGAATTTCAGAAATAACTGACAACTTGTCTTTATTTTGTTCTTTAAGTTCAACAATTTTTTGAAGAAGGGCTGCTTTATTAGTTTGATAAGGCACTTCAGAAATTACCAACTGTTGTTTGTCGCCGTCATTTTCAATATCAATTTTTGCCCTCAAAACCACCTTGCCTTTTCCAGTCTTATAGGCATTTAAAAGTTCATCACCAACAAGCATAACTCCACCTGTTGGAAAATCTGGTCCCTTGATTATTTTCATCATTTCTTCAAGAGTTATCTTTCTATTAGCAATAAAGGCAAGTGTTCCATCAATAACCTCAGCTAAGTTGTGTGGAGGTATATTTGTAGCAACTCCAACTGCAATGCCTGATGTACCATTTATTAAGAGATTGGGAAAACCTCCAGGAAGCATGTCTGGTTCTTTTAATGTATCATCAAAGTTAAACGACCAATGTACCGTATTTTTTTCTAAATCTTTTAAAAGTTCCATTGCAAGTGGCGTGAGTTTTGCCTCGGTATATCTCATAGCCGCGGCACTGTCACCATCAATAGAACCAAAGTTTCCATGTCCTAAAACAAGAGGTTCTCTTAATGAAAAGTCTTGGGCCATTCTAACCATGGCATCATAGACAGAGGAATCACCATGAGGATGATATTTACCCATGCAGTCACCAACTATTCTTGCAGACTTACGAAACTGTTTGTCTGGAGTAACACCTAATTCCAACATAGAATACAAAATTCTTCTTTGCACAGGCTTTAGTCCATCTTCAACTCTTGGAAGAGCTCTATCCATAACAACATGCTCAGTATAAGGAATCATAGATTCATGTAAAACCTCGTCCAAAGACTTATAAATCATTTGACCCTCTGTTAAATCCATTTTTTCATGTTTTATTTGTTTTTTCACTTTTTTCTCTCTTAAATTTTGATTTTGTTTTGGCAAATGCTTTTCTAAAGAAGCCTCCAATTGTTCAAATTCTTCTTTCGCAGTTATTTTAGCCTCAATTCTTCTTTTTTCAACCACTTTTTCGATAGAGGAAAAATCCATTTGTCCACTTAAAACATAATTGTCAGGAACTTTCTCTTGTTTTTCTTTATTTGCATTCATTTCAGCTAGCATCTCATCATAAGCAATTTGTCCCGCAATCACCTCGTTGTCGATTGTCTGTTCTTCATTTTGATTTTCTTCCATTATTTACCTCTAAAGTTATCCTTTAAGTTCATCAAATAATGATTCATCCTTATTAAAATTGGCATGTTCAGAAATATATACCTTTCTTGCTTCAATGTTATCACCCATAAGTGTTGTAATCATTTTTTCAGCCTCAGCAGCATCATCTATTCCCACCTTAACTAAGGTTCTTTTATTTGGATTCATTGTAGTATCCCAAAGTTGTTCTGGGTTCATCTCACCAAGCCCTTTATATCTTTGAATTTGATAACCCTTTCCAACACGCTTAACTGCATCAGGAAGCTCTGCATCTGAATAAACATATTCTTCAATATCTCTTTTAAAAACCTTATAAAGAGGTGGCAAACCAATATAAACATGTCCATCTGTTATTAGTTTTTTCATATATCTAAAAAAGAATGTTAGCAAAATTGCCCTTATATGAGCACCATCTTGGTCTGCATCTGATAAGATTATAACCTTGTGATATCTCAAATTTGAAATGTCAAAATCCTCACCAAGACCAGTTTCAAGAGCACTTATAATTGTCCTAATTTCTTCATTTGCAAGGACTTGATCAATACGCTTCTTTTCTGCATTTAGTGGTTTCCCTTTCAATGGCAAAATGGCTTGAATATTTCTATCTCTACCCATTTTTGCACTTCCGCCGGCACTGTCACCCTCAACTATAAAAAGTTCACATTGTTCTTTTTTTCTACTGGTGCAAGCGGACAGTTTGCCAACTAAATTATAATTATCAACAGAATTTTTTGCTCGGGCAAGCTCTTTTGCTTTTCTTGCGCTCTCTCTAACTTTAGCGGCCGCCTTTGCTTTGTTGATAATAATTTCAGCAATTTTTTCATTTTCTTGTGATTTTAAAAATTTTGTAAGTTCTTTAGTAATAATCGCTTCAACTTCAACTCTTGCTTCTGGATTTCCAAGTTTTGTTTTAGTTTGTCCTTCGAATTGAACACTGCGCATTTTAATTGCCAAAACAACTGTAATTCCCTCACGAAAATCCTCACCCAAAAAATTTTGTTCTTTTTCTTTTAAAAATGAATTTGCACGAGCATATTCATTAAAAACTTTTGTCCAAGCAGTTCTAAATCCAGTTTCGTGTGTGCCACCTTCAGTTGTGGGAATATTATTAACATAAGAAAAACTATTTTCAGTATAGGAATCTGTGTATTGAATTGAAGCTTCTAGTTTAACCGAATTACTCTCACCTTCTAAATGTATAGGTGAATTAAAAAGTTTATTTTTTCCTTCATTTAAATAAAGAGTAAAATCTTTCAAACCTCCTTCAAAGCAAAAAGTATCAGTTTGCTTTGTGCGCTTATCACAAAGTTCGATTATAATTCCTTTATTTAAAAAAGCTAATTCTCTTGCTCGTTTAGCAATTATATCATAATTAAATGTTAATTCTTTAAAAACGCGAATATCTGGCATAAAAGTAACAGTTGTACCAGTTTTATTGCTTTCTCCTATCAAAGTGAGCGGTTTTAATGCAACTCCTGAATGAATTTTTCCATTCTCGTCTGCAAATGAAGCAAAGTCCATAGTATATTTTTTGCCGTCTTTACAAACAGTAACTTTAAGCCATTCAGATAGCGCATTTGTAACAGAAGCACCAACGCCATGAAGTCCACCAGAGTAACCATAATTATCATTATTAAACTTTCCCCCAGCATGAAGTTGAGTAAAAACAACTTCGACACCGCTTTTCTTAAGAGTTGGATGCAAATCAACTGGAATTCCTCTTCCATTATCTTCCACTGTGGCACTACCATCAGTGTTTAGGGTAATGCTTATTTTATTTCCAAAACCATTAGAAACTTCATCTATAGAATTATCAACAATTTCCCATAAAAGATGATGTAGTCCTTTAGAACCTGTTGTTCCAATATACATTCCTGGTCTAAGTCTTACCGCATCCAATCCTTCCAAAACAACTATATCTTTACTCTCGTAACTATTTCCTGACATTTTTCTCTCCGTAAATTAATTATATCACAATAAATTATATAAAACTCAATTTTTTTCGCCTTTAATAGTTAAACATGCATTTTTTTTATCATCACTATTATAAACATAACTTCCGCTCACAACAATGTCCACACCCCTATCAAAAAGCTTCTCTGCGATTTCTGGAACAATTCCTCCGTCAACTTCTATAAAAAATTTTAAACCATTATTTTTTCTAAATGCATTTAATTTTTCTACCTTCTCATAGGTTTCAGATAAAAAGTTTTGACCACTTTTCCCAGGTTTAACACTCATTATTAAAACCAAATCTACAAATTTCACCATTTGTAAAATTTTATCAAGTGGTGTTTCTGGTTTAAAACTAAGACCAGCCAATGCACCATTGTCATGAATTTGTTTAATAACTTTCAATAACCGTTTTTCACTGGAAAAACTTTCGTAATGAATTGTTAAAATATTTGCACCTGCTTCAACAAAACTAACATATTTATTTTTCAAATCATTTGTCATTAAATGCACATCAAGCATTATAAGTGTGTGAGCATTAATTTTTTTTATTGTTTCAAGTGAAAGCAAATCCCTTCCAACAAATGTTTCATCCATTACATCACAATGTAAAAAATCACAAGAATCACGAAGAATATTGGCATATTCTAATAACTCACCGAAATTTTTTGTAGGCTCAGTTGAAATAGAAATCATTTTTTTAGCCATGATTTTTTATAAACTCCTCTTTTAAAACTTCAAAAATTTCAAGATAGCGCTCATATCTATTTTGGTCTATTAAACCAAGTTTTACACCTTTTTTTACCCCACAATCATTTATGCTTTCTTTTGTATGTGTGCATGATTTATATTTACAGGTTTCATGAGAAGATAAAAAATCTGGATAATAATAACAAAGTTCAAAATAATTAATAGGTAAATATTTTTCACTTAAGCTTGAAAAACCAGCCGTGTCAGCAATAAATGTGTTATGCTCTAATTTATAAAGTTTTGCACTTCTAGTTGTATTTTTTCCACGCTTGATTTTTTTAGAAAGATTTCCTTCAAGTGTAATATTGGCATTATATATTTTGTTTATTAATGCAGATTTTCCAACAGCAGATTGACCTGCAAATGCACAAATATGCCCTTTCATTTGGCTATGCAAATCTTCTAGATTTTCACTTGTTTTTGCAGATAAAAAAATAATAGGACAAGCATTTTTATAAACTTTTTCAACCTCAATTAAAAAAGATTTATCTGCAATGTCAATTTTATTAACACAAATAATTGGGATCACATCACATGTTAAGGAAAACAAAATCAATTTATCCACTATTTTAAAATCAGGTTTTGGAGTTTGCGCTATAACAATAAACAACTTTTCTAAGTTTGCGATATTTGGGCGTATAAATAAATTTTTTCTAGGATAAATTTTTTCTATTATGTTCAAATCTTCATTATATTCAACAAAATCTCCAACAAATATGCCCTGTTCTTTTAAATTTTTTCGAGCTAAAGAACAAGGCTTTCCGCCTTCACACTCAAGTTCAAATATATTAGACTTTTTTTCAACAACAAGTGCCTTCATTCTACAAATTTTCCTACTTCTAGTTTTCTGCCATTCAAAAAGTCTTTTGCAGACATGATTTTTTTATTTGCGGGTTTAAGTTCTAAAATTTCTATGAACCCATCTAAACAAGAAATAATTAGACCTTGTTTTGGATTGGCAACAACGATCTGTCCACAACCAAGAGGTTTAAAATCTACTTCTGTCTTTTTCGCCCTATAAACTAAAAATTTTTCTCCTTCTAAATTAAAATAACAAGCAGGACTAGGAGCATAAGCCCTTATTTTATTACAAATTTTATTAGCTGTTTTTTCAAAATTAATCTTTGAATTTTCCTTTTTAAACATTTTGGTTTTTGTTGCTAAAAACTCATCCTGCTTTTTATAAACTGCTTGTCCACTTTCAATTAAATCAAGAGCCTTTATTAAAAGTTTCCCACCAATATTTGCACATTTATTCATAAGTGTTTCACTATTATCTTCTTCAAAAATTTCAAATTCTTGTTGAAGCAAAATATCGCCAGTATCAACACCGGCATCAGTTCGCATAATAGTAACTCCAGTCATTTTTTCACCATGTAATAGAGCAGTTTGAATTGGCGAAGCTCCTCTATATTTAGGAAGAAGAGAACCATGAACATTAATTATTTTATATTTGGGAATATCAATTATTTCTTGTGACAAAATTTGTCCAAAACTTGCAGTGACAAATATGTCAGCATTTAAACTTTTTAAAATTTCTACACCTTCAAATCTTATTTTTTCAAATTGATATACGGGAATATTTTTTTCAAGCGCAAAAGTTTTAACTTCAGGCATAGAAAGTTTATTACCTCTTCCGCTTGGTTTATCGGTTGCACAAACAACTGCAATTACATTATGATGTGAATTTAAAAGATGTTCTAAACAAATTTTTGCAAAATGCGGAGTGCCCATAAAAACAATTTTCATAAGACTATTCCTCCACTTTGTCTATAAATAAAATTCCATTTAGATGGTCAACTTCATGACAAATGCATCTTGCCAAATATTTTTCTCCTGTAATAGTAAACTCATAACCAAATCTATCTTGTGCTTTAACTGTCACTTTATATGGTCTTTTAACTTTTTTATGATCGCTTCCAACAGACAAACAACCCTCATTTTCAATATCTTCACCTTCTTCATAAACTATTGTTGGGTTGACAAGTTCAAGTCGCATATTGTTAACATGAACAATAACCACCCTTCTTAAAACACCCACTTGTGGAGCTGCAAGCCCCATGCCATCATTTGAAAACATTGTTTCCCACATATCATCCAATAAATCTTCCAAACCTTTATCGAACTTGACAACTGGTTTGGAAATTTTTCTCAATGTATCATCACCAACTTTAATAATTCTTCTAAGTGCCATTATTTACTCCTTTAATTCAAATTCTGAGGGTTAACCTCAACAAAAATGCTAACATTAGCATATGCAACCTCGTCGCAAATTTGGTATAATTTCTCCAAAATTTGTGTTTCATGATTTTTTGAAATACGCATTAGAATTTGATATCTATGCTTATTTTTTATTCTGGAAATTGGAGATTTCATAACAGAAAGATAAATGAAATCTTCACTATTATAAAGTGCTGAAACTTTGGCATAAGCACTTTTAACAATATCTAGTAAAATTTTATCATTTTCAGAAGAAAAAAGCAAGCGTACTATTGTTGAAAAGGGTGGAAAATGTGTTGTTTGACGAAGGTTAATTTCCTTATTATAAAAGCCTTCATAATCGTAATTAGTTGCAAACCTATATACATAATGCTTTGGGCAATAGGTTTGAAGAACAACACTTCCTTCACTCTTTTCTCTTCCAGCTCTACCACTAACTTGAGTTACTAGTTGGAATGTTTTTTCTGCACTTTTATAATCGGAATGAAATAAACTTTGATCGGCGTCAATAATACCAACAAAAGTTACATCTTTAAAATCATGACCTTTGGCAATCATCTGAGTTCCAACTAAAATTGCAGGCTTAGTGTTAGCAAATTCACTCAAAATCTTCATATGCCCATTTTTGTTTTTTGTTGTATCATTATCCATTCTTAAAATTTTAACATCAGGAAAAATTTGAGATAATCTATCAACCACTTGTTCGGTTCCAACAGCCCCTTGTTTGATCGATTCACTATGACATTGTGGGCAAACTGTAAGCGCTTTATATGTTTTGCCACAATAATGACATTTTAATTTTTCTTCATGTTTATGATAAACTAATGAAACATCGCAATCATTACATTTTGCAATATAACCACACTCTCTACACATCATAAAAGATGAGAAACCCCTTCTATTAATAAAGAGCATAGCTTGTTTTTTTTCCTTTATAGTCTTTTGCAACTTTCCAAGCAATACATTTGAAAAAATACTAGTGTTGCCTTGTTGCAATTCACCCAACATATCCACTATTGTAATTTCAGGTAATGGACGATTATTAACCCTTGTTGGTAGCGATACAAGCTCAAAAACACCATTTTGAGCACAATAAAAATGCTCAATGCTAGGAGTAGCACTTGCCAAAACAAGTGGACAATTGTTAAATTGACACCTAAATTTTGCAATATCGTGGGTTAAGTATCTTGGATTAGAATCGCTTTGATAGCTTGAATCGTGTTCTTCATCGATAATAATTATACCAATATTTTCTAAGGGTGCAAAAATTGCTGACCTGGCTCCAATAACAACTTTAGCTTCTTGGTTTAGTATTCTAGACCATTCATCAAACCTTTCACCAGCAGAAAGTCCGCTATGTAAAATTGCCACATTGTTGCCAAACCTACTTTTTAAAGCAGCAAGCACAATGGGTGTTAAAGAAATTTCTGGCACTAGTAAAATTGCGCTTTTCCCATTAGCCAATGCCTTTTCAATGCAAGAAAGATAAACTTCAGTTTTCCCACTTCCAGTTACACCATGAAGTAAAATAGTTTTATTTTCAAATTGGCAAATTTTTTGTATTGCATGTTTTTGATATTTTGTGTGCTCAACATTAATAAAATTATGATTTAAAACCTCTGGACTTCTTTCGATTTTAAATTTTTCCTCAATTAAAACTTTATCTTTTTTTAATTTATCTAAAGCACTATGTGTGAAAAGTTTGGATAAAACACTGCTTTTTTCACTTTTATGTTCTTTTAAATAAATTAATAAAGAAAATATATTTTTTGAATTTTTGCGAAGCGAATTAGAATATTGTTCCAAATTTATATTTTTATTTAAGGAAAAATAAGTGGTAAAAAGTTCACCAACTTTGTTCGTTCTAAGTTCACTTGGCAAAAAAAGCCTTAATATATCGATATATTTCAAATGAAATTTAACCCTCATAAATTCAACAATAGCCAATCTTTCCTCATTTAATATTGCAAAGCCATCTACTTTTTTTATGATTTTTTTAATGTTTCCAGAAAATTTTGCACTGTTATCAACTTTTAAAACATATCCCTCAACAATACGAGTTCCAAAAGGCACTAAAACACGATGTCCCAAAACACTAGCATCTTCAGTTTCGTAAACAAAAATTTTATCAACTGCACTTGATAATACATCTACAATTACATGCGCAAATAATTTTTCTTCCATTATCACCTTTTCAAACTTTAAAATTAAAAACTTAAACTAACTTTTGAAGTTAAAATTCTCAAAAAATGTAATAACCATTTCATCACAAAAAAAATCTGTCAAATATGACAGATTGTAACATATATTAAACAAAAAAACAATTAAACTTGGTCGCTAGAAGTTATCTTTCCCTCATAAATTTCTTCAGCAGCCCAACTAACTGACTTTATATCACTTTTTTCAAGTTCAGCTGGAATTCTTTTTTCTAATTCTTTTGCTCTTTTTGCCATAACACAAACAAGTTTATATTTGTTTCCATCCATTCTTTTTGCCAAATCATCAATTGGCGGTTCTATCATCATACTATCACCTCTAAAAGTTAATTAAAGTTGCTTGTTGCACAACTGCACAACTTATGTTAAATAGGACAACTTTAAAAAGTACAAAAATAAACACATAGCAAATTCACATATGACCTATATAACTTTTGTATTATAGCATAAAAAAACAATTTTGAAAAGAGTTTTATTTATTATTTTTATTTTTTTCGCTTAAAGATTCAAGTGCAACTCTTGTTGCTTCAATAACAAAAGCGCTAAAAGTGCAATTAGTACCCTTAATTTCTCTTTCAACACTTTCAATAATATCGTTTGGAAATCTAATTCCTTTATTGGTTGTTGGCGGAACAGATGGTATTTTAAATTCTCTCATAATATTCTCCTTAATATAGTTTCATTTGTTAGTATTTATTTTTCAATAGCAATTAACAACAAACTTATGTTTTAATTTTAATGCATATTTAGTTTAATGTCAGTTCTACATTTGTTTTTAATTTGCGATACATTATGTTTTACTTATAATTTCTCTACATTTTTAAATTTTACTCTGTTATCAAATATTTTCATAAGAAGAGATAGCTTTTCATTATCACATCTTTCTCCATAAAAAACAATTTGCCTTGGACAAAGACCAATTAAAGAAGTAACCAAATTTTCTTCATCGCAAATTTCAATCGACTTATCAAGTTCGTCAAATATTTCAAACTTTTCTCCCTCTAAATACACATTTAAGGTATCATGAGAAATCTCTAAATTATCTATTAAAAATTTTAACAAATCGATAAAATTATCATTACAAATCAAAAAGCATCCATTATCATTAGCTATAGAAGCCAACTCTTCCCACTTTTCCCTTATAGATTTTAGTTTAAAATAATAAAATGATTCAAGAGAAATATCTTTATTGTCTTCAATGATTAATTGTTTTGAAATTAAAAATGCATCTGTTTCTTTATCAAAACTAATAAGAGCCTTTTTTAGCGCTTCGTAATACAATCCCTCTTTGATTGGCAAATTTAAAGTTCTTGTTAAAAACTCTTCTTTGAAATAAATACAAATAGTTTCAATAATTGCATTGGATAAAAATACACCTGCTCTGTTTTTATCATATTCTTCACAAGCTAATAAAATTTTTATTTGATGGTTTTCTTCAAATTTTTTAACATAAACTCCAAATTCATTCACTTGTTTTTTTAAGTAATTAAATAAAAAATTAGCTGCTTTAAAATGTTTGGCTTCAAGACAAACGCATATTTCCCACATAAATTGCTCCTTGCTCATAGTATTGTATGCAAACAAAAAAGCTCTATACACCATTTTTAGCGCATTTGAAAACTATTTTTAAATAAATTTATCAGTTGATGTTTCATATTATCTAAAGAATAATTATATCTTTTAATTGACAAAATAATTTATTAAATGCTAATCTAAATAAATAAAAGAGGTTAATTATGAAGAGAAAATTTTTGTTATATATTATCTGCTTTCTTCTATTATGTGTGCCACTTTTTTATGGATGTAATGAAACAATTAATGAACATCAAATTTTTGTAACCTCTTCTGATATAAGACTAGGAACTGTGAAAGGTGATGGAATTTATAAAACAAACCAAACTGTAAAGTTAACTGCAATAGAGAAAAATCCAACAAATAAGTTTATTTGTTGGGTAAAAGATAATGAAATTATATCTAAAGAACCGACTTATGAATTTAGCGCATCAAAACAAACCGAAGGCAAATATACCGCAGTGTTCTACTCGGAAAATTCTAATTATATGATTCTAGAAAAAATACATCTTACACTTTCCACAACCGAAACAGAAAGCGCTTATGAATTAAATGAACTTATACTTACACTTTCAAATAAAGAAATATATAATAATAAAGAAATAAGTCTATTATTCTCAAATGATTATTCTTTAGAAGAAATAGAAATTAATTCAAATTTGGTATATAATAAAAATGTTGAAATTGAAACAACTATAACCACAAAAATTAACAATTCAGTTATTATAAATAATGCCATTTTTATGCTTTCAAATGATAACTCACTTCAAATTGATTTAAACCTCAATACAAATATAAACAATACATCTTTAAATCTTTCGTTATTTTTTAGACCTTTAAGTTTCGTTGAAGAATAAAAAATTAAAATTTAAAAAACTGATATTTAAGAGCAAATGCTCTTATTTTTTATATTTATTTATTTTTATGTATATTTATTCATGCTTGACCATTTTGCATATTTATACAATATGCCTTATAAATATTCAAAAATTTAAAAACATATGATTTAAATTTTTACATATAATAAAATTATGAAAACAATTATATTAACTGGCGGAGGAAGTGCTGGACATGTCACACCAAACTTGGCACTTATACCTCAATTAGAAAAACATTTTGATAATATTTGCTATGTGGGAACAAACGGGATTGAAAAATCGTTAGTCGAGTCCACCCATCTTCCATTTTATGAAATCCAAGCTTTTAAACTCGAGCGAAAACTAACCTTTAAAAATTTGCTTTTACCTTTTAAACTATTCAAGACCGTAAAACAAGCAAAAAAGCTATTAAAAGAAATTTCTCCCAATATAGTTTTTTCAAAGGGTGGATATGTTTCTTTACCAGTAGTAATTGCCGCTAAAAAATTAAAAATACCAGTGGTTTCGCATGAGAGTGACATTTCAATGGGACTTGCAAATAAGTTAATTTTAAGATATGCAGATTGTGTATGCACAAGTTTTTCTTCAACAGCTGAACAAAATAAAAAATGTGTTTACACTGGTTCTCCAGTAAGACCTCAAATAAAACAAGGCAAGTCTTATATAGCAAGAAAAATAACAGGAATAGATAATCAAAGAAAAACAATAATGTTTTTTGGGGGAAGCTTAGGTGCCGAGGCAATCAATAATTTTGTGTTTAACTGTTTAGATGATTTATTGATAGATTATAATGTAATACATATAACAGGAAAAAATTGTCAAACTCAAATTCATAAACCAAATTATTATTCTTGTAAATTTACCAACCAAATCGAACATTTTTTTGCATTGGCGGATATAGTTGTTTGTCGTGCAGGTTCAAATTCTATTTTTGAATTATTATGCATAAAAAAACCTATGATTTTAATTCCACTACCTAAAAAAGCCTCTAGAGGCGACCAAATTGACAATGCAAAATACTTTGAGAAGCATGGATATGCAAAAGTAATTTGGCAAGAAGATTTAGATAAGAATAATTTTTTCAAAACTATAAACTCAATGAATTTAGAAAATATAAGCCAAAAACTTTCATCTTCCAATTTGACCAACGGCAATGAAAATATTGTTAAACAAATATTAAAATATACTAATAAAAAATAAAATAAATTATCTATTAAAAAAACAGTAGAGTTATATATTTTTAAGTTTTAACCTGATAACCTATTTTATAATTAAAAAACTTTCTTATAAGCTTACATAGGCAATGCGCATTTTTTATTAACAAAAAATCTCACTTAAATAAAGTGAGATTTTAGTCTTTTTATTTTTTAATTTTCTTCAGAAGCTGTTTCATTTACATCTGCATCATTATTTTCAGTTTCTTTTAATTTTGCAATTGATGCTTCAACATCTTCAATATCTTGTTTTATTTGAGCAACAGTTGTTGTTAAAATTCTGTAAGAAGTTTCCAAAATTGGATATCTTTCTTCACTATTTTTTATAACTTCTTCACAGTGAGCAACTGACATTCTAAGCCCATCAAGAAGGTCAAGGTCTTCTTCAAGTTTATGAGCTTTTTCCTCATCAATATCAACAATATTATTAACACCATACAAAAGCACTTTTTGTTTTGCAACAAGAGCTTCTCTTCTTCTAAGTTTTTTCTTGTCGCTTTCTAAATTCTTTCTCACCCTCATCAATGGAAGATATTCTTTTTTAATGCCTCTAAGTTCTTTCTCGTTATTTTTAAGTCTTTCTTTCAATGTTTCAAGACGTTCTTCATATTCTTCCAAAGACATAGCAGGTTTAACTTTTTCTATAGAGCTTCCCTCTCTAGCTTTATCAAGAAGTTGTTCAAGTTCAAGTTTTTCGCGTTCCAATCTCTCTTTTTCTTCCTGTGATTGTTTTTCAACAACAACAAGTTGTTCACGATTTTTTTCACTTTCTTCTTTTAATTTTTCAAATTCAGCGATTTTTTCCTCAAGTTCTTTTCTAAGTCTTTCATTTTCTGCTGTTTTTTCTTCTATTTCTTTTTGAACATCATCTAAAGTTTCGGTTACTTCTTCCTCTTCTTCAGCGTCTTCTTCAACAACTTCATCTGCAGTTTCTTCAACTTGTTCTTCTTCAGTTTCAACTACTTCTTCTGATTTTTCTTCAACCTCATCTTCATCTAAATCAAGATCATCTAAATCAAAATCATCATTGAAGAAAATATCATCAAAGTCAAATTCATCTTCTTCTTTATTAGAAACTTCTGTGAAAACATTTTGCTTTTCAGTTGCAGCTTTAAGTTTTTCTTGCTTGAATCTTTCTTCTTCTTCTCTAAGTTTTGCAAAAGAATCTTCTTCTTCAACTTTTTCGTTGTCAACTTGTTCCTTTTGCTCTTCTTCAACAGGTTCTCTTACAACAGGTTCTTCTTTTATGTCTTCAGTTTCACCTTTTAAAAGTTTTTCTTCCTCAAGGGCACGATCATAATCTACTTGAGAATATTCTTCATTTTTTTCATCAACTGGAGCATATGTAAGAACTTCTCTTTTTGTTATATCAAGTTTTTCTTTTTCATATTCTCTTATTGTTTGCTTAATTTTTTCTTTTTCGTCATCTTCTTCTTTAATTTCTTTGTTCTTTGATTTATTCTTTCTTAATGCGCTATTTTCTGGATCAAGAATTGAAATTAAAAGGTCTCCTAAAAAGAAGATAAGAAATCCACCTGCCACAATAATTCCAATAATGGCAAGCACATTCAAAAGAACTTCTCCAAAATTTACTGCAAGTAAGGTGTTCATAAATTTAATTCTCCTTTAATTTTATTTGGTGGAAACGGTGGGATTTGAACCCACGTCCGAATAGGCTGAATTTTGCCTTTCTCCGTGTGCAGTTTATGTTTTAGTTTCATTCAAGTTTCTTCCATAAACAAAATAAACTTGAACAAGCCACAATTTTAAATTTCAAAAATTAGTGACAAATTTTTGAAATTTCCTATTATCATTTGATGCCAAATAAATTTTTAATAGGAAAAAAATTTATTGACAAGTTGCATTAGGCTGCAACAGCGCCGTAATTGTTATTTGCGTTTATTTTTTGACCAAGTTTTTAGGTAGGCTCAGCCATCTACCACACGCTTTATACAAAATCTAGTCCCAATCGTCGAAACCTATCGTCCCCTCATCTCACTTTCAAGCTTCTTTCAATTTCTCTTTTGACAGTTTCATTTGCCTTTGCCTGTCTTTTATCATAAAGTTTTTTGCCTTTAGCAAGAGCAATTTCAATCTTAACAAAACCATTTTTAATATATACCTTTGTTGGGACAACTGTCATTCCTTTAATGGTTTTTTCTTTAATCAATTTGTCAATTTCTCTTTTGTGAAGAAGCAGTTTGCGATTACGTTTTGTGTCAGGGCAAAAGTTTTTTGCTTTCTCATATGGTTTAATATATGCATTTTTCAAAAAAATTTCATTATTTTCAAAAGTAACAAAACTTTCTGCAATGCTAATTCCACCATCTCGAATTGATTTAACCTCGCTGCCAACTAAAACAATTCCGGCTTCAAAAGTTTGTGAAATAAAGTAATTAAAATATGCCTTTTTATTTGTTGCTATAACCTTCATTTCTTCTCCAATTATATCACTAGTTTTTTATAATTTCAATACCAATTTTAATTTTTTTTAAAAAAAAGAGCTAATTTTTTACTTTTTTTAGTAAAAATTCAACTTTTCTGTCAAAAACATTGCAATTTGCCACTATAACAGTAACTTTGTCACCTATACTAAAACAATTTTTTTGACCTTTTAACTTTAACGATTTTTCAAAAAATAAATAATTATCATCATTCAAAGTTTCTAGTTTGACAAGTCCCTCTACCGTATTTTCCAGTTCAACAAAAAAACCAAAGCTTGTGACACTACTAATAATACCTTCAAATTCTTTTCCTAAAAATTTTTTCATATATTGAACTTTTTTCAAATCATCTGCATCTCTTTCAGCCTCGTCTGCAGCTCTCTCTTTTTGACTGGATTGTTCACAAGCTTCAAAAACAAATTCTTTCAAATCCTTACTAAATTTTTTATTTGATAATTCTTGTTTGATTATTCTATGAATTAAAAGATCAGGATATCTTCTTATTGGTGAAGTAAAGTGACAATAATATTTTAATGCCAAACCAAAATGTCCTAAACATTCATTTGAATATCTAGCTTTTTGCAATGACCTTAAAATCATTTTATTAAGTGACTCTTTCAAAGGATTATCTTCAATCAATTTCAAAATTTGCTTATAATAGCTTGGTGTTATAATGTTGGGCATCGGCGGACAATTAATTCCAATTCCTGCCAAAAAATCAATTAAATTTTTAAGCTTTTCAGTTGTAGGTGCTTCATGAATTCTATAAGCAAATGGAATTTTTAAATTTGCAAATTCTTTTGCCACCGTTTCATTACAAATAATCATAAAACTTTCTATTAGTTTATGAGCATCATTCCTTTCCCTTTTTGAAATAGATAAAACCTCACCATTTTCATCAACCTCAAAATATGGTTCCGCTATATCAAAATCCAACTCTCCACATTCAACGCGTTTTTTCTTTAAAAGCTTAGCAAGTTGATTCATCTTGATAAATATATCTTTCAAATTCTTTGTCTTTTCATTCACCTTCCCACAAATTGCATCATACACCTCATCATAGGTCAATCTTGCCAGGCTTTTGATATAACTTTCACAAATCTTATGATTGACAACTTCACCCTCGTTGTTTATTTCCATAAAAACAGATAATGTCAATCTAATTTGATTTTCAAAGAGTGAACATATTCCATTTGATATACTTTGTGGAAGCATAGGAAAAGTCATAGTGGGAAAATACACACTTGTTCCTCGCAAAAAAGCCTCTTTATCTAAAACACTATCTTTTTTAACATACTCGGCAACATCTGCAATATGAACACCTAATTCATAATTCCCATTAGATAAAACCTTTAAAGACACTGCGTCATCTAAATCTTTGGCATCAGCTCCGTCAATGGTAAATATTGTTTGATCTGTTAAATCAAGTCTATTTTTAAGCTCTTTTTTTGAAATTCCTGCCACAGAAATTTTTTCTGCGCAAGAAATGACCTCTTGCGGAAATTTTTCATAAATATGATGTGATCTTAATATAGCCAGTTCTAATGTTTCATCATTTGTGCTTTCCCCTAAAATTTCAACTATTTGTCCCAAAAATCTATCTTTTTCATTTTCTGGCTGATATGTTAATTTACAAACTACTTTATCATCTATTTTAGCTCCAAATAAATGACGCTTTTCAACTTTAATATAACGTGTTATTTTTGTATTATCTGGAACAACAAAAAAATCCTTTTTAATTTTAATAACATTGCCAACTATTTGACTATTACTTCTTTTTGTTATTTTTATTACAACAGCTTCTTTTTTGTTGTTTTCTGTTTGAATTACTTTAACTAAAACCCTGTCTCCATCAATAGCACCCTTTGATTTTTTTGGTGGTATGAAAACATCTTCATTTAAATCACTACAAAAACAAAAATTATAATTTTTACCAGTACCTAAAAATATAGCTTCATACTGTTTTGATTTTGAAGAATTTTTTTGCTTTGATTGCTTGAAAAATGAAGCTGTTTCGATTTTTTCATCAACTTTTTTGCCATCATTTAAAAAAACCCCGTCTGGAGCGGAGAATAAAATTTTATTTTTGTTTTTATTATTTTTTTTCATAAATTTAACTCTTATTTATAAACAATGAAACAAAATAAAGAACAATGCAAACTGCAATTATACTTACCATAATAATAGTTGTTTTTTTAAGTTTTCCATCTCTTGTTTCACCTTTATTTTGCGAATAATAACTTTCTTGTACACCTGAAATAACATTGGTGCCTCCTGAAGAATTTTCAGATTGCAAAAGCACTGTAATTGTCATTATGATGGCGCAAACAAAAATAATTCCAATCAAAACATATCTTATAATTGGAAAGGATTTCGTAATCCAATCAGCTTGTGTTGCAGCTAAAACAAAATTTACTAAATTCATTTTTTCACATCCTTTAAATAGTACAAAGTAATATTAAAATTGCGGTTGCCAAAATGGCGATAATTATTGGAAGAACAAAATTTTTTTTAATAGCATTAACATTAAATACCCTTTTTACAACTGTTCTCATACTTAACAAAATAATGACACTAAGCAAAACTACAATTGTAATAAAAAGCACATTATTGTTTGTTCTTAAATCATGAACAGAAGTTTTTATCGCTAAAAACCAGTCTTGAATAAAAGAAGCAAGTAAATTCATGGTTTCTCCTTTTGTTAGGATATCATTTATAAACATGTTTGTCAACGATATAACATTTAATAATTAAAAATCAAAATTTTCTTTTTAAAACATCGCTTAATAATAGAATCTTTACCTGTCTTGGCAAATTTTTTAAAACTCTTCCCAATTCTTCGCCTGTTAAATTTTTATCATAGCCATAGCTATTTAATTCCCCATCAAACGAATTTACATCAATATCATTAAATGACTGTTCTAAAAAAGAGTCAAGTTCAGACATGCTCATATCTTCAAAATTGGGAATCTGCGAATTTTCAAAACTATTAAAATCAGTTTCTTTTCGCCTCAATTCTTCATACATTTTATCTAAGTCAATTTCATCTTGTTCTGAATCATCTTCCGCGAAAAGCTTTAGGCTTTCCTCCATATCAGCAATTTTCATGTTTGTTTCTGGTTCTTTCCCATATTCAATATTTTCTTCTTTAATAACAGTATCGTAATCTATTTTATCTTGTAAAAAATCATCTTCAATTTTATTTTTTTTAATCTCTTTTTTAATTTTGGGAGCCTTATTTTTTTTAAACCAGTCTTTTCCTTTGTCTAAAAATATAAAAACTAAAAGCAACACAAGTGCAATTCCAACAATAATGAGAAATTCTTTCACCTTTATTTTCTTCCTTTCTTATCATCTCCATTACCAGCCAAAGAGTTTCTCATAGCTGTATCAGAGTTAAGGTTTTGAATCTTATAATAGTCCATAACACCCATTTGCCCCTTTTTAATTGCCTCAGCCATTGCTTTTGGCACTTCTGCTTCAGCCGACAAGACCATAGCCTTCATTTCTTGGGTTCTCGCTCGCATTTCTTGTTCTGCAGCTGTTGCCATTGCCCTTCTTTCTTCTGCTTTCGCTTGAGCAACAGTTTTATCTGCTTCCGCTTGATCCATCATAAGCCTAGCACCTATGTTTTTTCCAACATCGATATCTGCCATGTCAATTGAAATAATTTCATAAGATGTGCCAGAATCTAAACCTTTTGCAAGCACTGTTTTAGAAATTAAATCGGGATTTTCAAGAACAACTGTGTGAGTTTCAGCTGAACCAACTGTTGTGACAATTCCCTCGCCAACACGCGCTAAAATTGTTTCCTCTCCCGCACCACCGACAAGTCTGGCGATGTTAGCTCTAACAGTAATTCTTGCCTTAACCTTAAGTTCTATACCATTTTTTGCAATAGCAGAAATCCAATCTGTTTCAATTACCTTTGGTGTAACACTTTGTCTTACTGCAAGTGAAATATCACGACCAGCAAGGTCAATTGCTTTTGCCAAATCAAGAGATAAAGCAAACTTTGCACTATGGGCAGAAATAAGTGAATTAACAACTTTTTGCACATCACCACCAGCCATATAATGTGTTTCCAAATCAACTATTTCAATATTAAGCCCAGCTTTTTTTGCTTGAATATAAGCATCAATTATGTATGAAACTTTTATCCTGCGCATCTTCATTCCAAGCAGTCTAGTCATTGAAACATGGGCCCCTGAAACAAGTGCAACAAACCAAGTTTTAATAGGAACAACCGCGAGGAGCACTGCCAACATAACAACTAATAATCCTAAAACAACATATAGAACAATTTCCCATGCTGAAACTAATAACAAATTCATTTTAACCTCCAACTTTTGTAATATAAATCACATTATTCTCTATGCTAGTAACAACAACTTCACTTCCTGATTCAATTATTTCATTTGATAAAACATCAAAAACCTTATCTTCAATCTTCATTTTTCCAATAGGTTTACACTCGGTAATAAGTGTTCCTTGCTTGCCAATTAAATCTGCATGTTCATTTTTGCCTATTTCTGAATAGTCTGTTGGTATTGCAGTTTTGTTTTCAACTAGTGCCGATTTTCCTAAAAGCCCATATTTTGCAGAGCGAATAAAAATCAAAAATAAGAGGGTAAAAACCAGCGCTAGAATTACTACAATTATAAAAACTTGAATTATTGAACCTGAAAAAATCGCATGAAGAACTATCCCGCCAATTTCGCATAAAATGCCAAAAATTCCAAAAAAACCAAATCCGGGAACAATTGCTTCTACAAAACATGAAATTATTCCAACAATTAGCAAAATTATTACTATCCAAGAAGTTTGAGTTGTAAGTTTAACAAGCTCTTCCCAAAACATATCTTCACTCCTTTTAAAATGATAATTTTTGTATCTAAATTTACCTCAAGTTTTGCGAAAGCCAGCATATTCAACAAAAAATTTATTAATATAATAACATATTAATTTCACTTTGTGAAGATGTATTTTTAAAAAATAATTATGTGTTTTAAAATGTGCGACATCATTAATTTGTAAATCTTTTAAAATAGAAAAATAATTGTTGAATATATGCCGATAAATTTTGAAAAGTATGAACAAGATTTTCACGCATCTTTTTCCTATCCTTTTCATTTTCATTAAAATATTGATGGTAAACCTTTTCTATCCAAGTATCTACAGGAAATACATCTTTTTTATCATATACTGACATAAGGATACAATCAGCCACTTTACTTCCTATTCCACAATATTTTAAAAGCTCATTTTTTAATACTGAAGTTTCAAGATAATAATAATCTTTTAACTTTTGAAAATCTAATGCATCTATTAATCTTACAAGTTGACTTGCTCTATAACCACAGCCTGCAGCAATAAAAAATTTTTCATCTAATTGTTTGAGTTTATCTAATGTCGGAAAGGAGTAGAACTCTCCCATATTTTCACCCGCATTTTCTCTTAAATATTTTATTGATTTTTTAATGCGTTTTATATTGTTATTTGCAGAAATGGCCCAACTAACAAACATTTCAACCATATCTTGTTTCAACATTCTAATGCCATAACCATAGTTTAGAATTTGAACAAATTGGGGAAAATTTTCTAAAATTATTTTTTTATAAACATTATAATCGCTTTTCAAATCAAAAAAGTTTATAAAATAATCAATATCGCTAGTAAAAATCTTAACCACATTATTTTCTTTTTTAACTTTCGCGCATTTGTTTCCACTTAAAACTAAATAGTAATCACGCATTTTTTCATATGAAAAAATTTGACCGCTTTCTAATATTTGGTCAATATTAAATTGAGATAAATCATTAATTTCTATGTAATCTTTTTTAACTTTAAACATGATTGTATTATAACATTATATTTTTTAAAATAAAAGATATAAAATAAAATCTTAAACAATAAGTCTAAGATTTTATTTAAATTTTAAAAATATTTATTAAATAATATTAACAAACTTTTTATCACCGCTTTGTGAAAAATTAACTTTTCCATCTACAAGTGCATAAATTGTATAATCTTTTCCAAGACCAACATTTTTTCCTGGATAGAACTTTGTTCCTCTTTGTCTTACAATTATGCTTCCAGCTGTGACAGTTTGTCCATCACCGCATTTAACGCCCAATCTTTTAGCTTGTGAATCTCTTCCATTTTTTGTGCTACCGCCACCTTTCTTATGGGCAAAAAGCTGCAGATTAATAAATTTCATTACAGACCTCCACTTTCATAAATTTTTCATTTCCAATTTCAATATCCTTTAAACTAATGTACAGAGTTTGCATTAAAACATTTGCAATTTTTGCCTGCTGTTTGGAAAGCTCAAAGGAAAATTCACCTTTCTTTTCTTCTTTTTTAAATTTAACATCCAACCCCAAAACTTTTGAAATTCCTAGATAGGTGGATTGAACAAGAGCTGAAATTGCACTACAAAGCACATCTTCCCCACTAAAAGCTTTCCCCGTATGACCTTTGCAAGTAATAGAATATAAAAATTGATTTTTTTTAAAAATTATATTCGTCATTTTATACAATCTCAGTAATTTTTACCTTTGTGTAAGGTTGACGATGCCCTTGTTTACTACGAACGTTTTTCTTTGCTTTGTATTTGTACACAACAATTTTATCACCTTTGCCATGTTCAACTACTTCGGCTTTGACCTTTACATTTTTCACATATGGGTTTCCTGTAGTAACTTTCCCGTTTTTTTCAAGCATTAAAGCATTAAATTCTACAACTGAGTTAACTTCATTATCAAGCTTTTCTACACAAACTAAATCGCCAACTTGAACTTTATATTGCTTTCCGCCTGTTTCAATAATTGCAAACATACTTTCCTCCTTAAAAAATCTCGCTGATGTAAGGTGGCATCAAAGCGCTTAAACCTTAACCATGCGGTAAACTTTAAAAAATATATCATAAACTATGTTATGTGTCAAGAATTTTAAATAAAAATATATAAACATTCTTCTTTATTTAATAATATAAATCTTTTATTCTACTATAACACAATCATCACAAACCGAAATAATATCACCAGTTTCTATTTTTAATAATAGTTCATCACCCAGTTTGTCAACTACAACTATTTCAGTTTTATAAAAGTTTTTTGCAATTATTAGTCCAGCTAAAATTGAATTTGGCAATTGCTTTGATGATAAAATGCAAATAGGTGCAATACAAGCCCTTTCAAAAATTGATAATAAAAATAGCACATCAACATTTGAACTATCAAAGTTCTCGACACATAAAACCTTTCCGCTTATGTTTTTTTGATAAATATCACTCTTTTTATCCTCAACAGTAAGATTATTTGATTTTTTTAAAAGAACCCTATGAAAACTTTTATTTAAATTTAATAAACCATGACTTACAAGTGCCTGACCTCTTATAACGCCTGGAAGCACACTTCGGCCTTTAAAAGAAACCTTCATTATCCCCTCCTGCCACAAATTTGTTTAATAATTTGTTCTTCTTCGAAAAACCTAGCTGTTGAAAAGCATCTTAATTTATTTGAATTTGTGATAATGTTTGTGTTTGAAATCTTTTTTGAATTCATTCCCATAAGTGGACAAAATGTCGAGATGATGCCACCATATTTTAAAAGTTCTTTAAACTCTGGCAATTCTTTAAATTTTTTCAAAGTTAAAGAAGAAGTTAAAAAAAATGTTTTAATTTTAAGTTTTTTTCTTTTATTCTGTCTTAATTCCCAACCAATTTCATTTGTTAAATTAACAAGTTGATACAATGAAAGATGAGGGCAACCAATTATACATATCTTTGCTTTGGAATCTGGATTTTTCCACAAGACTTCATAATCTTGTTTAATTTTTTCAAGTTCTTGGCTATCAATGTCAACAGTTTTAATATTTGTTTTGATAATTTGTTTTTTCAGCCGTCTAACTTCAGGAGTTATTCCATTTATGTGAAAAAGCCTAATTTTCCCACAAGAAAATCCCGCAGAAAAATCTTTTAAAAAAGCTAAAGTTGGTTCATCTAAACTAGGTTTTAAAATTTTTTCAAGACCATAAATAATGGGAATTTTCCCCTCACATTTTTTTGCTATGGTTTCGCCTAAAAGTTGTGGGTCCATTTCTTTTTTAACTTCTAATTTGATGGCAATTCCTGCCTTTCTATTTTCATCTAACAAAAGACCATAATTTAAAGTTTTTTTTAAGATACTGCAAAATAAATCAATTATTGGAGGATTCTCATTAGTTCTTGCACCTATAACCGAATTTAAATATGTAACAGCAACCGATTCAGACCAAGCAGCAATTTCACCATAAACAATTTTATCTTTTTGTTCAAAACATCCACAAGAAAAGGAATTAACATTTAGTTTGTTTAGTTCTTCTTCCAAAGTTTCTTGTCTATTAAAAAATTTTTTATAGTTTAAATTTGCTTTTAAAATTTTTTTACCATAGGAAATGGTAAATGGTTTAGGATTTGCAATAAGTTCAATGTTAGGTTTAATACCATGTAAAGTTAATTTTTTTAAAATTGAAATTGCCCCATCAAAAGCCTTTGTGCCATAACTAAAATGCATTTGACCAATTGAAGTGGTAATTGGCACAAAATTTTTTGCACCTAATAAGGTTCCATAATCAATCAAAGTTTTTAAAATAGTTCGCTTTGATTCACCTTGTTCACCTTTGAGAATTTGCTTTTCTTCTAAACTTAATTTCATTTTGTTACAACCTTTTTGTTTTAAACAAATAATAAATTTTATTTTTTCAAATTTGCAAGAATGAATTAATAACAAAAAGATTTTGAAATATATTCAAAACGTGCATTAATATAATATCATACATTAAAATTTTTGCAAAATATTTTACCCCTCTCACAAGCAGTGCACTATTATCTATATAAATTTATATTATCGGAAGTTTTGTCTGCAAGCGACGGAGTCATTTGCAAGCAAAACTGATGTTAATTCAAACAGTGATGAAGAAAAAACTTTAGTTTTTGCTTTGTTTTGTGTAAACAAAACTTAAATTTTGATGCAAGCAAAATTTAACATCACATAGTTTATATAATCGGAAGTTTTGTCTGAATGCGCCTTTAGACATTTCCAAACAAAACTGATGTTTATTAAAACTGTTATGAAGAAAAAACATCAGTTTTTGCTTTGTTTTGTGTAAACAGAACTTAACATCACATAGTTTTTAATATAATTTTAATAATTTTTATCTTGAAACTATAAAAAAATTGTGCTATAATCAAAAAAAATAATTAAAGAGGTAATAATATGGCAAAAAGAGAGATTGTTTGGACTAGATATTTGACAATGAGAACATTGCTTAGAGCTTGGTATGTTTTTGAAAATAAGAACTTTAAAAGAGAAATTTTTTTAACTAAAGAATCTACAAAAGCCAGTTTTGCTGCATGTCATAATGCTTTATATAATGGCTTATATTATCCTGACGAAGAGCTTGAAAACAACACTGCTCTAAGAAGGTTGAAAGAAAAAAGAGAACTTAAAAAAAATGCTACTATTGCAAATTTTATGTCGCCTCAAGAAATTTTAATGAACATTCATGCAATGTATGACTGTGCAAATTCCATTCATGAAGTCGGCTCAAAAGCAACTAATGATGAAATATATTCTCTTTGCAAACAAAATGGAATTAAACAAAATTACATGCAAAAACAACTTAATCCAAAATTCATTTGTAGTGAGCCAGAATCACTTGTCGAAGTTCAACCTAATTGTCAAAGATTTGTTAAAAAACTAAAGACAAATTTAAAACTTGCCAACTTTGTACCAGCAACTGTGTATAGCGAAATTAATAGTAAAACAAAACAAGAAAAATTCACTCTCGCATTAGAAAAATACTTAAAGGCATATAACAATTTTTGTTTAACACTTGCGAAACATTCTGTTTTAAGTCAAAATGCTAGAGAAAAAACATTACAAATTATAGACAGTGGTTTTTATGCAACCAAACTTCCATTTTTTGGCGTAAGTTTTCACGCATTAACGCAAAAAGAAAATGTTGAAGAATTAATTACAAGAAAAGAACTAGAAGCAAACACAAAAAAACTTGTTGAAATTAGCAAATTTTTGAAAAACAATTCTTTTAAAACAGTGGAACATTTTGAAAAATCTATTTTGTTAGTTGCCGAAAAATTAAGACAAAATTTTATTGACAAAAATTTGACTTATCCCGAATGCAACAAAGGTTTTTATAATGCTTTTGCTTGCGCGCTCGCCCAAACTTTTGAATATCAAGATATTAAAATAGAAGAGTTAGGGCAAAATTTTGAAGGCGAAGTTGCAAATATGATTATTAAAATAAAACAACTCAAAAAAATTCTTTTGTCATCAAAAGACATAACTGAAGTGGATAAAGCAAAAACAAAATTAAATGAAATAAATAATATTTTAAATAAATAATTACATATCAAATTTAAAATATTAATCTTAAAAAAACTCCATTGCATTTACAATGGAGTTTTTTTAATAATTATTTTTCAACATTTCTTGGAAATAGAACGGCTTTTTCATATATAGAAGAAAAAATCAAATAAAGCGCACTAATTCCCACCAAGCTATAAATAATTCTTGTTGCAATCATATTTGAAAAGCAGATGGCATTTACCAAGTTGTAATTAAAGATTCCAATTAGCAACCAGTTCAAGCCTCCAATCAACAAAATAATAAAAGCAATAATATTTAAAATTCTGATAGCTTTCATTTTAACCTCCTATTATTATTCTTTTTCAAATGTTAAAAAATATTCAAATTATGCTCTTTTTTTAAGCTTTACAACTTTTTTCTCTACTTCTTTTTTATTTGATTTTTTAGTTGCTTTACTTTTTGGTTTTTCACTGTTTTTAATTGTCTTTTTAAGTGCATCCATAAGATTTATAACATTATGAGGTCTAATATTTGAAGGAGTCCCTTCAATTTGTTTTCCCTTAATTTTATCCTCTATTGCTTTTTTTAATTTTTCTCTAAATTCATTTTTATAGTTTTTAGCTTCAAAAGTTTGTTCCATATTGTTTATAATTTGTTTCGCCATTGATAGTTCACCTGTTTTAACATTATCAAGTTCTATCTTTTTAGGATTCTCTTGCACTTCATCATAAAAATGTAAGGTAGTCATAATCATTTGCGAATTTATTACCCTTAACGCAATTAAGTTTTCTTTTTCACCAAGAACGCATTTTGAAATTCCAACCTTATTTTCATCTTGCATAGCTTTAATTAAAAGAGAAAAAGCATTATCAGCACCTGTAGGAACCACAAAATAACTTTTATTAAAATAAATTGGGTCAATTTCGGAAAGTTTTACAAAACTTTCTATGGTAACTATTCTATTTTTATCACTTTTTAGTTTATCAAGTTCTTCTTGCGTTATTGTAATATACTTACCTTTTTCATATTCATAGCCTTTTATTATATCATCTTGAGTCATTTTAACAGGACATGTTTCACATGTCTTTTTAAATTTAATTCTTTCTCCTGTTTTTTTGTATAACATATTAAATCCAATATCTTTAGACTTGACACATGCATATAAATCGACAGGTATATAAACCAGTCCAAATGCTATTGCTGTTTTATAACTTTTTGCCATAATATTCCCCTAGACTATAAATATTATGGATAAAAACTTTTTTTTTATTTAATTTAAAATTGAATATAAAAATTAACATTAAAATTTAAAAATGAATTTAGTCATATTTTAAAAATTTGCAATAAATAAATTTGATTATATAACCATGAAATCAATTATTTCAAAATTATAATCTTTACTAATTTTTTTTGAAAGTACAGTTGACATATATTTTTTATTATCATCTGCAAAGGTTGTAACAATATAATCTTCCTCACAAATTAGTGCTCCAAAAAAATTGGCACCCGATGAAATTCCCACTCCCAATCCAATTTCTGCTAATTTTTGAGCAAAATAAATTGCGTCTTCATCTGACACATCAAATATTTTATCCACATTTTGTTCTTCATAAATTGGTGGTATAAAATCATCCGATATTCCCTCAATTTTATGACTACCTGTTTTATATCCCACCCTTAAAATAGGAGAACTTTTGGGTTCAATAGCTATTACTTTAATTTGTTTAAACTGAGTTTTAAGTTTTTTGCCAACTCCCATTAAAGTTCCACCAGTTCCAACTCCAGCAATAAATGCGGAAGGAATTATTTTATTTTTTTTCAAGGACTTTAAAATTTCTTCTCCAGTGGTTTCATAATGACACATAACATTCATTTGATTTTCAAACTGCAAAGGCAAAAAACAGTTTTTAAAACTTTTTGCAATTTCTAAACCCTTTAAAAAACCACCCTCTTCCTTTTTTACAAGTCTTAGTTCTGCGCCATATGCCATTAAAAGTTTTTTTCTTTCCTCACTCATCCATTCAGGCATAATAATTGTTACTGGGTGACACAACAACCCACCCAAACAAGCAAAAGCTATTCCCGTATTTCCACTTGTTGTTTCAACAATTTTTTGCCCATATTTTAAAGTTTTGTTTTTATATGAGTTTTCAATTATATAAAGAGCAACTCTATCCTTGATGCTACCCGAAATATTATACCATTCTAATTTTGCTAAAATATGTTTTATTTTACCTTGAAATTTGCATGTTACCATACAAAATGGTGTATTGCCCACCAATTTTTTAATTTCATCAATCCTCATAAATTTCTCCTTTTAAAATCTAATTTATTTAACTTTTAAACATTCAAGTTTATATATATTTTAATAGTATATGCTAAAAGTATTTTTTTTGAAAAATAATAAATAAAAGCTTAAATTTGTTGTAAAATGTCTTTTTATATCGTAAAATAAATTATTATTAAAAACAAAGGAAAGATTATGACTTGGACAAAAAATGAAATTATTATTATGCCTTTGGCATTGATTATCACAATTTTTCTTGCCATTTTTATTTGCAAGATAACAAAAAACAAAGATGAAAAAATAAAGTTTATACCCTTACAAATAATTTCAATAACAATGGTAGTTTTAGAAATTATAAAACAAATCTTGTCGTTTGAAAATGGAAAATATAAAACATGGTCAACTCCCCTTCATTTTTGCAGCATGTTTATGTTTATATTTGTCCTTGCAAGTTTTTCAAAAGGAACTTTAAAAAAATTTGGATTAGCTTTATCTAATGCTTTTAGCGCAATTTTTTTTGCACTTTTTTATGTAAGTCCTAGTGGAATTATTGGTAATGCGTGTGATAATATTTTTGCTAATTTTTTTACCTTTCATACATTTATTTATCATCATCTTATAATTTTGTTCTTTTTAATAATGATTATTTCAAAATTATATATTCCGCAAATAAAAGATTTTTCATATGTTTCTATTGGGCTTACAACATATATTGCCATTGCTCTTCCAATGGCTCATATTCTAAATGTTAATTTTTGTACTATATTATATAGTAACATTCCAATAATGGAAAACATTCGACTTTCATTGGGACAAATTCCATATACACTTATTTTAAGTTGCTTAGGCTATTTTGGCTTAAATGCAATTGTAGGCATCTCTCTTATTGTAAAAAAATGGGCTGAACACAAATATCAGTTGCAAATAATTTGATTTTCAAATAAATTATAATTAAAAGGAAAAAAAATGAAAGAAAAAACTAAATCTCAAATAATTTTAGACGGATTGTGCGGAATACTAATGCTGCTTTCTATTATTGCTTATTTGATTGTTGGTTTCACAACAAAAATTTGGCACCCAACTTGGCTAATCATTGTTTGCACCGCTCTTGTTTGTGGAATTATTGGGGTTATTTCAAATACTATTACCAATTTAAAAAATATTGATAATAAAAATAATGCACAAGGTTAAACCTTTTTGAAACTAGCAGAATAAAATAAAGGAACTCTACACATAAAAGTAAAGTTCCTTTTTATATTAGTTTAAAAATGATAGTTTAATTTAACAATTTTTCGCTTTAAAATCTCTAAAACCTTTTGTAACATCAAAAGAAACATCTTGCCCCAAAGCTTCAAAATGCTTTTTTCCACATTTGATTTTTATACTTTCTCTATCTCTTAAATCGAGATAATTTGTTGAACCTTTTGTTTCAATTACAAAATATAGTTTCTTTTCATCTTCTGTTTCAACATAAACCGCCCAATCTGGTGTATAATTTCCAATTGGTGTTGGAATTTTAAACTTATCTGGTATTTTAAAGAAAAGTTTAACATCGGTATCATTATCAAGCTCGTTAGCGAAATCTCGTTCTATACCCGAATTATCATATACAACATGGTCATACAAAGAATGTTCAACAGTTATTGCGTTTTTATCTAAATATGCAAATACTTCGCTATTGCTTTCTAAATCAAATATATCAACAAAAGAATAAGATTTACCTATTTGTTTAGTATATGTTATTCCATCAATACACTCGTTTGCGCGAACATAATTGATTATTTTTGTTACTTCTTCAATATATCTTTGTGGATTATTAACAAAATCTTGTAATCTATTAGATTTTATTAAAATTTGACCTACCGTGTTTCTTGTTAATTTACAATTTTCACTTATTTCTCGGATAATATCTGGAATTAAAAATTGGCTATCAACTTCTTCAAATTTAGCACCTTGTGATGTGTAATCTATACCACTTTTATCAATATTGATTTTAACCGTTTCTTTTGATAATTTTATCTTTTGAATTTGTGGCATTTCTGAAATAGATTTAACACATTTTTCAATCAGTTTGTCTTTATCCATATTTATTCGATAAATTGTTTTTTGCTTAATTTTATTCCATATTGATTGAAACTCTGGTTCTTCAAATAATTTATCTTTTCTCTTAACACAAACTTGTTTATATGCTGGCATAACAACTACTTTCTTGTCAGCTTTTTCAATTTGATTTACAATCCTATCTTTTGCTCTTTCAAACTTTTTAGGTAAATCAATAGTTCCGTTCTTTAGGTCATTTTTAAGGGTATCTTTCATTTT
>CALWMK010000003.1 GCA_944381825.1 uncultured Clostridia bacterium
AGAGCGTTGCCTTGCCTGATAGAAATGGAAGAAACCAACTTCGAAGAAAAGGTGTTTCTTAATTCATTTACCTTGGCTCGGCGAAAAGTATCACATATATAATACAACAATTATTTACATAACTATGCGGGAGTGGCTCAGTGGTAGAGCGTTGCCTTGCCTGATAGAAATGGAAGAAACCAACTTCGAAGAAAAGGTGTTTCTTAATTCATTTACCTTGGCATGGCGAAAAGTATCACAAGATATCAATAAAAAATATAATACATATTATGCGGGAGTGGCTCAGTGGTAGAGCGTTGCCTTGCCAAGGCAAATGTCGCGAGTTCGAATCTCGTCTTCCGCTCCAAATTACAGAAAGAGGAGATCCTCTTTTTTTATTTAAATAATGTTTTAACTTTTTGGATTTTATTAACTGTTTAGTTTTATATTATTTCTTAAAATTATTTGATATAATAAAGGTAGAGGGAATAGAAAAATTATTTTATTATACATGGTTCATTTGGGCATAACAAAGAAAATTGGTTTCCTTGGTTGGAACAAGAAATTATAAAAATGGGGTATGAGGTTTATAATTTTAACTATCCTACTCCTAAAGGTCAAAATTTTGAAAACTGGTCTAAAGTATTGGACAAAGTTAAAGATAAAATCACACAAGATAGTGTGTTTATTTGTCATTCTATTGCTCCAATATTCCTAATTAAATATTGCATAAATAACAATATAAAAATTGGAAAATTGATTTCCGTCAGCGGGATTAATAATTTTAAGGGCGGCATTCCAGAATTTGACGAGATAAATAAATTTATGTTTGTAGATGATGTTTCAAATTTTATTGATTTATGCGATGAAAGAATTTGTATATATAGTAATAATGATCCATACATCAAAATAGAAGAATTAAAAAATTTCGCTAATTCTATAAAAGTTAAACAAATAGTTTTTGAAAATGCTGGTCATTTTAACGAAAAGGCGGGGTATACCAAATTTGAATATATATTAACGCTCTTGTAATAAATTACTAAAGGCTTAAAACAAAGCAATGAAATTAAATGTTTGAAAGAGTTCAGCATTTATGTAGCAGTTAACATAAAAGTAAATTAAACATGATTTTAATATTTCAAAAGTTTAAAAAAAGAATTAAAGTTTTATCATTTCTTATTTTTTTTCAAAAAAAAATCAAATTGCGACAAGATAAGTCAAGACAATTGGTGGCATTTTTACAACATGTATATTATAATTTTCTTAGTACATGAGGAGGAAAATATGAGAAGTTTAAAAACTTTGGCACTTCAAGCTAAGGAAAGATTAAAAGGAAGTAAGGGTATTAATACATATACTGACAATGCAATAGTGGAATTTAAAAAGATTGAAAAAGATGAAGATATAGCTTTTATGGAAAAAGTTGAGCGCCTTCAAGATTTAGAAGATGTTCAAAATCCTATTTCATATTTAATAGATTATAATTACTATAATTCTTTGGAAGAACATTCAAAAGAGAAGTACTTTTTGGACCTCTTAGATAAATATCGTTTTTATAAACAAAAATTAGAAGAACAAAAAAATAAGATTGTGTAAGTTATTTATACATAAATTTGAAATGTAATTCTAGTAGAAACCATATTAAATTTGATTTGATGGTTGTTTAAAAAAAATTATTATTCAAACATAATATTTAGCATAACTATAATTGTTCTTATTAAAATATTTAACCAAATATGTTTAGTTAAATATTTTTTTGTGCTATAATTATTTCATGCAAAAGTATGATTTAAATTCTTTAAATGAAGAACAGACAAAAGCTCTTTTAAAAACCGAAGGAGCGGTTTTAGTGACCGCTGGTGCTGGAAGTGGAAAGACCAACTTATTAACTCATAGAATAGCCTATCTAATTAAGGAAAAACAAGTTTCTCCCTATAATATTTTAGCCATAACATTTACTAACAAAGCGGCTCAAGAGATGCGTGATAGGATCTCACAAATGGTTTATTGTGATGGCCTTTGGATCTCAACATTCCATTCTATGTGTGCAAAGATATTGAGGTTTGATATTGATAAAATAGGTTATAATAAAAGTTTTACTATTTATAGTGAGTCAGATTCAGACAAGGTATTAGACCAAATTTTGGCTAATGAAGCTGAAAAAAAAGAACTAAAGAAACAGTTAAAATTTTTAATAAGTGATTATAAAAATAAAAACTTTTTCTTGGAAGACTATGCTGATAGTTTAAAAGAGCTTGATGATTGTGAAAAGCTTATTGGTTTTATGAGAGATTATGAGGAAACATTAAAGGCTAATAATGCACTTGACTTTGATGACTTGCTCACTAAAACTCTTTTGCTTTTCCGTTCCTGCCCAGATGTTTTGAAAAAGTATCAAGAAAGATTCAGGTATGTTTTGGTGGATGAATTCCAAGATACAAACTTCACCCAATATTTAATAGTAAAAGCACTTTGTGATTATTATAAAAACATCTTTGTTGTGGGAGATGAAGATCAATGTATTTATTCGTGGCGTGGAGCAAGTTATTTAAATATGAATAGATTTCAAAAAGACTTTGAAGATGTGTCTGTATTTAAACTTGAAACCAATTATAGGTCAACGCCTAATATTTTAAAACTGGCTAATAATGTAATAGCAAACAATAAAACAAGGATTGACAAGGTTTTAAAAGCGGTTAGAGCGGAGGAAAAAGAACCCGAGTTTTATGAGGCATTTGATGAAGAAGCAGAAGCAAGATATGTAGTTGGCAAGATTTTGTTTTTGATGCAAAATTACAATGTAAAACTCAAAGATATTGCCATATTAATGCGTGTCAATGCAATCTCTCTTCCTATTGAACAAGCGCTTTTATCTTATAATTTGCCTTATAGAATTTATGGCGGCTTTAAATTTTTTGAAAGAGCTGAAATTAAAAATGTGCTTTCTTATATGCGTTTGTTTGTAAACCCAGAAGATGAAATTGCTCTTTTGAGAATAATAAATTTCCCTAAAAGAGGGATTGGAGAAGGTGCAGTTTCTAAAATTAAAGAACTTGCTAAGAATGAAAATAAAACCATGCTAGAAATAATTTCAAATTATGAAAATTATTCTTTGCCAAATGCGCTTAAAACTAAGCTATCAGCTTTTGCAGATTCATATAAAAAATTATTATCAGAATATGAAATAACCCCTTTAGATGAATTTATTTCTAGAGTGATTGAAGAGTTCAATATAAAATCGGCGTATGACAGAAAAATAGAGGAAGAAGAAAATAAAATATTAAACATCGATATGCTGGTAGGAAATGTCAAAGAATTTGTATCTAAAAATGAGGGGGCTTTACTTGCAGATTATTTAGAAAGTGTGACGCTTATTTCTGATATAGATAACATGGATGAAAGCAATACTATAACAGTTGCAACTATTCATGCTGTTAAAGGATTGGAATTTGATGTTGTGTTTGTTATTGGTGCAGAAGAAAAAATATTTCCTATTTCTAGAGCCTACGATAGCATTGAAGATATGGAAGAGGAAAGAAGGCTTATGTATGTGGCAATAACAAGAGCAAAATCACGACTATTTATGTCATATTGCAATAGTAGATATCTTTATGGGCATCGTGATTATACAAGACCAAGTAGATTTTTAAAAGAAGGTGGATATGCTCCTAAATTAAAGTCGCCTGTGTCAGAAACTTCTGTGTTTTCTAATTTTTCAGGGTCTCAATTTAATGGGTTTGACAAAAATTCATTTTTTTCAAGTTCTAATTTAAATACCGCATCAGATAAAGATATCTCAATGTATAGTGTTGGGCAAAAAGTATGTCATACAAAATATGGAATAGGTGAAATTATTGACATTGTAGATAATGGAAAATGCGCTGAAATAAAATTTGAAGGTTTTGGAGTTAAAACATTGGTTTTGGAAATTGCTCCAATAGAGATAGTTGAGTGAGGTTTTTTATGGACAGAATGAAAGAACTGGTTGAAAAGCTTAATTTATATGCTTATCAATATTATGTGCTAGACAATCCAACTGTATCTGATTATGACTATGACAAACTTTACGATGAACTTGTAACTTTAGAAAAGCAGACTGGTGTTGTTTTGCCAGATTCACCTTCGCAAAGAGTTGGGGGCGAAATTTTATCAAATTTCAAGAAATATACCCATAAAATTCCTCTTTATAGTTTAGACAAATGTCAAAATTTTGAAGAACTTAAAAAATGGTATGAAGATGTTTTGAAGGTCGTGAAAGACCCTATTTTTACTCTTTCTTATAAATTTGATGGATTAACTATAGTATGCACATATAAAGACCATTATCTTGTAAACGCCAGTACGCGTGGAAATGGAAGAGTTGGAGAGGATGTGACTCAACAAGTCAAAACAATTAAAAGTGTTCCTCTAAAAATAGATTGCGGGGGAGAAGTTATTGTTCGTGGTGAGGGGATGATAACCCTTTCTAATTTAGAAAAATATAATAAAACTTCAAATGAACCTTTAAAAAATGCTAGAAATGCGGTTGCTGGGGCGATTAGGAATTTAGACCCCAAAGAGACTGCAAAACGAAATCTAGATTATTTTTGTTATGACGTGATGTACAGCAGTGAAGAAAAAATTAAATCCCAGTTAGAAATCCAAAGTTTTTTAAAAAGAAATGGGTTTTTGACTAGTGATTTTTTTGAAACTACCTCTAATTTTGATGAACTTTGCAATTATATTAAACAGGTAGACGAGCAAAGATTTAAAATTGATATATTGACAGATGGAGTTGTAATAAATGTCAATGATTTCGCTCAGCGCGATGAAATGGGATTTACCATAAAATTTCCTAAATGGGCAGTTGCATATAAGTTTCCAGCAATGGAAGTTACAAGCATATTAAAAGATGTTGTTTGGCAAGTGGGAAGGACGGGAAAGGTTACACCTATTGCTATTTTGGAGCCAGTTGAGCTTTGTGGCGCAACTGTGCAAAGGGCAACTCTTAATAACTTTGATGATATTAAAAGGAAACAACTTCAAATTGGTGCTAGGGTTTTTATTAGAAGAAGTAATGAGGTTATCCCAGAAATCTTGGGGGTTGCAGAAATTTTTGATAGTTGCGCTGCAATCATTCCTCCCTCTAATTGCCCTTGTTGTGGCTCAATATTAGTAAAAAAGAATGTGCAATTATATTGCGAAAATCCCGATTGTAAGGAACAAATAATTGATAGAATAACTCATTTTGTGTCTAGGAATGCAATGGATATTGAGGGGCTTAGTGAGCAAACAATATTACTTTTTCATGAAAGTTTTGGGCTTAAATATCCATATGAATTATATGATTTAAAAGTTGAGCAGCTTTTGACTTTGCCAGGATTTAAAGATAGAAAGTCTAAAAAAATAATTGATTCAATACAAAAGTCAAGAAGATGTAACTTAACTAATTTTATATACGCTATTGGAATTTTAAATGTTGGAGCCAAAACGGCAAAAGACCTAGCGAGGCATTATAGAACTCTGGAAAATTTTTTAAAAATTGGTGAAGAGGTTGAATCATTAAGAGATATAGGTGAAATTACAAAAAATCAAATATTGGAGTTTATGAATGATTTAAAACAAAAAGAAATCTTGTCAAAATTGTTGGGTAAATTAATTGTTGAGGATTATAACGAGCAAGAGATTACAAAAAACGAATTTACTGGAAAAACTATTGTTTTAACTGGTACCCTTTCATTTTCTAGAATTGAAGCAACTAAAAAATTGGAAAATATGGGCGCTATTATAACTAATTCGGTTTCAAAAAATACCGATTATGTTTTAGCTGGAGAGAATGCTGGAAGTAAACTTGACAAAGCTAAAAGTCTTGGAATAAAAATTATTTCAGAACAAGATATCTTTAAAGAATAAAATTTGTTCTTTTTGTGAAAGAAGAGCAAGCCTCTCACCAGCCAGATTTTATTCTTGGTTAGGTTAAAAAATCTTTATATCTTTGTTAAGGGGGGGGGAGATGGAAAAAACAGGTTGTGGTGAAGTGCGTGTTGCTCCAGACATAATTAAAGTTAATTTTGAAATTAGTGAAGTTCATAAGGACTATGCTTGCTTCATTAAAAAAGGTAAATGACCAAGTCGAAGAGTTAAGAAAGGCTTTATATTCATTGAATATTGATAAAAACAATATTGTTACAAAAGGATTTTATGTTAGGCAAGAATATAAGAGTTTAAGGAATATTGGGGAGATTGCTAACGAATTTGTAGGATATAAAACTTCACATATTATTGAATTAAATATTGCATATGATACTCCGCTACTTGGTAAAGTTATTGATAAAAATTCAAATACTATTGTAGTTCCGCGTATTTCAATTGCTTTCTGTGTAAAGAATCAAGATAACATAAAAAATCAATGTTTGGATTTAGCTGTAAAAGAAGCGACAAGTTGTGCTAAAGTTTTAGCTAAAGCTGCAGAAGTAGAGTTGGGTGAATTGTTGTCCATTAATCATAGCTTTAGTGAAGTTTATGTTAATCAAAGAGAAATGAGTCGTGCTGAGTTGCCTCGTGGTTTTATTGGAAGCAGTTTTAAAGATATGAACGTTAAAGATTTATCTTTTAAAGCTAATGTGACTGCAGAATGGAAAATAATTTAAAAGCGCAAGTAAGATACAAAAAAGTGTTGACAAGGAAGAATAAATTGTGCTATATTGTTTTTGTGAAAGAAGAGCAAGCCTCTCACCAGCCAGATTTTGTTCTTGGTTAGGTTAAAAAATCTTTAATTGAATTTGATTTTTTAATGGTGAGACACTGCTTTCATCATTAATTTTTTTTAGGAGGATACAAATATTTTTAAACCATTATTAATAAACGATCAAATTTTGGCTTCAGAAGTTAGACTCATTGATGAACAAGGAGCACAACTTGGAATAGTTTCTAATGCTGTTGCAAAAAAAATGGCTGAGGAAAAAGGACTTGATTTAGCTATGATTGCTTCAAACTCAAATCCACCAGTTTGCAAAATTATGGATTATGGGAAATATAAATTTGAAGCGATAAAGAAAGAAAAAGAACTTAGAAAAAATCAAACCATTATTGAACTAAAAGAAATTCAGCTTTCTATGACCATTGACACTCATGATTTGCTCACAAAAGCAAAACATGCTAACAGATTTTTATCAAATGGAGATAAGGTTAAAGTTGTTTTAAGAATGAAAGGACGCCAGCAGGCTTATGCAAGCAATGGAGTTGAACTAGTTAAAAAATTTTTTGAACATCTCAAAGACAATGGAAATATTGACAAAGAGCCCGAAATTGTTGGTCGAAATATTATTATGATTGTGTCACCAAAAATCAAAAAATAAGGAGAAAGAAAAATGCCAAAAATAAAATCACATAGTGGAGCTAAAAAGCGTTTTAAAGTAACAGGCTCTGGTAAAGTTAAATATGCTAAAGCAGGAAGAGGTCACTTTTTAACTGAAAAATCAATGACTCATAAAAGAAAATTGAGAAAAGGTTACTATCTTAGTGGAAAACAAGCGAAAAATATTAAAAAGATGATTAATGGTTAAAAGGAGAAAGACAGATGAGAATTAAAAGAGCAGTAAATGCGCAAAAAAAGCGTAGAGCAATTTTAAAACAAGCAAAGGGTTATTATGGTGCTAGGTCAAAACAATATAGAGTTGCCCGTCAAGCAGTTATGAAAAGTGGTAAATATGCATATATCGGGCGTAGACTTAAGAAAAGAGATTTTCGCTCATTATGGATTACAAGAATAAATGCTGCTTGTAGAATAAATGATATTTCTTATAGCAAATTTATGTTTGGTCTTAAAAAGGCAAATGTTAAACTTAACAGGAAAATGCTTGCAGAAATGGCAGTTAATGATGCTGGTGCTTTTGCAGAACTTGTTAAACTTGCTAAAAATGCATAATATGAAAAAATTAACAAAATCAATATTTAAGGAATTTAAAAAGCAAAAATCAAAAGATAAATTTTTGCTTTTTTTGGATACTCCAATACTTGTTGAAGAAGCGATAAAAAATGGTTATATACCAAGCTTTATTTTAATATCTGAAAATGCAAACTTTGATTTTTTAAAAAATTATTATCATTTATGCTATTTTGCAAGTTCAGATGAATTAAATTATTTTTCAAATACTAAAACAAATGCTGGATTAATAGCTGCATTTAATGTTAAAACAAAAAAATTTAAAAAAATTGATTCAAACTATTTAGTTTTGGATGGTCTTCAAGATGCTGGAAATGTGGGAACTCTTTTAAGAACGGCATTGGCTTGTGATTTTAAAAGCATAATTTTAGTAGATTGTGTTCATTTATCTAATCCAAAGTTAATTAGAAGCAGTGCAGGTGCAATTTTTAAATTGAATGTTTTAGAGTGTTCTTTTGATGAATTTACTAAACTCAATTTAAAAAACCTAATTTATGCAGATATGAATGGTGATGATATAAAAAAATCATCAATGATTGAGCCATTTGGTTTGGTGCTTGGAAATGAGGGTAATGGTGTTAGCAGTAGAATGCGAAGCTTATGTAATGGTAGCATTTCATTGAGTATGAAAAATAATTTAGAGAGTTTGAATGTAGGTGTTGCAGGCGCCATAATCATGTATTACTTTACATTTTTAAAAAATTAAGGAGGATTTTATGTCAGGTCATAGCAGATGGAGCAATATTAAAAGAACAAAAGAAAAATCAGATGCTCAAAAGGGCAAGATTTTTACAAAAATTGGAAGAGAACTTGCTGTTGCAGTTAAAAACGGCGGCACAGATCCAGAAACTAATGGAAAACTTAAAGATGCAATTGCAAAAGCTAAGGCAAATAATATGCCCAATGAAAGTATTCAAAGAGCTTTGAAAAAAGCAAGCGGAGAACTTTCAGATGTAAACTTTGAAGACATTACTTATGAGGGGTATGGAATAGGTGGCGTTGCTGTGATGGTTAAATGTTTGACAGATAATAAAAACAGAACTGCTGGCGATGTAAGACATGCTTTTGATAAGTTTGGTGGAAGTTTAGGCTCTAATGGTTGTGTTTCATATCTCTTTACTGAAAAAGGTGTTATTTCTGTTGATTTAAATGAAGATTTTGACAGGGTTTTTGAATTGGCTTTAGAATTAGGCGCTGAAGATATTGAAAATGCTGACGAAAGCATTGTAATTACAACATCAGTTTCACAGGTTTTTGAAATAGCTCAAAAGCTAGCTGACTCTAAAATTAAGGTTATTAGTAGTTCAAAAGAGCTTATTCCTTCAACATACATTGCATTAGATGCAGAAAAAACTAAAACTTTTGAAAAAATGATGGATATGTTAGAAGATTTAGATGATGTGCAAGAAGTTGTGCACAATGCAGAATAAAGGTGAAATTATGATATATGATTTAATTATTGTTGGAGGAGGACCAGCAGGACTCACAGCAAGTATTTATGCTTTAAGAGCAGGAATGAAGGTTCTTTTAGTTGAAAGAATGATGCCTGGAGGACAAGTAGCACAAACTACTAAGATAGAAAATTATCCAGGTTTTGAAAGTATTGATGGTTTAGAATTATCAATGAAAATGCATGCTCAAGCTGAAAAATTAGGTCTTGAAATTGAATATGCTGATGTGCTTGAATATGAGTTAAATAATGAAATTAAAAAAATTAGGACTTATTCAAATGTGTTTGAAGCAAAAAGCCTTATTTTAGCACTAGGTGCATCTGCAAAACAATTAAATGTTGCAAATGAGAAAAAGTTTATTGGAAGGGGGTTGAGTTATTGTGCCACATGCGATGGTTCTTTTTTTAAAGATAAAATCGTTGCAATTGTAGGTGGTGGTAACACATCCTTAGAAGATTGCATATATCTTTCAGGGATAGCCAAAAAAGTTTATCTTATTCACAGACGCGATACCTTTCGTGGTGAACAAGCTAATGTTGCTAATTTTACTAAAATTCTCAATCAAGAAAATTCAAATGTTAGCCAAATTTTGAATAGTACAATTATTGAACTTATAGGTGAAAATAAGCTTGAAGGCATTATTTTAGAAAACAAAGTGAATGGAGAAAAAACAAAACTTAATTTAGATGGTTTATTTGTTGCCATAGGTCGCAAGCCAGATACTGAACTTTTAAAAGACATTCTTAAATTAAATAGTAATGGTTACATTATTACAGACGAAAAAATGAGGACTAGCATTCAGGGAGTTTTTGCCGCAGGAGATGTTAGAGAAAAGTCACTAAGACAAATTGTCACTGCTTGTAGCGATGGTGCGATTGCAGCTATTTCCGCGTTTGAATTTATTAAAGGGGGCTGAACCTATTTTAAAAATATTCAATTCCGAAATGATTGTGGGCAAATTTGGAGAAGACATAACTCCTAAATTTGCAAAAAAACTTGCAAGTTGCATTTTTAATGTTTTTGAAAGTAACAACATGTCTTTTGTTATTGGTAGAGATTCTTTAAATAGAAGTAAAGTTTTAGAGCAGGTTTTAATAAAAGAACTTTCTTTATTAGGCTGTAAAGTTCACTCTTTGGGAGTTACAACTTCAGGCGCGATAAGTTTTGCAACAAATTTTTATAAAGCTACTGCGGGAATAAATATAACAGCTTCAGCTAGAAATAGAAATTTTATTGGCTTTAAAATCTTTAATGGAAATGGTTATGCAATCAGTGATGAACAACTTTCTAAGTTAGAATTTTTATATAAAAACAATTATATTAAAAATTATAATATTGAACCAGGGGAAATAATAGAAGAAACAAATTTTAATGATGCATATGTTAATTTTTTAACAAATCATTTAAATTTTAATTATTTTCCATATAATGTTGCGATTGATGCAGGTTATGGTGCAGGTGCTTATATCGCAAAAGACTTAGCTTCGAATGTTTTTAAAACATTCAAACTTTTTGGATGCGATATTGATGGGGAAAATATAAATGAATATCAAAATATTGATTATTCATGTTACGATTTTTATATTAAATTAAGTGGAGATTGTGACAGACTAGAAATTTACATGCCAAATGGGAAAAAAATTGAAGGTGATTTTTTAATTGCCTTTTTTGCTCGTGTTTTACAAAAGAAAAATAATATTTTTACCTTGGTTTCAAATCTCTATACAAATAATGCTTATTTTAAATATTTTGACAATAAAAAAATTAAATATTACATTTGTGGAGTTGGAGAAAAAAGAATTGTTGAAAAAATGCTTAAAACAAATAGTGAAATTGGCGGAGAAAAGTATGGAGCTTTTTTAAATTTTAATGATTTACAAACTTCAGATGCCTTTTTAACTTTAATTAATTTTTTTAATTTTTTATGTGACTATCCTCAAATATTTGAAGAGATTTATAAAATAAAAATCAATCCACAAGTCATAAAAAAAGTCGCTCTTAATGACAATTTTAAAAGCGACAAATTTTTAAATGTTCTTTCAGCTTATGAGGCTTTATTAGAAAATGAAGGGAAGATAATTGTTAGACAAGATAAACTTAATGAAATGGTAGAAATCTTTGTAGAATGTCCTAATGAAAAACTTGCTTTAAAAATTTGCAATAATTTAATTAGTCTTGTTTAGTATCTTCATTTGAATTATTAGAAGCTTGAGCTAATGAATCATCTTCAATTTTTTCTTGCTTAATTTGACTCTCTTCGAGAGCAATTTTTTTTGCATTTTCAGAACGAAGTTTTCTTTGTAAATTTAAAAGGAAATCAGTAGAATTTGCCTCTTTAATTTTTTCTAAAAGTTTATCTTTTTTATTAGTTAAATTTGTGTGTTTTGTTGCATATGCTTTAAATTCTTTTTCTACTTGTTTATCAATTTTTTTGCCTTTTTCTTTTCTTTGCTTTTCAAGTCTTGCCTTATTTTCTTCTTCGATTGCTAAAATTTCTTGTTCCAGTTGCTTTAATTGAATATTATAATCTTTTAATATCTCATCGCGTTTTTCCTGTGCTTGTCTTCTAACAACATCTTGATATAAAGTTCTATTGCGGTCGTATTCAGTAATTTTTTTCTTTTGCCATTTTTTAAATTTAACATGTCTAAGAGAAAATCCAACAACTGCAATTATTAATGCAAGGGAGGTGATTAGTGCTGGTACAATTAACCAATTAAAATCATTTTCGTCACTTGGCTCTTGTGGATTTTCCTCTGATTTTATATCGGTCGAGCCTATGATTAAAACATTATCAGTTTTGTTTTCTTCTTGGCTGTTCACTATTGATGCATATTCATCTGAAGTAATCTCGGAAATATTAAAATTATCAATGAAAAGCAAGCCAGCGGTTTCATTTTGAGTTGTTAATGCAAATTTAAGATTCACTTCGGTTGCGGTTGTAGTATTGACATAAATCGTATATTGTTTCCATTCATTATTTGTTTTTATGTTTTCAAGTTTTCCTTCAAGACCTACCAATTCAAAGCTTGCACCATAATCTTTTTTGTAGTCATTTTCAGGTGTTTGTAATTTTGTTCTCAAATATACTGATAGTTTATATATTTTGTCTGCTTCCAAAGAATTTTTAAAGGTAGATGTTAAGCTATATGTTGAACTGGTATGGTTTTGAATAAACATTAAATTTTTAATAACATTGAAATTTTCTGGGGCATTGTTTATTTCAAAAATATTATTTGTTCCATCTACTATTCCTGTTTCAGAAATTGGGTCAGAATTATCTGGTTGAAATCCCTGTTCAAGCTTGCCATCAAAAGCAATATTTTCATAAATTCCATAACTATTAGGTAGAAGGCGTATGTTCATATATGCATTGGTCAAGTCAAGAATTTTGTTAAATCTACCATTATTATTAGCAAGTTCAGTAAACTGTTCTAAAGTGAGAGAAGAGTTAGAATTTAAATCGACATTATCAATAAACAAATATCCTTGGGTTTTGTTAGCTTGAGTTCCTAATGAAAACTTAAAAGTTAATGCTGAAGTTGATTCTCCAACTCTTATTGAAATTTTAAATTTTTGCCATACCGAACTAGAGATATTTTCAGATTCGAAAACTTTTACTGAATTTTGGTCAAAAATTTGAAGATTGAAGTTAATAGTATCTATATTGGCAATTGTTTTAAAATCAAAACTAAAATCATAAAAGGATTCGGAAGAAGTTGTTTTTGATGTCACATTTACACTTTCAGTAGTAAAACTTTGATAGCTTGAATTTTTATTCCATAACATCAAAATGTTATTGGATTCTTTTGCTAAATCAGATGAAAATCCTTGAGGATTTCCTGGATTTGAGATATTTCCATAATTTTCTTTATATTTATTATACATCGATTCATTAGTGTTTACAATGCCTGCGATGTTATTTGTTTTGTTCTCAATTTCGCTTGTCCAGTTTTGCGGAATAACAGGGTAGGAATTATTTGGTTCAGCTAGATTAAAAACACCGTTTTTAATTGTAGTAGATTCAGTTGTTGTTTTAAGCTCTAATTTTTTTGTTTCAGAAGAATCTGATGCATTTTTAAATTCAGCATATGTTAAGCTTTCAATAGTTATATTATCAAATAAAACACTTCCGCTAACACCTTCGGTTTCTGTGCCAAGCCATAATTCAATATGAAAGGAAGAATCAAAAAGGGTGTGTCCATAAATATAGAAAGAGTAAGTTTTGTAACCATTTAAAACTGTGGATGAATCATTGTTTGAAGAAATTGTAAGCTCAGCAGAATTTGCATTGTAAAAACCTTCTTTTGAATAAAAGTTTTCAACTTTGTCGCCTTCAACAACTACAATGCGTGCGGTTGTATTGTTTCCAACCTTGGCATTTACATTTACCTTGTAAATTGAATATGCTGGAAGTTCAATTTCAGTTGAGGAAAAACCAAAGCCACGCTCTTTTGCGGTTTTAGAAGCTAACCAAAGAGCACGATTTCCTTCAACATTGTCTCCGCCAAGATATTCAAATCCTTCACTTGTCATTATTTGTGGATCATTAGTATTAATAACTTTATGAATTGTGCCAGCAGGGAAGGCAGAAAGGCTTGTCCAACCCTCTATGCCATTTTCAAAATTAGAGTTTGTAACAGATGTTATATAATTTTTTTCAATTGTTAAAATTTTTGATTTTTCATTTGATGATTTTTCACTATCAAATGAGGTTTTAGAAAGTTTATAGCCTGTTACATTATCAAAAAATACTGCATTTGGTGATTTGACGGATTCAGTTCCAAGATAAAGTTCAAAATGAACCGTTTCATTGTTGGAACCTGTTTCTATATAAAAGTGATATTCTGACCATTTTGTAGACACAATTTTTTCAAAACTTAAAGAATTTTCTTCATTTTCACTTTTTAAATATATTGATGCTATAGCGCCTATTTCAGTTTTAACTAAAACACTAAAATGATAGTAAGAATAAGGAAATAATGTTAAATTTGATGATTTATAACCTTGATTAAAACTGGAGGTTGTTGAAACAGAACTCTTTGCATTTATCATTAAAATTTTTGTGTCACTAGAATCTTTATAATAAGTTTCAGGATTAGTGGAAAGATTATACGTATTAGTATAAGTAGAAAATTTTTCTGAATTTGTGTTAATAACTCCAGAAGTTGTAGACAGTGAAGAGTCAATTAATGTCCATCCATTCGGATTGCTATCAAGATAGTATGAATTGGGATTGGAATTAAAAGAGCCATTTGTTATTGAAACCTCTTCTCCAATTTGTGCATAAGCATAATTGTAGTTAGATTTTGAAATAAAAAATTGAAAAGAAAGTGCGAGCACTAAAAGAGCAAGAACGCTAATAAGTTTAAAGCTTGTTTTGTGTTTCATATATTCCACCTGTAATTAAATTTTTTTAAATACCAATAAAAATATTGTCGTGTTACCACAATATAAGTTTAACCACATAAGTATATAACAAAACGCATTATAAATCAAATATTTTTTAATTTTTTTCAAATAATATTTAAATATAAATCAATTTAAAATTAAAAAATTTTTATTTTCAACAATAAAGGTTTAAATGAAAAAAAATAATAAAACAAAAATAAAACAAACTTTTGATATGCCAATTATAAAAAATTCAAAATGTTTTGAATTTACTATTTTATCGATTAATAAATCCTTTTATGAAAAAAGAAAAAAGGTTGAAAAGTCATATAAAAAAGTAATTTTTATTATTTTAGCTTCTACCTTAATAGGTTTTACAAATGGATTTTTTGGAGGTGGAGGGGGTATGCTTTGTGTGCCATTGCTCGAAAAAAGTTTGAATATCAGCAACAAAAGGGCGCATGCAACCACAATTGCTGTTATAGTTCCATTGAGTTTGGTAAGTTCTATAGTTTATTTTTTAAAAAATGATTTAAATGTTTTTGACCTTTTATATACATCAATTGGAGTCTTCATAGGTGGTGCACTTGGAGCTGTTTTATTAAAAAAATTCAGTGGCAAAGTTATTAGAGTGATTTTTGCTTTACTTATGCTGATTGCTGGAATAAAAATGGTGATATGATGATATTTTTTTTAATTTTATTTGGTTTTCTTGCTGGTGTGATTGGTGGAATGGGAATGGGCGGAGGAACAATTTTAATTCCTATGCTGACCATATTTTTATCTTTTTCACAAACAAATGCACAAGGAATTAATTTGATATGCTTTTTCTTTTTAGCGCTTCCTGCTTTAATAATTCATTTCAAAAATAAAATGATTGAAACCCATCTTCTTTGGATTATTATGCTGTCAGGCTTGCTTTTTAGTTTATTTGGTGCTTTTGTTGCTAATTTAATTGACGGAAAATTTTTAAAAATTGTGTTTGGAATTTTTTTAATATTGCTTTCCATATGGCAATTTGTTAAAATATTCATTGAAAAAACAGAATGATTACTAGACAAATTTTTGTATATGTGTTAATATTTACCAAGAGAAATAGGAGAAAAATATGGTAAATAAAAACAAATGTATTGGCTGTGGTTCATGTATTAGCATATGCCCAGTTGAAGCGATTGATTTTGATGATGATGGAAAGGCAAAGATAGACCCTAATAAATGTATCAAATGTGGTTCTTGTGAAGCCACTTGTCCTGTTGAAGCAATAAAGATAAATTAAAAACAAGTTTAACTTTTTAAACAAATAATAAAAAATTAATTAATTATTTTATAAACTGTAAATTTAAATAATGGAGAAATAATGGGAAAAGTAGCTGTTATTCAATTTGAATATAGTAATTTAAAATTTATGCTTTTAGAAGTTAGTGGCACATATTTCAGAATTTGCGATGAAATAAATGAAAATTTGTCTTTAGGTAGTGATATTAGCAAAAACGGAATAATAAGTGTTGTAAACTTATCATCTGCATTAAAAATTTTAAAAATGTTTAGAAAGCTTTGTGATAGAAATAATGTTACAAAGTCTTTTTCTGTTGCAACAGAAATCTTTAAACACGCAAAAAATGAAAAAAGTTTTTTTGAAGAAATTTATAATAATACTGGTTTTAATTTTCAAATTTTATCATCAGAAGAACAAACAAGAGCGATTTATAGTGGAATTATAAATGTTATGGACTGTCCAAAAGGAGTTCTTTTTAACATAGATAATAATATTACAACAATAGTTTATTATAATAGAAGAAATTGTTTAAAATCTTTTGTTTTAAATGTAGGTTCTTTGACTCTTGCGGAAAAATTCGAAAATGATAAAATGCCAAATAAAGATAAATATAACAAGATGGTTGAATATGTTAAAGAAGAACTTAAGAAGTTAATAGGCAATGAACCTTTAGACTCTGAAACAAGTTTTTTAGGTGGAGGGAATAGTTTTTTAAACTTGGGAAAACTTGCAAGAAAAGCCACTCATTATCCTTTGGAGTTAGAAAACAACTATCATGTCACTTCTCAAACAATGTCTTCAGTTTATGAGTTTGTATTAAACTTAGACCTTGATAAAACCATGAAATTAAAAGGTATTTCAACAGAAAGAGCCGATATGCTTGCGAGTGGAATTTGTATAATAAAAGCATTGTTTGAAACATATAATATTGAATCCTTGTCAATTTCCTCAAGTGGGTTTAAACAAGGTGTGATTTTCAATTATGTAATTCCAGAAGTTTTAGATAAACCATTGAGTGAAATGATGGCATATTCACTTGAAAACATTAAAATGCTTTATGAGGGCAACAATAACAACATAAATCAAGTATATTTGTTAACTTTAATATTGTTTAAACAAATAAAAGTTTTGCACAAATTATCAAGAGCATATGTGAAGCCTCTTAAAATAGCGGCAACTTTATTTGAATCTGGTAAAAGAATTTGTTTCGAAAATAATACAAAAATTTCATTTGATGTTATTTTAAATTCTAAATTTTTTGGTGTTTCTCATAAAGAAATTTTAATAGCTGCTTTTGCTTCATTATGCCAAAATCCAGATGATTTAAATTTGAATGATTGGATTAGGTATAAAGACATTTTGTCTGAAGAAGACTTAGACGCAGTTAGAAAAATTGGAATGATAATAAAACTTGCAGATGCTCTTGATAAATCAAAAAATTCTGTTGTGGAAGATATAAATTGTGATATTTTAGGAGATTCAGTCATATTAAAAACTGTGGTAACAGGCGATGCTAGTTTCGAAATTATGCTTGCTAATAAAATTGCTCCGTCTTTTAAAAAGATTTTCAAAAAGAATTTGCAAGTAATTTAAATTAAGATGAGGTGAAATTGTGAAAAAAAAGTTTGCTTTTTTATCTTTGTTGATGTGTTTGTCGCTAATTTTTACTGGTTGTTCATGGCTGAAAAACAATCAATCACTTGAGTTTACCTCTCCATTGCAAATTGTAAAAACACAAACTGATATTACTGAAACAATAACGCCAACAGATATAGTTAATTCCAACATAGAAGCCGTTGTAACCATTTTTGTAACTTCGAGTAGTGGAGAACAAATATCTTTTGGAAGTGGGGTTGCAGTTCATAGTGGTGGTTATATTGCAACAAACTATCATGTAATATCTTTAGCTATTTCAAGCCCATTTTACAGTTTGGAAGTTTACAATAATAATAGTAAAGTTTCTCATAATGCAGAAATTTTGTGGTTTAATATAAATTTAGATGTTGCAATTATTAAATGTAGTTGTGGAGATATGCCTTTTGTTGAAATGGTTGATAGATTCGTGTATGCTTCACAGAACAACAAACTGCAACCATTAGAAGAAGTTGTTGCCATAGGCACACCAGTTGACTTATCTCTTCAAAACACAGCGACTTTTGGCTATGTTAGTTCATCTTCTGGAAGAATAAGCTATGCTGACACTGGAGTGGTTTATGAAACATTAATTCAACACACTGCACCTATAAATCATGGGAATAGTGGCGGACCATTATTTGATATGACTGGTAAACTTATTGGATTAAACACTCTTGGAAATGATGATGCAAATTCACTTTTTTTTGCTGTGCCAATCTATCCAGTGATAAAAGTTATTGATAAAGTTGTTCTTGCATATGAGAATAATACCAATTATGCTATGCCTGTGTTAGGAGTAAGCGCAATAGATAGATATATGGCACAAAATTCTGGCGAAAGTTTTTCATCTTCTGGGTTGCTCATAAATGATATTACTAATGGAACTAATGCTGTTGGAAAACTTATTAAAAATGATGTGATTAAAGGAATCACAATAAATAATATTTTTTATAATATTGATGTAAGAAATGATTTGTTATTTGCACTTTTAAATGCAAATTCTAAAGATGTGGTGAGTGTTAAACTTACTCGTGGCATAATTGATAAAACAATCGACATTAGTTTATCATAGGAAAAAGTTATGGATAATAATATAATTTTAGAATTGGGTGGATGCTTTGTTAAAGCTTATACAAAACAAAATGGACTTATTTTTAAGGAACCTTCTTATGTTGCTTGTGTAAAGATGGGTGAATCTTATCAAGTTAGGGCAATAGGTTTAGATGCAAAAAAGATATCTGACATTGATGATGAAAACAACTTTATTTTTTCTCCCTTTGGAGAAGGTAAAATAAAAAATAATGAATATGCCATTTTATTTATAAATTATCTTTTGAAAAAATCTAATATTAAGAAACCGCTGTTTTCTTCGTTGAATGCAATTGTAATAGTTCCAAGTTCGAATACTATGCAAGATCGTTCAGAAATTTCAAAAGTTCTTTGTGCTTGTGGTTTTGAAAATGTAAAATTTATACCTAATGCTATTTGTGTAAGTTCATATATAGGTATGTCAAAATATTCTTCTAAAGTTAACCTTGTGGTTGACATAGGTGGAAGCAAAACTGATGTTTCTCTTTCCACTTTTGATTCAATTTTAAATGGTGCTACAATTAATTTGGGCGGAAAGGGGATGAACAAATCTGTTCTTGATTTCGTTTCAAATAAATATAATATTGATTTACCAATTGTTTTGGCTGAAAAAATCAAAGAAGAGTTAGCTTCTTTATATGATAACGATGTTTCCAGCATGAAAATCAGAGCTTATGATAATGTTTCTGATTCAGAAATTGTTGTAATTGTTCATGCTCAAGATGTAAGAGAGGCAATTTTACCTTATTTTGAAGAGATTTCAAAATTAATTGAAACCACTTTAAATATGTGCAATCAAGAAATTTTATCTCAAATACGTAATAATGGAATTTATCTTTGTGGGTCTGTAGCAAAAACTACTGGTTTGGAAAAATTTTTTCATGATAGATTTTTACTACCTATAAATATTATAGAAAATTGTGATGATTGTGCGATTTTAGGTGCGGGAAAACTTTTGAAAACTTATCCGCAAATTTTTAAATAATATTTAAATTTATTGTTTTTTGTAATAATTCTAAAAAAAAGATTTGTTTTTAATTTTAAAATAAATTGAAAAAAAGTATTGAAATTATAATTAATATTTGATATACTTAAACAAGTAGGAGGCTTTAAGATGTTTTTATTAGCAAATTCTTTGTTGGATTTTTTGTCAATTGATTTAGTGATTGTGGGGCTTGTTCTTGCTGCTTTGGGGTTTGCTTTTGCTCTTTTGGCAAAAAGAATTGCAAAAGCGGTTAGGCAGTCTAGTGAAATAGAACCAAATGATAAAGTTATGCTGATATTTAAGGCTTTAGGACTTGTGTGCATTGTTATTGCGCTCATTTTAATGATACTCGCAGTTAATTGACAATTGCTTTTAAAATGAGTTAAACTATAAACATAGGTGTTTGCCTATGTTTTTTAATTTATGTATTTACAAACTGAAAAAATTTAAAATTTACAAAATTTTGCCGTATGTTAAAAACACTATGATAAAAAATTTGTATATTTAAAAAGGATTAATTATGGAAAATAGTTATCAACCCGAATATTTTGAAAAATCAATTTATGAAACATGGAAAAAAAAAGGTTTTTTTTCTGCAAAAGTTGATAAAAACAAAAAAAAGTTTAGTATGGTTATGCCACCACCAAATGTTACTGGTCAGTTGCACATTGGCCATGCCTTGAATAATACTATTCAAGATATTATTATTAGACATAAAAGAATGCAAGGATATAGTGCTCTTTGGGTGCCTGGAACTGACCACGCAGCAATTGCAACCGAGGCTAAAGTAGTTGAAAAACTTGCAAAACAGGGCAAAACAAAGCAAGAAGTTGGGAGAGATGAATTTTTAAAATTAGGCTGGGATTGGTATAAAAAATTCGGAAATAGAATTTGTTCTCAGCTTGAAGCATTAGGGGTTAGTCCAGATTGGGATAGACTCAGTTTTACTATGGATGAAAATTTAAATCGAGCGGTTAGACATGCTTTTGTTCATTATTATAATAAGGGTTGGATTTACCGCGGAAAAAGGGTTGTTAACTGGTGTCCTCATTGTAAAAGTGCAATTAGTGACATGGAGAACATTTACGAACAAAGGTCAACATTTTTGTGGTATATAAAATATCCATTTGAAGATGGAGCTGGTTATGTTGAAATAGCAACGACTAGACCAGAAACCTTGTTTGCCGACTCTGCAGTTGCTGTTAATCCTAAAGATGAAAGGTATAAAAATTTAATTGGAAAAAATCTATGTTTGCCTTTGACAAATAGAAAAATTCCATTAATTGCAGATGAATATTGTGAAATAGGATTTGGTACTGGAGCAGTTAAAATTACTCCCGCACATGATGCAAACGATTATGAAGTTGGTCTTAGACATGACCTTCCAATTTTTTCTTGTATTAATGACGATGGCAAGTTAAATGAAATTGCAGGTGAGTTTGCTGGTTTGGAAAGAGAGGAAGCTAGATTGCTTGTAGAAAAAAAATTAAGTGATTTAGGCTTTTTAATTAAAAAAGAAAAATATCTTCATAATGTTGGAACTTGTGAAAGATGCAACACTGTCACAGAACCAAAAATTTCTATACAATGGTGGGTTAAAATGCAAGAACTTGCAAAGCCTGCCGTAGATGCCCTAAAAAATAATGATATTAAATTTGTGCCATCTCGTTTTGAAAAACAATATCTTAACTGGTTAATTAACATAAAGGATTGGTGTATTTCGAGACAACTTTGGTTGGGGCATAGAATTCCAGCTTATTATTGCAAGAGTTGCGGTGAAATGTTTGTTTGTGAAGATGAGCCACATTTTTGTCCTAAATGTCATTCATCAAATTTTATACAAGATGAAGATGTTTTAGACACTTGGTTTTCTTCTGCACTTTGGCCATTTTCAACTTTGGGCTATCCAAATAAAACTCCCGAATTAGAGTATTTTTACCCGACAGATGTATTGGTTACTGCCTATGATATTATTTCTTTTTGGGTTTCAAAAATGGTGTATAGTGGCTTGGAATTCATGGGAAAATGTCCATTCAAAAAAGTTTTAATAAACGGATTGGTAAGAGATAAATTTGGATCAAAAATGTCAAAAAGTTTAGGTAACGGAGTTGATCCGTTGGAGCTGATTGATAAATATGGTGCTGATAGTTTAAGATACTCATTAGTATCAGGATTGAGCATGGGAATAGATTTAAAGTATGACGAGGAAAAGACAAAACAATCTAAATTATTTTTAAATAAATTATACAATGCGGGGAAATATGTGCTTCATGCTGCATCTATCGATAATTACGATGACTTTGAACAATTTTTGATTGCTAACAAAAATAAGTTGTCAATTTCTGACAAATGGATAATCACTAAAGTTAATAAGCTTTCTAAAGAAATCAATAGAAATTTAGAAAAATACGAACTTGGAGTTGCTATTAATAAACTTACAAGCTTTGTCTGGAATACATTTTGTGATTGGTATATAGAAATTTCCAAAGTTCAATTAAAAGATGAGCAGCAAGCCATGGTAACTAAATATGTATTGCTTTATGTTTTTGATAAAACTTTAAAACTGCTCCATCCATTTGTTCCTTTTATTACTGAATATATCTATCAAAATTTGCCTATTCATTCTGAAACCATAATGCTTGAAAATTATCCGATTTGTAATGAGAAACTTGTTTTTGTTAAAGCTACAAAATTCTTTGAAGAAATAATTTTGGCAATAAAAACTATAAGAAATTATAGGGCGGAAAATAAGATTAGTGAATCTACAAAAATTAAATTATTTATTTTGCCGCATAAAGAAGAAAGTCAAATTATTTCAATTTTGCCACAAATTGAAAAGTTATGCATGGCAAAGGACATTGAAGTGATTTCTTGTGAACAATTAAATTCTGTTAAGTTTGTATTTGAATTGTTTACTTTATTTGTTAAAAATGAAAATTTATTAGATGAATCAAAAATAAATGAACAAATAAAAACACTTACTTTTGAAATTGAGCGTAGTCAAAAGATGCTTGCAAATGAGGGCTTTTTGAAAAAAGCTCCACAAGCATTAGTTGACAAAGAACGGGAAAAACTAGAAAAAAATAAAGAGCTTTTAAACAAGCTAAAAAAATAAAAACATTGCTTTCAGATTTTGTTCTGAAAGCTTTTTTTGTATAATAAACTCCATAAAGTCTGTGAGTTTATAACAGGTTTGCCATAAACAAACTTCTTTTGAATAATTTTTGCTTGTAGCCTAATAAAAATTAAAACCATAAAAGAAGAAAATAATTAAAATTAATTCACGCGACTTGAAATATTACAAAATATTTACTAGCAATATATAGTACAAAATTTTTTTGGACAAAAAGAGATTGAGAGTAGGGCAATTCTAAAAAAAATTTTTGCGAATAGGTTTAATTATTATTAATATGAATTCATTTAAAGGTGAGAAATATATGTTATGAAATGTTAGTTTATAAAAAAACAATTACTCATAAAATTTGAATAAAATGTAACTGCTAATAATCATGAAAAGATTAAAAAAAAGATAAAATTAATTAATTTTTTCTTTTAGTTTTTTAATTTCACTAGTTGCCAAATAATCACATCGATTATTAAGTTCATTATCGCTATGGCCTTTAACCTTAATAAATTCAATTTTATGATATTTTCCTAAATCAAGAATTTTTTTCCATAAATCTATATTTTTTACCTCATCTTTAGAAGCTGTCTTCCAGCCAGCAAGTTGCCAAGAAGTTATCCAATTATTATTAAAAGCATTAACAACATATGCTGAATCGCTATAAATATTGACTTTACAAGGTTCTTTTAAAGCTTCTAATCCTTTTATAACTGCCATAAGTTCCATACGATTGTTTGTTGTATTGGTTTCGCCACCACTTAATTCTTTTCTTAAATTTCTATAAATTAAAACACAACCCCAACCACCAATTTGTAAATTTACTGAGCATGCTCCATCAGTATATAATTCTATTTGTTTCATAGCAACATTATATCAGTTTTAAAAATAAATTCAAAGAAATTTAAAGTGGATGGAGTTAATTGTTAAACTTTGAAATGATAAAAAGGTTATAATAAGTCTAATCTATATATTGAATGTATAATATTTTGCATAATACAACATATTGTATTATTTTATTTTTTACTATTTTTTATTCCAGATAAAAATTCCATTAATAATGAATTGTTTGGAAGATATTCTATATCTATTTCTGAAAAATGTTGTAAAGAATTTTTTATCGCATTGCATGTTAAAGAATTATTTAATATAGGTGGAAGATACTTTTTGTAAAGTAATGGTTCATAATTATGCGTTGAGTCAATCCAAAAGTTGGCTGTGTGTTTAAAAGGTTTTATATATTTTTCTTCACCAAGACAAACATTATACCAAAGCGATAAGGTTTGATTTATTGTCATTCCTCTATGAAAGTAATCCCTTATTAGTCTTCTTATTTTTCTTAGTTCATTGGGTTTTAAAATAATTTTATTATTTAAAGTAAAATTGGTGTTTGGACACACATAAACTCTATATATTTCACTATTATTTTTACTTATAAAAATTGGATTTAATGCGTGAATTCCCTCGATAATTATGATACCATTTTTTTCTATTTCAATATTCTCAAATCCCGTTCTTTTTCCTTCAACAAAATCAAAACGAGGCATTTTAGATTTATTAGAAATAAAGATTTCATTCAAAAATGATTTGAAAAGTGGTATATCAATTGTATTTACATTTTCAAAATCATATGTTCCATCTTCTAAAATGGGGGTATTTTCTCTGTTTATAAAAAAATCGTCCATAGATATTACGGTGCATGGAATGTTGCATCTAATTAATTTAGACGCAATTAAATTAGCTGTTGTTGTTTTACCAGAAGAAGAAGGACCAGTTAATAATAAAATTTTAATTTTTGGTAGAGATAAGATATCACTTATTAAATCGTCTATCTGATTAATATAAGAACTTTCGCATTTGTCAATTAAATCAATGGTCGAATGTTCATTTTGAAAATTAATTAAGTTTATGTCTATAGTGCTTGTTTTTATGATTTCTTGCATTTTAATTTCCTGCTTTTATTATTTTCACAATTTAAGATTTTATGAGATGATAAATATAATTATACATAATATTTTATTCTTTTCAAACTAATTTGAATTTTTTGTTGATATATAAACTTTTATAACTTATTTTATTAATTTTATCCAATAGCATCATTTTTGGATTATACTCAAGGAGATTTCGTCAAGCGACACGAAGTGGCATTTGTAAGCAAAAGGGCGCCAGATAAAAATAGGATTAACATAACTTTTTCACTAAAAACATAAAAATATTTAAAATTGAGGTAGATATGAATTTAACACAATTGATTTCAAAAGTTGAAGTGGTTAAGGTGGTGGGAGATATTAATATTGAAATTGAAAAAGTAATATTCTCTAGTAAAGAAAAATGTAAAAATGCACTTTTCGTTTGCTTGGTTGGTACTAATACAGATGGTCATGATTTTGTTCTTGAAGCGCTTTCCAATGGCGCAGTTGCGATTGTATGTCAAAAAGAACTTGATATTGACATTCCGCAGATAATTGTTCGTAATACTAGAAGAACTCTAGCTGTGCTCTCTGCAAATTTTTGGGGAAATCCAGCTGAAAAACTGAAACTTATTGGTGTGACTGGAACAAACGGAAAAACTTCAACAACTATGATTATAAGACAAATTTGCTTAGAAAATAACTGTGGAGTGGGAGTTATTGGTACATTGGGATATCATATTAATAAACAAAGTTTTGATTGTGATTTGACTACTCCAGACCCTTTTAAATTGCATGAAATTTTCAAACAAATGATGAATGCAGGAGTTAAAGTTGTGGCTATGGAAGTTTCTGCTCATGCAATAGCGTTAGAAAAAATTTATGGTTTAAAATTTGAAATTGGAATTTTAACAAACATAACTCAAGACCATCTAGATTTTTTTAAGACAATGGAAAAATATGCATCAACAAAAATTGACTTTTTAAAATCAAATCAAATCAAAACCTTAGTGTTAAATAGTGATGACTCATATTTTTCACAATTTAAGGAAAATTATTTTATAAGCTATGGAATTTCCAATCCAGCTGAGTGTTTTGCTATGGAAATTGCCCTAAATTTAAAAGGCTCAAGCTTTATTGCAAACATCCTTGATAATGTTATGAAAATTAAAACAAAATTGTGTGGTTATTTTAATATTTATAATATTTTAGCGGCAGCTACCGCAGCCTTACTTTTAGGATTTTCTACTAAAAGTGTGGAAAAAGCACTAAGAAAAATTGGAAGGGTGGATGGAAGATTTAACATAATTGAAACTTCGAAAGGTAATGTCGTTATAGATTTTGCTCATACTCCTGATGGCTTAGAAAACATTTTAAAAAATATTAAACAGCTTTCTATGAATGAAAAAATTATAACTGTTTTTGGTTGTGGTGGAAATAGAGATGCTTTAAAAAGACCAATAATGGGAAAAATAGCAGATAGATATAGCGATGTAATTATTTTAACAAGCGATAATCCTAGATTTGAAAATCCTGATCTTATAAGTGATGATATCTTGCAAGGAATAGAAAATAAAGACAAATGTTTAAGAGAAAATGATAGAAAAAAAGCTATTAAAAAAGCTATTGAAATGTTAAATGGCAATGAAGTTGTTGTGGTATGTGGAAAAGGTGGGGAGAAATATCAGGACATAAATGGAGTTTTAAGTCCTTATGATGATATAAAAGTTGTGAAAAATATTGTTAAAGTTCTAAACCTCTAAAGGAGTGGTAAAATGTCAAAATTTTATATAAGTTTTTTGTTAGGATTGTTGATTTCGATATTACTATCACCTCTTATCATAAAACTATCAAAAAGATTAAAAGTTTCCCAAACCATTCTTCATTATGTTGAAGAACACACACAAAAGCAAGGCACGCCAACTATGGGTGGTTTTATATTTTTGCTTGGTGTTATACTTACAAGTCTATTATTTTTAAATAGTGGTAGTACTCTAGCTTTAGTTACTTTGGGTGCTACATTGGCATTTGGGATATTAGGATTTCTAGATGATTTTATAAAAATAAGATATAAACAAAATGAGGGTTTGAAGCCTTATCAAAAAATCATTGGGCAAGTGGGTATATCTTTAATATTAGGATATTTTATTTATGTATTTGTTGGCTCAGATATTTTAATACCCTTTACTTTAAAAAGTGTGGATTTGGGAATTTTTATAATTCCATTTGCCATGTTTGTTTTTATTGCAGTAGTAAATAGTGTAAATTTAATTGATGGTTTAGATGGTTTGTCGACAGGGGTTTCGTCTGCCTTTATTTTAGGATTTACAATTTTTTGTCTAACATTTTTATCAGCTTTTAATTTAAACGATTTAATGATGCATGAATATGAAAATTTGTTTTTAGTCTGTTTTGCAATGCTTGGTAGTTTGCTTGCATTTTTTGGTGTAAATTGTTATCCGGCAAAGATCTTTATGGGAGATACTGGTTCTCTTGCTTTGGGAGGATTTATAAGTTGCATATGTCTTTTTACTAAAAATGCCTTAATAATTCCAATTATAGGAGTTTTATATGTAGTTACAGCTCTTTCAGATATACTCCAAGTGGCACATTTTAAACGCACTAAAAAACGAATTTTTTTAATGGCGCCACTTCATCACCATTTTCAAAAAAAAGGTGTGAATGAAAACAGAATAGTCACTATATATATAATTATAACGGTGATTATGTTTGTTTTAAATTTGATTATAACATCAATCGCCCATGGAGGCACATGAATTTAAAAAATAAAAATGTTTTTGTTTATGGACTTGGAAAATCGGGCAAAGCTTGTATAAATTTTTTGAACAAGCAAAATGCAAATGTTTTTGTTTATGATGACAACACTAGTTTAAAAAAAGAATACAAAAATTTTGTAGATGGGAATTTTGATTTTACAAAACTCGACTTGGCAATTTTAAGTCCTGCAATTTATTGTGGAGCAATTTTTGAAAAACTAAAAAGTTTAAAAATTCCAACAATAAATGAAATTCAACTTGCTTATGAGTTTTTTAAAGGCAAGTTTATTGCAGTTACTGGTACAAATGGCAAAACAACGACAGTTTCGCTTTTAGGTGAAATTTTTAAGCGCGCCAATTTTGACTGTGTTGTTTGTGGAAACATTGGTGTGCCTTTAATTTCATTATATGAACGGGATAATAAAGAAAAAATTTACATATTGGAAATAAGCAGTTTTCAACTTGAGTATGTAACCAGCTTCAAACCATATGTTTCATGTATTTTAAACATTGCGCCAGACCACTTGAACAGGCACAAAACAATGGAAAACTACGAAAGAATTAAATTTTCAATTTGTAAAAATCAATCTAGAAATGACTTTTTGGTGTTAAATGAAAATTTGAAAGAAGCTTCTAAAAAATACAAAATTAAGCCAAAAAGAAAATTGTTTGGAAGGGGTGGGGTTTGTGAAGAAAAAAATGGAATTGTTAACTACAATAATAATTTTGTTTTACATAAATCAATGGTTAAACTTTTGGGCGAAAAAAATTTAGAGAATGTTTTGGCTAGCATTATAGTTGCAAAGATATTTAAAATAAAAAATGAAATTATAGAAGATGTTGTTTACGAATTTACTTCACTTGAACACAGAATTGAATTTGTGGCAAAGATTGGCGGAATTAGTTTTATTAATGATAGCAAGTCAACCAATGTGGCAAGCACTCTTTGTGCTTTGGAATGTTTTAAAAGCAAAAGTGTTGTTTTGCTGGTTGGCGGAATAGGCAAAAAAGAAGATTATTCTAAAATTTTTGGTTATGACAATTTGAAATGTGTTGTTTGTTATGGAGATGCAAAAGATGAAATTTATGATTGTGGGCTAAATAAAAATTTTGATAAGATGTTAAAAGCAAAAAACTTAAAAGATGCTTTTGAAAAAGCTTATGTGCTTTCATGTGAAAATGATTTTGTTTTGCTTTCTCCAGCTTGTGCAAGCTTTGATGAATTTAGTGGCTTTGAGGAAAGAGGACGCTGTTTTAAGGAGTTTGTAAATGAAAAAAAATAAAAAGAACTTTTTTAAAATGGACACAACTGCTTGGGTAGTACTTATATGCATAATACTATTAGTTGTGTTTGGTTGCATTATGGTTTATAGTGCAAGTTATTATTCTGCTGGATTAAATGGAGGAAATCAATATAGATTTTTAATAAAACAAATTATCGGTGTTTTGTTTGGCTTTGCTGGCTTGATTTTTTTTATGATTTTTCCATATAACAAACTTAAAAAATTTAAGTGGTGGGCGGTTTTAATTAGTGTTGTTCTTTTGGTACTTGTCTTTGTTCCTGTGATTGGTATTGAAAACTATGGTGCTAGAAGATGGATTGGTGCATTTGGTTTTTCTTTTCAACCAAGTGAAATTGCCAAATTTGCTCTCGTTTTATTTTGCGCCTGTCATTTATCTGATAATTATGAAAAAGTTAAATCTTTTAAAACTTTGCTTCCTGTTTTGGGTGTTGGCGCGATTTTTTGTGTTCTAATTATATTAGAACCTAACATGAGCATAACTATGTGTGTTGCAATAACTCTTGTAATTATGCTTTTTGTGGGAGGGATTAGTGCAAAGCATTTTTCAGCTCTTGCTGTGCCCGGAATTTTGGCTGTGCCTGCTTTGATTTTTTTAGAGCCTTACAGAGTTAAAAGGTTAATGGCATTTTTAGATCCTTGGGCTTCTCCAAAAGCTGAAGGTTTTCAACTCATTCAATCTTTATATTCGCTTGGCTCTGGCGGTTGGTTTGGTGTTGGGCTTTTTAATTCTAGGCAAAAATATTTGTTTTTGCCGTTTTGTGAAAGCGATTTTATTTTTTCCATAATCGGCGAAGAACTTGGCTACATTGGTTGTTTGGGTGTACTTGGAATTTTTGCGGTTTTAGTTTGCTTTTTAATTAAAATTGCGCTTGAGGCAAAAGACAGATTTGGTGCGCTTTTGGTTACAGGAATTGCTTCAATAATCGCCACTCAAGTTTTAATCAATGTTGCCGTTGTAACAGGCTCCATTCCACCAACGGGCTTGCCACTTCCGTTTATCAGTGCAGGGAGCACATCGCTTGTTGTTTTCATGAGCGCAATTGGTGTTTGCTTGAATGTTAGAAAGCAGAGTAGACAGGCTGAAATTAATATTAATTAATAAATTTGTCATTATCCTTCATTTTTGTTGATTTGTTTAAAATTTCTTTGTGGCAAAGTGCAAGAGTGTTACGCATTTTATTGGTTGTTTGACATAAACTGAAAAATTTGGTATATTATACACATCTAGAGGCGCAGTATTCTAGTCGTCATTTCATTCGGGAGGATGATTAAAAGCATCGAAGGGCATAACTGTGAAGTTTCTGGTGCTTGCTTTGGTTGCCCAAACTGGGGTGAGTGCTGGGAGTTAAGATTTTTGGGCGCACTATAACGGCATATAGTACACGACCCAATTATCGTGGAGACCTATGCTTGGTAGAAATAAAGGTTTGTCCTTACATTCTACTGGATAGGATAAAACCTGCATTGCGGTGCAAAAGCTGTGTGCAGAGTAGCCTGCTTTGAGTGATGTTTAGGGGATATTGACTTCAAGCGACATCTTCAAAGGGCCTAATGAAACTGTTGCTGTAATTGAAACTAACATTGCAAAAAAAGCTAACGAAATGAAAATGGCGTTAAGGAAAACTTCTAGACTGTTGACTTGGTTCAGGTTTTTGAGGGATTATAGTGTGGTCTAAGTGGCGATTCGGTGAATTTGTTTGTTTAAAAGGAAACTGCTTATACGGCGACGATGAGTACAAACAACAGGGAAATCCTACCGAACCTATGCCGCAAGGTTTACTTCAAAAATTGCCTCTATACATAATGATTTTAGATTTTGTTTGTAAAACATTTCTAAAATCATTTTTTTTATTATATAATAAGTTATAGACTTAAAAAGGAAGTAGGGTTAATAAAAAATGGAAAACCAAACTAATGGGAATAATGATTCTAAAAAAAGGAAGGTTAAAACAACATCTAAGAAAGTAAAGTGGTATATTTGGCCCATTAAGATATTTTTTCTTGCTTTTGCCTTGTCATTAGTATTTAGTATTGGAAGTGAATATTTAACTTCGGCTACAGGAATTGTGTTTTCTATTCTTATAATAATTCTATTTATATCGATTTCAATTATAACGGATATGATTGGTGTTGCTGTAACTGCTTGTGCCATTGAACCTTTTGCAGCAATGGCATCTAAAAAAGTTAAAGGTGCAAAAGAGGCTATGTTACTAATTAAAAATGCAGACAAGGTTGCAAGCTTATGCGCCGATGTGCTTGGCGATGTTTGTGGAATTTTGAGTGGTGCTGCAGGTGCAGCTATTGTAATAAAAGTTACAGAAGGTATGACTAGCAATGCTGGAATAATTCTTGTTGCCTCTTTAATAAGTGCTTTTATTGCTGGTTTGACGATTTTTGGAAAGGCGTTAGGGAAAAAGTTTTCGCTTGATAATTGTAATAAAATTATTTTATTTGTTGGGAAATGTCTGAGCCCTTTTCGTTCTAAAAAAGCTCAAGCAAATCAAAATAAGGATAGTGTAAAAAATGTTGAAAAAGATAACTTATAAATTTTATTAAAACCTATTTAGAAATTTTATAAAATCTTTGTCTTTAGGCAAAGATTTTTTTTGTGCCTTTGGTTTGGGTGGAAATTTACTATTAAGATAAAGAAATATTTTTAACTTATATTTATATAACATATAAGCATTTATTAAACTTTGAAAAATGAATTAAAAGAAGCAAGACCATTGCAAAAATAAAATATGCATAAATGATTATATTTATAAATCCTGTTTTTATAGATATTCAAAAGTTCAAATTTTTATAAAAATTGACTGAATAATTATGCAAAAATCGCTTGCATAATTATAAATTTCATTGTATAATCATTAAAAAGTGATGAATATATATTAATTTATATTTATTCACAAATCGCTGAAAGCCTTATTTTATAAGGGATTTATGAAAAAAAGGAACGAGTAAGATGGCAAGGTCAAAAAGACAATCAAAAATTTTAGAATTGATTTCAACTAATGAAATTGAAACCCAAGATGAATTGGTTACATATTTGAAAAATGCTAATTTTGATATTACTCAAGCCACAATTTCGAGAGATATTAAAGAATTAGGATTAATCAAAATCCTTAGTCAAGAAACTGGTAAATACAAATACTCTCTTGTTGAAACAAATGAAACTGCGGTTTCAAACAAAAACATTTGCATCTTTAAAGAAGCTGTTATTTCTATTAGAACGGCTCAAAATCTTTGCGTTATAAAAACCATAAAAGGCATGGCTTCAGCAATTTGTGGATTGATTGACAAATTAAATTTAGATTCACTTATGGGGGCTGTAAGCGGTGACGACACGATAATGGCAATATTCCCTAATTTTGATTTCGCACAAAATGCAACACACACTCTTTTAAATATTTCTTCAAATTAAATAGGTATATTATGATACAGAACATTAGAATAAAAAATGTCGCACTCATAGAAGAAGCGACATTAGAGTTTGATAAAGGTTTTAATGCTTTAATGGGTGAAACAGGCGCGGGAAAGAGCATCATACTTGAGGCTCTTAATTTTGTTTTAGGTTCTAGAGCTGATAAATCGCTTATTATGAGTGGAAAAGATAAAATGTTTGTTGAAGCAGTATTTTCAAATTTAAGCTTAGAATGCTTGAACACTTTAAATGACCTTGGTTATGATGAAGAAGATTTAGTTATTTCAAGAACACTTAATCAAGAGGGAAAAAGTGAAATTAGAATTAATGGTAATTTATCATCTCTTTCTATTTTAAAATCAATAACAAAAGATTTGGTTGATTCCTACTCACAGCATGAAAACACAACTTTGCTAAACAATAAAAACCATTTGTTACTTCTAGATGGTGGCATTGAGGAGTTGCTTGCAGATAATAAAATTAAACTTAAAAATTTAATCCAAGAAAAAAATGAAACCAAAAAACAAATTCAACTTTTATGTGGCAATGGTGAAAACAGAGAAAGATATTTAGAGTTATTAAAATATCAAATCGACGAAATTGAATCATTGATGCCAACGCAGGAAGAAGAAGACGAACTTTTAGAAAGATTTCAAGTTATGCAAAACTCTGAAAAGATTTCTTCAACCCTGGAAAATGTCTTAGAATTTTTAGATTCAACACAATTTTCTGCTATTACAAATTTAAAAAGCGCGCTTCGTGGTTTGGCAAATATAAGAGAAATTAACAATGATTTTTTAACTGCTTATGAAAAACTAGATTCTTTAATATATGAACTTGATGATTTAGTATCATTGTTAAAGCGCCAATCTCGCTGTTTAATTTTTAATGAAAGTGAATTTGAAGCGATTGATACTAGACTTGATAAATATAGGGATATTAAAAAAAAGTATGGGCAAAGAATATCTGATGTTTTGAAATATTTGGAAAAATCAAAGATTGAATATGATAATCTAATAAACAGTGAGGAAAAAATAAAGCAACTTGAAGAAAAAATAGTTGCAATTGATTCTTCTGCTTTAGAGATATGCAAAGAAATTTCTAATGCTAGAAAATCATATGCGAAAAAACTTGAAGAAGCTGTAATGAAAGAGCTTTCATATTTAGGAATGAAAAATGCCAAATTAAGCTTTGATTTTGTTCAACAAGATGAATATAACCAAAATGGATATGACGATGTTGAAATTTTGTTTTCTGCAAATAAGGGAGAGCAAGTGAAAGCTCTTTCAAAAGTCATTTCAGGGGGTGAATTGAGCAGATTTATGCTAGCCCTTAAGTCCGTTATTGTAAGTTGTGGAAATATCTTTGTTTTTGATGAAATTGACACTGGAATAAGTGGTGAAACTGCCAATGCTGTCGGTGAAAGAATTGCAATTCTTTCAAAACATAATCAAGTTATTTTGATTAGTCATTTACCACAAGTGTGTTCAATGGCTGATAGATTTTTCTATGTTTTTAAAACAGTAGGCGACAGAACAATTTCTAATTGCAAAATGCTTGATGAAAATCAAATTTATGTTGAACTCGCAAAACTTATTGGAGGTGATAAACAGAGCGAGTTGGGTATATTGCATGCTAAAGAAATGTTAGAAAAAGCAGCAAAATTTAAAGCTAATATTCAAATAAAAAGCTAAATATTAGCTTTTTTATTTTTTAATTTAATGCAACTAATTTAAAAAGTAGCATTAATTTTTTTAGAAGCTATCACCTTATTTATATTTCATTTTTAAATATTTTTATTTTTCAAAAAGAATATATTAAAAAAAATTACAAACACTAAGCAAGAAAAAGTTTTTGTGAGGACAAAATGAAAAATAATTTGTTTAAAAAGGTTGTAATAAAATCATTTGGAGTTTTGCTTTGTATAGCTTTTGTAACATTGATTGTAAATACAGATTTCTCAGTATTTTCTTTAACTAATGGCTCTTATATTTCTTATGAACAACTAAATGAATTAAATGAAAATGCTAGATTTGGAAAATTCATATCAGCTTCTCTCGCAGATGAAGGAATTGATGTGGGAAATGGTTTAAAAAAGTCTAAATTAAAATTTAAATTATTTGGATTGTTTACCGTAAAAGAAGTTGGGGTTAATGTAAGCGATGGTAAAGAAGTTTATGTTGGAGGCATTCCATTAGGTTTTGCTCTTGATACAAAAGGAGTAATAGTTATTGGTGAAAATAGTGTAAACACACAGCATGGTAGTATAATTCCAGAAAAAAGTGAAGAAGTTTTGGCTGGTGATATTTTAACAAAAATAAACGACAATGAAATTACAAGTGTTGAAATCATAAAGCAAGAATTAGAAAAGAGTAATGGAAGTGTTATTAAAGTTAAAGCTATGAGAAAAGATAAGGAGTATGAGTTTTCTTTAAAACCAGCTCTTGATGTTGAAAGTGGAAAATATAAGTTAGGATTATGGGTCAGAGATGATGCTTCTGGTATAGGAACTTTGACTTATGTTGACAAGCAATCAAAAGCATATGGTGCACTTGGTCATGCTATTACCGATTTTGAAACAGGAGCGGTTGTTCCAGTTCAAGATGGAAAAATATATAATTGTTCTTTAATTGGAATAAACAAAGGCAAAAAAGGAAAACCGGGTGAACTGAGATGCCTATTTTTACAAGGTAAAAATAGTAAAGGAGATGTGCAATTAAATACTTCTTCAGGAGTTTTTGGGAAAGTTGAAACAACACAGGGTATTATAGATGAAAATCTTGTCGCTACTATTGGTGGGCGAATGAGTGTAAAACCAGGTCCAGCAAAAATTGTTAGTTCGGTTAGTGGTGTAAGAGAGGAATATGAAATTGAAATTATCAAAGCAAATTATCAAAGCAAAAGCAGCGATAAGAGTTTGGTATTTAGGGTTAAAGATAAAAGATTGTTAAGCTTAACAGGAGGAATTTTGCAGGGGATGAGTGGTAGCCCAATCTTGCAAGACGGAAAACTTATTGGGGCGGTTACACATGTTTTTTTAAATGACCCAACAAAAGGTTATGGGATATATGTAGATTGGATGCTCGAAAATAAAGTGATTTAAATTCGTTTTTAAAATCAAGTTTTTATCAAAAATCTTTTAATTGTTTAAAAGCGACTAAATAAGTTTTTGTGTTCTTTTCCTACTTTTTCGACATATTATACTATAAATGAAAGCATATAAATATGTAGGAAAATACAGTAACTTTAAATACACTGTTTTGAGTTTTTTAAGGGTTAACAAGGTTCGAATTTTTGTTCTTTGTTTTTTTACTATTCTTGGATTATTAACTGGAATTTTTACAGCAGTAAAATATTTAAATGGCACTGAATTGTTTAATTTTAATAATTATGGAATAACACAATTTGCTAACGGAAACATTGCAACAACAGAGTTGTTTTTTAAAAGATTTTTGTCTTATACCTGTTTTTTATTTATTTTACTTATTTGTTCTTTATCAGCATTTTTATTGCCTATAGGTTGTTTTGTAATAGTTTATCGTTCCTATCTTTTAGGACTAAACATAACAATTATTGTAGTGCTTTATGGATTTGGCGGAATTCTTTCTGCTATTGTGATTATTTTGCCAATTCAGCTTTGCATGCTAGTTTTTGCTTGTTTATTTTATTGTATGGTTAGAAATAGATGTATAATTAAAAAAAAATATGGAAAAGCAGTCGGATTAAACACAATTTTGCTTTTTCTCATATTTTTAGTTTTATTGTCAATTTTAAATCTTTTAGAAACAATACTTTTAATTTTGTTTAGTGGTCAAGTAATTTTGATAATTTAAATCATTGGTTCAAAATTTTCAAAAATTATGTTATCACAATATTTTATTACCTTATTATATTGTTCTTGACTTCTAACAGTCCAGCAAAGTAAAGGCAAATTTTTATATTTTTTTACATATCTATTTGGCAATGCTTCTGCCTCATAAGAAATGAAATTTGGTTTTGAAACACTTTTATTTAGTAGCATGCGTTTTAATGTAAGTTTTTTAAAAAAACCTAACTTGGCATTTTTAAGATTACCTGATAATTGTCCTCTTAAAATTTCTGGGGCATTGATATTAAACCATTGAAGGGAATATGGGTTAAAAGATTGAACGGCGAATTCGCCTTTATAATTTTTTAGCATTTGATAAAGTTTGCTTTCTATTTCGCCAACCTTTCCATTGTTTTTTATTTCAATTAAAAGCGGAACTTGACCATCGACTAGCTTTAATACCTCTTTCAAAGTTGGAATATACTCCTCAGTTCCCATGAGTTTATAATTTTTCAAATCTTCACTTTTTAAATTTTTTACATAGCCATCTTTACTTGTTACTCTTTTTAAAGTATCATCATGTATTACAACTATTTCTCCATCACTTATAAGATGAACATCTAGTTCTATCGCGTAGCCTTTTTTAATAGCATTTTCAAAAGCTAAAAGAGAATTTTCTGGTGCATCTTGATCATGAAAACCTCTATGAGCTATATAATTTTCAACCAACCATGACTTAAATATATCGTTCATTATTTCTCCTTAATTTATAACAATTTTTGTTAATATATTTTATTATATGCTAAAAATAGTTTTTTTTTATTATATATTTAATATACACATAATTGTAGAATAATACAAATATTTTTTTAAATTTTTAATATTCAAAAAAATAATTATAGAAGTTGTAAGAGAAAAATATTTTTGTTATAATAAATATTAAAGATGAATAGGAGAAAAACTTGGAAAAAGAAAATATTAGAAATTTTTGCATAATAGCACATATAGATCATGGAAAAAGTACCCTTGCAGATAGATTAATTGAGGCTACTGGAACACTTGCCAAGCGTGAAATTAGTGAACAACTTTTAGATAGTATGGAACTTGAAAGAGAAAGAGGAATTACAATAAAATTGACCCCAACAAGAATGCATTATAACTATATGGGGAAAGATTATATTTTAAATTTGATTGACACTCCTGGACATGTAGATTTCACATATGAGGTTTCTAGATCTCTTGCTGCATGTGAAGGGGCAATACTAATTGTAGACGCATCTCAAGGTGTAGAAGCACAAACACTTGCAAATGCTTATTTGGCAATTGAAAATAATCTTGAGATTATCCCAGTTATTAACAAAATAGATTTGCCAAGTGCCGAGCCTGACAGAGTTAAAGCTGAAATAGAAAACATCATTGGTTTATCTGCTCAAGATGCCCCTTTAATTTCTGCCAAAGAAGGCATTAATATTGACAAAGTGATAGAAAAAGTAATTTGTGATGTTCCAGAGCCAAAAGGGGATGAATCAGCACCGCTAAAGGCTTTAATATTCGATAGCATATATGACAATTTTAAGGGCGCAATTGTCATGATAAGAGTTTTTGATGGCAATGTTAAAGTTGGTGACAAAATTAAAATGTTTCAAACCCAAAAAGTATTTGATGTGACAGAGGTGGGATATTTTACACCTCGACAAAAACCTTGTGACATTTTGCATGCTGGAGAAGTGGGATACTTGACCGCCGCCATTAAAAATGTGGCAGACACAAAAGTTGGTGACACTATAACTAATGCAGATAATGGAGCAAAAGAAGCTTTGCCAGGCTATAAAAGTGTTATGCCTGTTGTTTTTTCTGGCATATTTTGTGTTGATGGTTCCAGATATAATGATTTAAAAGATGCTTTAGAAAAATTAAAATTAAATGATGCTTCACTTGTATTTACTCCCGAAGTTTCTACTGCTTTAGGTTTTGGTTTTAGATGTGGCTTTTTAGGGTTGCTTCATATGGAGGTTATAACTGAACGAATTGAAAGGGAGTTCAATATTGATATCATAACAACAGCGCCTGGAGTTTCATATAGAGTTTTTAAAAATGATAATTCTATGTTGGAAATTTCCAATCCTTCCTTGTTTCCAAATTTTGGTGAAATAGTTAAAATAGAAGAACCAATAGTTAAATTAGAAATTTATACTTCTCCAAACTTTGTTGGTGCTGTCATGGAATTGTGCCAAGAGAAAAGGGCTGTTTATAAAGATTTACAATATGTAGATTCTTTTAGAGTTAAGATGAGTTATACAATGCCCTTAGCAGAAATGATTTATGATTTTTTTGATAGCTTAAAATCGAGAACAAAAGGATACGCTTCGTTAGACTATGAATTTGCTGGATTTCAACAAAGTGATATGGTAAAGTTAGATATCTTGCTTAATGGTGAAACTTGTGATGCATTGAGTTTAATTATTCATAGGGAAAAGGCATATTCTCGTGGAAGAGCCATAGCTGAAAAGCTTAAAAAAGTGATTCCAAGACAAATGTTTGAAGTGCCAATTCAAGCTGCTATTGGTGGAAAAATTATTGCAAGAGAAACAATAAGCGCACTTAGAAAAGATGTGCTTGCAAAATGTTATGGTGGAGATATTTCAAGAAAACGAAAGCTATTGGAAAAACAAAAGGAAGGAAAGAAGAAAATGCGTCAAATAGGTTCGGTTGAACTTCCTAGTGAGGCATTTATGAGTATTTTAAAATTAGATAATGAATGATTCTCAAATGATTTATGTTCATATACCATTTTGCAAAAAAAGGTGTGATTATTGCGCCTTTGTTTCGTGCACTAATTTTCAAATTGTGGAAAAATATTTTTGTTTTTTAAAAAATGAAATTCAATCTTGTAAATACAACACAAAACCTATTTCTTCCATATATTTTGGAGGAGGCACACCAAGTGTTGTGGATGAAAAATATATTTGTGAAACTTTGAGTCTGATAAAAAGCAAATTTAAAATCATGCAAAATTGTGAAATTTCTATTGAATGCAATCCAGAATCTACTACATTGTCAAAATTAAAAGCCTTTTATAAAGCTGGCTTTAATAGAATTAGCTTTGGTGTTCAAAGCTTAAATGAAAAAGAATTGCTTAAAATAGGGCGTAATCAAAATGCAGTGCAGGTTAAAAATGCAATGAAAAATGCTTTAAAAGTAGGATTTGAAAATCTTTCAGTAGATTTGCTTTTAGGTTTAGAAGGGCAAACTTGCAAAAGTTTAGAAAAACAAATTGAACAACTAAATATGTGGGGTGCTACACATTTATCGCTATATATGTTGATGATTGAGGAAAATACAAAACTTTTTAAAAATGTGCAAAATGGATTATATTTGCCACTAGAAGATGAAATTTGTGTGCAACTTTATGACTTATTATTTAAAAAACTAAAGGAACTTGGTTTTTATAGATATGAAGTTTCAAATTTTGCAAAAAATGGTTTTATTTGCAAACATAATTTAGGTTATTGGCAAATGAAACCATATTTGGGATTTGGAGTTTCTGCCCATTCTTTTATTGATGGCAAGAGGATAGCAAATCCAGATAATTTTATGGACTATTTTAATGGTAAATACAATATTGAGAAATGTAATCAACAGAGCTTAAATGAAGAATATATCATGTTGGGACTAAGAACTATTTTTGGAGTTGAGGAAAACTTTATCAAAAATACTAAACAATTAAATTTGCTTTTACAAAAGGGAATTGTAATAAAAAGCAACTCAAAAATTCGAGTTGCTGATGACTATTTTGGTGTTTTAAATCAAATTATTTTGAAGTTAATTTAGTCCGCCATTTATCCCAATATTTTGAGCTGTAATATAGCTTGCTTTATCGCTTGCTAAAAACAGTGCAAGTTCAGCAACTTCACAAGCTTTGCCAAATCTTCCAATGGGAATTTCATTTTTAAAAAAATCTAAGTCATTTTCTGAAATTTGATGGAGCATATCGGTTTCTATCGCTCCAGGAGAGATTGAATTAACTGTGATATTTGCAAGTGACAATTCCTTTGCAAGGGCTTTTGTAAAACTAATTAAGCCTCCTTTTGTTGCAGAATAAACACTCTCCATGGAGCCTCCAATTTCACCCCAAATTGATGAAATATTTATTATTCGTCCAAATTGATTAGTAATCATTAGTTTTGAAATCTCTCTTGATAAAATTATTGGTGCGATTAAATTTGTGGAAATTAAATTTTCTATTTCTTTATCGCTACAATCAATTAAAAGCTTTTGAATTGAAATGCCTGCATTGTTTATAAGAACATCAACCTTTCCAAAGATATCTTTTACTGTGTTGACTAGTTTCATGCATTCTGATTTTTTAGATAAATCAGCTTTAATCAACATTGCGTTATTGCCTTGATTTTTGATTTCATCAAGAACTTTCATAGCTTCTTGCTTAGAAGATTTATAGGTCATAATAACAAAATAGTTATTTTTTGAAAAAAGTAAGGCGCACTGTTTTCCAATTCCTCTTGACGACCCAGTTATTAATGCAATTTTCTTCATATGTTTATATTAACAAATAAAAGTTGCCAAATGCAATTATAAATACCATTTTTCGTTAATTTTTTCAATATTAGAATCTTTTGTTTTAATAAGAGTAATAGGCTTTGAACTTTCTTGAAAGGTTTCGTTTGTCGTGTAATTTTTCATTTTAGTTATTAAAGTGAAAGATTGTTTTTTGTTGGTATATGGAATATAGTATTTAAACTCAATTTTTCCAGATTTATTTTCAAATTTTGCTATTAGCTTATTTTCACTCCAAATTTCATATTCCAAGTAATCTTGAGCATCAAATGTTAGTATTGCGTCATTTCCTATAATTTTTCCAGATAAAGTTGCCGGCTTTAATTTTAACAAACCATGTTCTTTGTTTTTTGGTGGATAAAATCTTGAAAATGGTGCAACGATTCTATATCTTTCTGGTAAATAACTTCCAGCTTTGACTATTTGATGATTTTCAGATAATTCTTTTGCATCAATTTCTAATTGTTCAATAGAAGAAGGAGTCTTAAATGGTTGTGGTTTGTTTTTCGAATAAATTTGTTTGAAATAAGTTTTTGTTGCTTCTATAGGAATATTTCCTCCAACAATATTTCCAATAGGTGAGTTATCCATGTTTCCAACCCAAACTCCTACAATATCTTCTGTTGTATATGAAACACTCCAAGCATCATAATTTTTACTATTTTTTCCAACAGTTCCTGTTTTTGAAGCTATTTCAAAGTCTAATTCTTTTAACCTTTTAGAAGTACCTTTTTGGCTGGCTTCAACAAGCATGTGGTTCATTAAATAAGCTGTGTCATCTCTAATAACAGAGGTTTCTTTTTTATCTGAAACATATATGATTCTATCTTTTGAATCTGTAATATATTTCACAAATTTAGGTTTGATATATTTTCCATTATTAGTAAAGATTGAATAGGCAGAAGTTAAAGAGCAAAGATCTGTACCATAAGTCATGCCTCCAAGAGCTATAGAATAATTGTCATCGTTTTGAGCAAATTCTATTCCACATTTTTCGGCATATTTTTTCGATTTGTCAATAGTGGTATAAGACATAATTTTAACTGCGGGAATGTTATATGAAGAGCAAATTGCGTCTTTGACACTGATATATCCATGAAATTTATTGTCGTGATTTTTAGGGGCATATCCAGAAATGTTTATCTCCTCGTCAAGTATTTGGGTTAGGGGATTGATAATTCCTTCATTTATTGCAGGAGCATAGACAAGAATGGGTTTAATCGCTGATCCGGGTTGGCGCTTGTTTTTAAGAATTTTATAATTACTTTCTCCACAAAATGCTTGCACTTCTCCGCTTGTGGCATTTATTGAAATTAAAGCATTATTGTTTTCATTAAAATTGGTTTGTTTTTGAGCATTTTCTAAAGCGGCTTGTTTTTCTTTATCTAAAAAAGTATATATTTTATATCCACCATTAGAAATTTGTTTGGCGGGCATTTTTAAGATGGAAATTGCTTCATCAAGAGCCATTTCACTATAACAATTTAACCTATTGTTTTTATCTGACTTGATTTTTATCTCAATTTCACTTTGCTTTGCTTTTTGATATTCCTCATTAGAAATTTTATTATCTTCAAACATTTCTTTAAGAACAAGGTTTCGACGCTTTTTAGCATTTTCAGGTTTTGTTATAGGACAATATCGTCCAGGTGAACTTATAATTCCTGCAAGTAAAGCGGATTCTTGAAGATTTAGATTTTTTGCAGATTTTGAAAAATAGTGATTTGATGCACTCTCAATTCCATAGCAATTGTCGCCAAAATATATTATGTTTAAATATTTTTCTAAAATTTCATCTTTGGAAAAATTTTTTTCTAGTTGTTTTGCGAGCACTATTTCGTTCATCTTTCTGCTCAAAGTTTTTTGACTAGAAAGATGGGTGTTTTTAATAAGTTGTTGACTTATTGTTGATGCTCCTTGTTCAAATTTTCCATTTTTTAAATCCCAAATTAGTGCGCCCAACATACGCTTATAATTCAATCCTTTATGATTGTAAAATTCTTTATCTTCAATTGAAATAAAAGCTTCCTTAACATGGTTTGGCAGACTGGTTATTTTTACAAATTTAGAATTAAAAGAATTTTCTTCTTTAATAGGTGTGTTTTCATTGTCAAAGAATTCAATTTTTGAGGTGACTTCTTGCAATTTACTTGGGCTAAATTTAACTCTTTCGCTTGTGAAATAGCAAATAAAAATAAAAGCAATTCCTAAAATTACTAAGATTGTCAAGCTGATAAATGTCCATAATATTGTTTTTTTTAGCGCAGTTTTCATTATGTTTATTATGTGTATGAATAGTGTAAATATTTATCTTATAATAAAAATTTATAAAATCTTTAATTCAGTTAAAAAAAATCACTATGATTTTTTAATTATATTTATAACCTAATTGTATAGTTGATAATAAAAAGATTGCAAATATTTACAATTTTCGATATAATGCCAATGGAGGTACATTTGTTTTACTATATTACAACTTTTGGATGTCAAATGAATGTTCATGAAAGTGAAAAAATGGCTGGTTTGCTTAAAAAAATCGGCTATTTTCCTGCTGAAAATATTTTAAATGCTGATATTATTATTTTTAACACTTGCGCTATTCGTGAAGGGGCGCAAGATAGGGTTTTGGGCAATGTTGGTGCCCTTAAAAAAATTAAAAAGAAATTTCCTAATAAAGTAGTAATAGTATGTGGTTGTATGACTCAGCAATTAAGCGTTGCTCAAAAATTATATTCGACTTTTCCTTTTGTAGATATAATTTTAGGAACTCATAACACCCATCAACTTTTAAAATATTTAGAAGATTTTAAAAAATATGGAAAACGAATACTTGATATTGTAGAAGAAGGTGAAATTTGTGAAAATAATGACATTGAACGAACTTCAGGAAAAAATGCTTGGGTTAACATAACTTATGGATGCAACAACTTTTGTACTTATTGCATTGTGCCATATGTTAGAGGTAGAGAAAAAAGCAGAGATAAATCAAAAATACTTGAAGAAATCGAAAATCTTGTAAAACAAAATCAATATCAAACAATCACTTTGCTAGGACAAAATGTGAATTCATATGGTCAAGACAAAGAGGGTAATGGAAATTTTAATGAGCTTTTAAACGACATATGCAAGATTAAAGGAAATTTTAAATTAACTTTTATGACTTCTCATCCAAAAGATTTATCGTTTGAGGTAATAGATACTATAGCAAATCAAGAAAAAATCTTAAAAGAAATACATTTACCGGTTCAAAGCGGAAGCAATAAAATTTTAAAGCTAATGAATAGAAAATATACAATTGAAGAATATCTGAAAAAAATTGAGTATATAAAATTTAAAATTCCAAATTGCAAGCTGACAACCGACATCATTGTGGGGTTTCCAGGTGAAACAGAAACGGATTTTATGGAAACATGCAATTTAATCGAAAAAGTTCGCTTTGATTCAATTTTTGCTTTTATGTATTCAGAAAGACCAAACACACCAGCAATAAAATTTGATGGAAAGGTTGATGAGAAAGAAAAGAACAGAAGGGTAAATTATATTTTAAATTTAGAAAAGAAAATACAAAAGGATAAACACTAATGGCTGTTACACCAATGATGCAACATTATTTGCAAACTAAAGAAAAATATAAAGATTCAATTCTCTTATACAGATTGGGTGATTTTTACGAATTTTTTAATGAAGATGCAATTGAAATGTCAAAAGCATTAGATTTGACTTTGACATCTAAAAGTTGTGGTACAAATGAAAAAGCTCCTATGTGCGGAATACCAGTTCAAACTGTTGACTCCTATATTGAAAAGATGGTTAAACTAGGCTACAAAGTTGCAGTTTGTGAACAACTGTCTGAGCCAGTTAAAAATAGCAAAACACCCGTTGAAAGAGATGTAATTAGAGTAATTACAAGTGGAACTTTGATTGAAGAAACCATTTTAGACTCAAAATTTTCAAATTATCTTTTATGCGTGTTTGAAAAAAATGGAGATTTGGGAGTTGCATTTTGTGAGGTTTCTACTGGCGAATTTAAAACTTTAGAGTTTTCAGGTGAGGAAGACAACTACATAAAATTAAATGATTTTTTGGTTTCATTAAACATTGGCGAGATTATATGTAATCAAATTGCCAAAGAAAAACTTGATAAATTACCTGTGGCAAAAATGGATTTGTTGCCTAAAATAAATATGTATTATGATTGGGCTTTTGAATATTCAAATGCAAACAAAAGTTTGGAAACACATTTTAAATCTAATTATATTTCTATTTTTGAACTTGATAAAAATAAGCTTTCAATTTGTGCTTGTGGTGCATTAATGCAGTATTTAAATGAAACTCAAAAAAATGCTTTATATCATATAAATAAAATTTCTAAGTATGAATCTGAAATATATCTTACACTAGATGTAAACACAAAAAGAAATTTAGAAATTCATGAAACTTTTAAAGAAAGAAGAAAGCGTGGAGCATTAATTTGGCTTTTGGATAATACTAAAACCAACATGGGCTCAAGACTTTTAAAAAACTGGATAGGGCATCCTTTAAGAAATGAAAAGTTGATTAATGAAAGACTTGATGCTGTAGAAGAACTATGTTCAAAATTAATTTTAAGAGATAATTTAGGCTTTGAACTTGCTCACATTTATGACATTGAAAGATTAGTTGGAAGAATAGCATGTGTTGGTTTGCATCCAAAACATTGTGTGAATTTGGCACAGTCTTTAAAAATTGTTCCAGAAATAAAAAAAATAATGTCAAATTTCAAATCTAGCAAGCTTGTTAATTTGTACAAAAACATTGAAAACTTTGAACAAGTTTATGAAGAACTAGAAAAAGCCTTCATTTTAGATCCTCCTACCCAAATAAAGGATGGAGGATTTATTAAAGAAGGCTATTCACAGGAACTGGACGAGCTTAGAGATGTTTCGCAAAAAGCTGTACTTTGGATTAATAAACTTGAGCAAACTGAAAGAGAAAATTCAAATATTAAAAATTTAAAACTTTTATATAACAGAGTTCATGGTTATTTTTTTGAAGTTAATAAATCTCAATCACATTTAGTTCCACTTCATTTTATAAGAAAACAAACTGTCGCAAACAATGAACGATATGTGACGAAAGAATTAAAAGAACTTGAAGAAAAAATTCTTTCAGCAAATGATGAGGCAATAAAACTTGAACAAAAATTATTTTTGTCAATTAAGAAAAAATTAATTTCTATTATACCTAATCTTCAAAAACTTGGAAATGTTTTAGCTGAGATTGATTGCTTAAATTCTTTTGCAAATTCAGCAGTTAGAAATAATTATGTCAAGCCAAAAATTAACTCGAAGATAGACCATATTAAAATTATCGATGGAAGGCATCCCGTTGTAGAATCTTTGTTAAAAGATGGACAATTTATTCCAAATGATACATATTTAAACAACACGACAGATAAAACTATGATAATAACTGGTCCTAATATGGCGGGAAAAAGCACTTATATGCGACAAGTTGCTTTAATTACACTAATGGCGCATTTGGGTAGTTTTGTTCCTGCTAAACAAGCTGAAATATCAATATGTGACCGTATTTTTACTAGAGTAGGTGCAAGTGATGATGTTACATTTGGGCAAAGTACTTTTATGGTTGAAATGAGTGAAGTTGCCAATATTTTGCACAATGCCACAGATAATAGTTTAATAGTGCTTGATGAAATTGGAAGAGCAACATCAACATTTGATGGGCTTTCTATTGCATGGTCAGTTGTTGAGTTCTTATCGCAAAAAATGAATGCAAAAACATTGTTTGCAACTCATTATCATGAACTTACAGAATTAGAAGGTTTAATGCCAGGGGTTAAAAACTATAGAATATTGCTAAAAGAAATTAACAATAGCATTGTTTTTTTACGAAAAATTGTAAGGGGTGGTGCAAATAGGAGTTTTGGAATAGAAGTTGCCTCTTTAGCTGGTCTTCCAAAGGAAGTAATAGAAAGAGCTAAACAAATTAGCAAAAAGTTAGAAACCTCTGATGTCAATTATAAAATTACAACCTCAAACGAAGATTTAAAACAAAAAAATGAAGAAAAGAAAAAAAACTATGCAAAAATTATTGGAATTTTGCAGGATATAAAAATTGAAAATGTAACACCTTTGGCTGCTTTTGAAATTCTTAATGATTTGGTTGAAAAAATAAAAAAGGAGAATTCAGATGAGTAATATTAAAATTTTAGATAGTCAAATTACAAACAGAATTTCTGCAGGTGAAGTTATTGAAAAGCCAGCATCCATTGTTAAGGAACTTATGGAAAACAGTATAGACGCAGGCGCAGATCGTATTACAATTGAAATTGAAAATGGTGGAATTAAAAGAATTTCTGTTTATGATAATGGAAGTGGTATTGCAAAGGAAGATTTAAAACTTTCAATTTTTCCTCATGCAACAAGTAAAATTTCTACACTTGAAGATTTGGATGCAATTAACACACTGGGATTTAGAGGTGAGGCTTTGGCAAGTATTGTTGCTGTTACTCAAACTGAAATTACAACTTGTACAGAATTTCAAGAAATTGGCGCGAAAATAAGAGTTTGTGGAGGTATTATTGAATTTATAGAGGATATGGCTTGCCCAATAGGAACGCGAATTGATGTATGTAACCTATTTTATAATACTCCTGTGCGTGCAAAATTTTTAAGAAAGCCTAAAAGTGAAGAAGCTGATATTACCGATTTTGTTGAAAAAATGATGATGGCTTATCCACAAATAAGTTTTAAATATGTAATTGATGGGAATATTAGATATAATACTATGGGTAGTAGTTTGCGTGATAATATTTATACAATATATGGTAATGAAATCTCTCAAAATCTTATTGAAGTTAATTTTTCGCAAGAAAATTATAGGGTTACAGGTTATATTGGAAATGCACAAATTTCAAAAGCAAATAGAAATTATCAGACTTTATTTGTAGCAGGACGGTATGTTAAAAATTATATGATTTCAACAGCAGTACAAAATGCTTATGATGATTTTTTAATGAAAGGAAAATTTCCGTTTTATGTTTTGAATTTAACCCTGCCACCAGAAAGCCTAGATGTAAATGTTCATCCTAACAAACTGGAGGTAAAGTTTGAAAGGCCAAACTTAATTTATTCTATTTTTAATAATGCTGTTTCTAAAGCGCTTTATGAAAATGAACTTCCAAAAGAGGCTTTTGAAGAACCAATAATAAATGAAAATAAAATAAGCTTTGAAAAGTATGAGGAATTAAAACCAATTATAAAAGATGAAGGAATAAGTTTTGTTGAAGAAGAACCACATGTCAAAACCAGCAGAGGTGAAATTATTATAAAAACTGACCTTTCAAAACAAAGCCCTAAAGACGAATCAGTTACTTTCCGTGAAAATCAACTTTTAGACAAAATTTTAATGTCAAAATTAGAGGATAAAATTGAATTAAATTCAAATGTCGAGAGCTATGAAAATTCTGAAATTGACAATGTAAATAACCTTAATAAACTTGAAATAATTGGCACGCTTTTTAAAACATATATAGTTGTTGAAACAAAAGATGAAGTACTTTTTATCGATCAACATGCAGCTCATGAAAGAATTTTGTATGATAAATTTATGCTTCAAATAAAAGAACAAAAAATTACAATTCAAGAGCTATTATCACCTTATATTTTAAAATTAAAAGATAATGAATTTCTATTTATCAAAGAACATGAAGAATTATTAAAAGAATTTGGATTTGTTATAGATGAATATGGATTAAACACTTTTAAAATTTCTGCAGTTCCATATATTTTTTCTAATTTAAGTTTAAAACAATTTTTTGAAGACATACTTTCCAATTTTGGTGAGTATGCAAAAAAACCTCTTGATTATTTAAAAGAATCCATTGCAACAAAAGCTTGTAAAGCAGCAATTAAAGCTGGACAAGTTCTTTCAGAAGAAGAAATTAGATTGCTTTTAAATTTAATGACAAATGGTGTTTTGCATTGTCCTCATGGTAGACCTTTTGTTGTTCGTTTTACAAAAACTCAATTTGAAAAATGGTTTAAAAGGATAGTTTGATATGAAAATTCCAATTATCTTAGGACCAACAGGTGTTGGAAAGTCTGACTTTGCAATCAAGCTAGCAAAAAAAATTAATGGAGAAATAATATCTGCAGATAGTTGTCAGGTTTATAAATATTTTGATATTGGCAGTGCAAAAGTTTCAAAGGAACAACAAAATGAAATAACGCATCATTTGATTGACATTTTAGAACCCAATCAAACTTTCAATGCTTGTCTTTTTCAAAAATTTGCCAAAGGTTGTATTGAAGAAATAAAATCTAGAGGAAAAAATCCCATAATTTGCGGTGGTACTGGCTTATATATAAAAGGTCTTGTTTTTAACTATGATTTCAACAACACAAAAAGAAATGAGCGATTGCGTAAAGAATGTGAAGAAATAATTAAAAATCAGGGCATTTCGGCTTTATATCAAATTTTAAAAGAAAAAAATGCAAATTTGGCTAAGAACATTTCTTTAAATGATAAAACTAGAATTATTAGAGCTTTAGAAACTAATTCTTTGCCTTCACAAAATTCTGACAATTCTGACCTATATGTTATATTTGCAATGGATTTAGACAGACAGGAACTTTATAGAAAGATAGACAATCGGGTTGATGAAATGATTAAAAAAGGACTTTTTGATGAAGTTAAAAATATATTAAATTCTTTTGGTTCAACTCCACAAGCTCTAAGTTCAATAGGTTATAAAGAGGTAGTTAGTTTTTATAAGGGAGAAATTACAAAGGAAAAAGCAATTGAACTTATAAAGCAACATTCAAGGAACTATGCCAAAAGACAATTAACTTTTATTAGGGGGTTAAAAAATGTAATTTGGCTCAATGCAAGTAAAATTGAAGAGGTGATAAGAAATTATGAAAAATATTTATGAAATTGAAGATGAACTCAAAGAGCAATTTAAAAGAATTGACGAAATTGCATTTGTAAATCAAAAAAGGGTTTTGGAGGCCTTTAAACAAGCTAATGTTTGCACAAATCATTTTGCAGGCACGACAGGATATGGTTATAGCGATATTGGGAAGGAAAAACTTTGTGAGGTTTTTGCAAATTTTTTTGGAACAGATACTGCAATTGTTTCACCTTTATTGACTTGTGCTACTCATGCAATAACAGTTGCGCTTATGGGTCTTTTAAGACCTCACGATGTTATGTTTTCTATAACTGGAAAGCCATATGATACTCTTGATGATGTGATTTTTAAGGAAAATAATGGGGGATTTAAAGATTTTTTAATTGAATATAAAGAAGCGAATATATTTAAACAAGATTTTTCTGAAATCGAAAAACAATTATTAGAAGTTAAGCCAAAAGTTATATTTATTCAGCGTTCTAGAGGATATAACTGGTCAAGCGGACTTTCTTGTGAACAGATTTTGAAACTAACACAAAAACTTAAAAAGCTTTTGCCAAACTCCTATATTTTTCTAGATAATTGTTATGGGGAAATGACATATGATTATGAACCAACCAAATATATTGATGTTTGTGTGGGCTCTTTAATTAAAAATGCAGGTGGTGGAATTGCACAAACTGGAGCTTATATTGCAGGCACTTACGATGCTATAGATAAAATTTCTACTCGTTTCACATCTCCAGCTTTAAAAACTGAAACTGGAAGTTATGAAATGGGTTATAGAATTTTTTTTGAAGGATTTTTCCTTGCTCCACAAGTTGTTAAAAACGCACTAAAAGGTGCAATGCTAATAGGTGAGGTGTTAAATCAAAAAGGCTACGAGGTTTTGCCAAAATCTAATGAAAAGCCTAATGATGTTGTCAAGTCAATTCTTTTTAATTCGCCAGAAAAATTGATTGCATTTGTTCAGTTGATACAAAAAAATTCACCTGTTGATAGCACATTTTTGCCACAACCAAGTGATATGCAAGGCTATGATGACAAAATTATTATGGCTAGTGGAAGTTTTGTAAGTGGTTCATCTATTGAACTAAGTTGTGATGCGCCAATAAAACCTCCGTATATTGCATATTTTCAAGGTGGATTAACCTACGAACATTGCAAAATAGTTGCTGAAAAAATTTTAGATAGTTTTAAATAGTTAAAAATATAAATTTTAATTTATGTTTAAAAATTAATTTTTGAATTTTTAATAAAATTAAAATTAAGTAATTGAAATTTAATTAATTATCTTAGTTTAACTTTGCTTGCTGCATTTCGCCTGATATCATCGCTTAATGCGGCATAATGCCTTTTTGTTGTATTTACATCTTTATGGCCTAAAACATCTGCTACAACATAAATATCGTTTGTTTCTCTATACAAATTTGTGCCATAAGTGCTTCTTAATTTGTGAGGAGAAATTTTTTTTAATGGATTTACAATTTTACTAAATTTTTTAACAAGATTTTGCACAGCTCTAGTTGAAATTCGTTTTTTTTGTAGCGATAAGAAAAAGGCATTGTCATTAATTTCTAATAAATCTCTTTGCTTTTTATATTCTAATAGCGCGTCTTTTACTTCATCTGAAAAATAAAGCACAACTTGGTTTCCGCCCTTTCGAGTAATTTTAAAAGCATTTGATGCAAAGTCAATATCTTCTATATTTAAACCAACAAGTTCGCTCACACGAATTCCAGTCCCTAAAAAGACGCTTAAAATTGCAACATCTCGTTTTGCAGTATGTTTGTTATATGATGCTTGAGTTTTAGATTCAAAATTTGAATTTTCGGCTTCATTTAATATTTTAGCAACTTCGTCAATCTCCAAACGGATTATATCTTTTTGATGTAGCTTTGGTGTTTGAATTTTTGAAGCCACATTAGATGTGATTTTGTCTTTATTATAAAAAAATTTCAAAAAGCTTCTGACACTTGCAAGTTTTCGAGCTTTTCCTCTTTCTCCATTGTGAAAATTTTTATTATCAAAAGTATAGTAGGTGAGATAGCTCAAATATCCTTCTATATCTGTCGATGTTAATTTATCTAAATCAGACAAGGTTATTGCTTTTGCATTTTTATCAAATTTGTATTTTGACAAATAGTCAAAAAAAATCCTAAGGTCCATTGCATAGTTCATTCTTGTTAATGTAGATGTGTAATTTTCCATACCTATAAAAAATTCAAAGCAAAAATCTGGCATATCATTTAAAAAATTTGCTATGTGTTTTGTGTTTTGTTTATTTCTTTCCAAAAAATAATTTGTCTTCATGTTTTTATTATAACAAATAATAATTTAAATTAAAACACTTTTGAAAATATAAAAAGCTTTTTTACTTGATTTTTGTTTAAATGTTAATTATAATGATTGTGCAGACTTTATCGTTAGCTCACTATGTTAGCAACCATATAATTATTGTTGCTTTCTAGCGAATCACAAATGCCTTAAGGGCTTGTTTCTTCGCTCCTTGCGATAAATTAAAGAAGTGAGAATTGGATAATTAGCTATTATTTTAATATAATTTCCTCGCAAAATAACATTCTTAGGAGAATAAAATGTTAGACATAAATTTAATTAAAGAAAATCCTGATAAGGTTGTAAAACTATTAAAAAATAAAGGTTGGGATTTTGAACCATCAACATTATTAAATTTAAATGAAAAAAGAAAACAATTAATATTTTCTTGTGATGAAATAAAATCAGAAAAAAACAAGCTTTCATCTACGGTTCCGTTGGTGAAAAAACAAGGAGGAGATGTTTCTAAAATTTTTGATCAAGTAAAAGCACTAAATCAAAAAATTGAAGATTTAGAAATTCAAATTTCAAATATAAATAAACAAATATTTGATATTATTTCAGAATTGCCAAATCTGCCTGATGAAGATTTGCTTGCAGGTGAAAAAGAAAACAATAAAGTTTTAAGAATAACAAATCAAAAACCAGAATTTGACTTTGAATATAAAGACCATGTTTCACTTTGCGAAAAGTTGGGTATTATTGACTATCAAAGAGCCGCAAAAGTAAGTGGAAGAGGAACATGGATATATACAGGTGATGGAGCAAGGTTGGAATGGGCATTGCTAAACTATTTTATTTCTGAACATTTAAAAGATGGTTATCAATTTATACTTCCTCCACATCTATTAAATTTTGAAAGTGGCTTCACAGCTGGTCAATTTCCAAAATTTTCTAAAGATGTTTTTTGGCTTGAGGGAACTCAACCTAATAAATTTCTTTTACCTACTGCTGAAACAGCTCTTGTAAATCTTCATAGAGATGAAATTTTAAAAGAAGAGGATTTGCCAAAGAAATATTTTGCTTATACGCCTTGTTATCGTTTGGAAGCAGGAAGTTACAGAAGCGAAGAACGCGGAATGGTAAGAGGTTATCAGTTTAATAAAGTTGAAATGGTTCAATACACAACTGAAGAGGGTTCAGACCTAGCCTTTGAAGAATTGGTGGAAAAAGCTGAAAGACTTATTAAAAATTTAGGCTTACATTTTAGAACTAGCAAACTTGCTGCAGGTGATTGTTCTCATTCTATGGCAAGAACTTACGACATAGAAGTTTGGATTCCTAGCATGCAAATTTATAAAGAAGTATCATCAGTTTCAAATGCTAGAAATTATCAAGCAAGGCGTGGTAATATGAAGTACAGGGATTCCAAGACTGGAAAAACTAAATATATGCACACCTTAAACGGTTCGGGGCTTGCGACATCAAGATTGTTCCCAGCTATAATTGAACAATTTCAAAATGCAGATGGAACGGTAACAATTCCTGAAGTATTGCGTCCATTTATGGGAGGACAAAGTATTATAAAAGGTAATTAAATTGCAAAAAGTATTTGATAGAGAAGTTATAGAAAGTTTTGCTATGTCAAGCTCACAAGAAGCTGTTTTAGCTCTTGTTGAGTTTGTTGAAGCCACTTTTAATGAAGTTTTAAGAAAACTGAGGACTAAAAGACCTGTGATTTCTGATAATTATTCTTTTGAAATTGTTGGAGAGTTTGAAAATGGTTCTTTTAGTGCGAATTCGTGTTTAGATTTTTTTATTATAATAAAATCACCGCAGTTAGAACTTAATACTATTAAACTTATAAATAATAAATTTAAAACTTTTTGGAACAAACTCAAATTTGCCTATGCTAGCTCAAAAAAAGAGAAAAAGCGTAAAAAAAATAAGAAAAAAGAGGAACAAAAAGAAATTATTATACCTGTTAACAAATATTCTATTGCAGATTTAAAACAAGATATAATAAATGAAACTTTAAATTTTATTGATGAAAAGTGTTTTATATGCTCAAATATTTATGGCTTTAAACTGATATTAAGAGAATATTTTGGAACAGATGTTAACGTTTTTCCCGTATTAAAAAGCGGAGAAAATTTTCAAATTTATAATTCTTTTAGTAATAAATTTATTGAAATAAATTTTAAAAATAGAGAACAAAATTTTTCAACTAAAGTAGAAAGTGTTGGAGATATTTTTATATTACTACTTAGGGTATTTAATTCATTATATTTTAATATTTATAACACCAATCCAAATCAAATTGCAATTGAAAGTTTATTGTATAGTTGTCCAGACGAACTTTTTGTAGGCAATGACTTTTATGAAGTGTTTTTAAAAATTTTAAATTATTTATATAATTGTAATACCGAAAAACTTAAGTGTATAATAGACGACGAAATTTTATTTAAAAATAAATTAGTCAGTGATTCAGTGGTCACCATTCAAAATTTTATAAAAACAATTTCGAAACTTCTAAGTTAACAACTTTTAAAGTAATTTCATATTTAATATTTGTAAGAACACATATTTATTTTTAATATGTGTTTTTTTAATTATTAGAACTATTTGAAAATACAAAATTTCCGCAAAATTTGTCAAATTCTCTTACAATTCGCATATATATAGGTTATTAGGAGCTTTTATGATTTTTGAAAATTTTATGGCATTTATGAACAAGATTCTATTATTTTCTTCTTTTATAAACAATGCCTCTGGCTTTCCAAAACCATTAACCCCAGAAGAGGAAAGAGATTGCTTTGAAAAATTTAAAAAGGGCGATGTAAAGGCTAAAGATAAATTAATAAATCATAATCTTAGATTGGTGGCACACATTGTTAAAAAATATTCAGGTTGTGGAGAGGCAGACGATTTGATTTCGGTCGGTTCGATTGGACTAATAAAAGCTATAAATTCGTTTGAATATGGAAAGGGAACACAACTCTCAACCTATGCTGCAAGATGCATTGAAAATGAGATTTTGATGTTACTTAGATTAAATAAAAAACATTCTAAAACTGTTTCTATTCAAGAAAGTCTTGGTCAAGACAAAGATGGAAACGATATTGAACTTATGGATATTATATCGGATATGGACGAAGAGAATATGTTTGATGTCGTATCAAATAATATTTTGGGCGAAAAAATAACGCGTATTGTAAATATGTATTTACCTGAAAGAGAGGCACAAATAATTAAATATAGATATGGTTTGGAAAATCAAGCAATTTTAACACAAAGAGAAATTGCACAAAAACTGGGGATTTCTCGATCGTATATTTCAAGACTAGAAACAAAAGCGCTTGAAACTATAAAAGAAAAAATTGATGAAAAAGGAATCTTTATCTGACAAAAAAGTTATAATCTTTACATTTTTTTACATATAATATAACATGGAAAATTTTGGCGAAAAAATAATTGTTAGTTATGCTAATCCTTGCTATAACATTAGTTATAAGAATAAAAGCTTTAAAAGACTTGCTCAAAGTTTTTTAACATCTTGCAACATTGTTCTTGCTGTTTTAAATATTTTGAATTTATTTCAAATTTTAACTGGTAGGATATTATGAAAATTTTTCATCCTGCCTTTTTGGTTTTTATGATTGTGCTTTTAATTTTTGGCTATGGTTTTTTGGCTGTTGTTTATTTGATGGCGCTTGTTTTTCATGAACTAGGTCATGCATTTGTTGCTAAAAAATTTGGCTATAAATTAAAAAGTTTTTATTTAATGCCTTATGGAGCTTGCTTGTCTTATGAAGAGCATGTTTTTTTAGAAAATGAAGAGTTTTTAATTGCTATCGCTGGACCATTAATGAATTTATTTTTATGTTTAATTTGTATTGCTCTATGGTGGATTTTTCCAGTAATGTACGCGTTGACATTAGATTTTGTAAGTGCAAACTTTTTTTTGGCTCTTTTAAATTTTCTTCCAGCTTTTCCATTGGATGGAGGAAGAATTTTATTAGCAAATTTATCAAATAAAATGGATAGAAAAAAGGCGATTAAAATTAGTTTAATATTTAACTATGTTTTTTGCTTTATATTTATTTTTGTTTTCATTATTTCTTGTTTTAACAAAATAAATTTTTCTTTTTTAATTATGGCTATTTTTCTTTTTCTTAGTGTCTTTGATGGAAAATTCCAAGGCAAATATCAAAGAATATTTTCTCAAGATAAAAGCAAAATATTAAAAAAAGGAATTAAATTAAAAACAATGGCTTTTTCATCAAAAGTACCACTTTATAAAATATCTAGAGAAATTTCTAGCACTAAATATAATGTATTTTTTATTGTTTCTGAAAGTGGCAAGGCTAAATTGATGAGTGAAAATAGTTTGAAAAGTATTATAGAACGAAATAATGCAAATGATAGTTTTTCTGATATTTTTCCTAATTTTGAATAACATATTTTATATGAAACAAACATTAAAGTATATTCTTGAAAGACTAATACAACTAAGGAAATTTGCAGAAGAAAAACATAGTATAACTATTGCATTAGCAAGTGGTGTAATAGTATTTTTTGCTGGTTTTATCGAAAGTCGCGATCCTTTTATTTTATTTTTATCAGCTTTGTCGATTATTTTTAGCCTAATATCTGTTCTTTCAAGTTTTATTGCGTTAATGGCAAAACGCGTCAAAACCAATAGAAAAAAAAGTGCAACTGAAGGCGATTTAATGGACTATAAATCTATAAGCAAATTTAACTATGAAGGATATTTAGAATCTATTAAAAAGCAATATAACTTTCCTATAACTTATAAATTTGATGATTTTGATAGAGATTTATCTAGACAAATTATTGCAACAGCTAAAGTTATATTACACAAATTTTCATATTTTAACATTGCGCTTTTATTTTTGGGTTTGAGTCTTGTGTTAGGTGTGATTGTTGTTTGTATTTTGGGTGGGGTATGACAATGCCAGAAGATTTTGTTTTTTGGATAAAAAGCATTGTTGAAGATGACCCAATCCCGTATGAAATCGATCATTTATATTTTGCACTTTCAATGAAAAACAAAATCGCCAGTTTGTGTCTTGGTGGGCGTGAACAAAACTCAGAAATCATAGGCGATTTTGAATATTTTCCATTGGAAGCGCAATTCTTTTTTAATCGAACTTTTAATAATATTACGGACGCATATCTAGCAAAACTCGCTATAAAGCAACTTCTTGACTATGCTTTAGATGATGTCGAAATTAGAAAAATTTTTAAAAACAAAAAAGTATATATAGGCGAGTTTCAAAGATGTGTGGAATATAGCATTCAATTATAAAAGATAGTCTAAGTCTTTTGCAACTTTATTTAATTTTTGTTATAATAAATAAAATATTTTTAGTTGCAAAAGAGGTTTGTATGATTATCTTGCAAAATATTAAACAAATAAATGAAAGGATTAATAGCATTTTTTGTTTATCTCAACCATTTTCGGATGATGATTTTTCCTTTGTTGAAAATCAATTTAACGAAAATGAAATATTATTATATATTAAAAACAGTCCAATGATTAAAGGAAAAGATAAGGAAATTGAAGAATTGTCTCTTTTGATTTTTCAATTAAAAAATTATTTGCCAGCACTTTGCAATTTGACTAATTTCTTTTTGTTGTCAAAAAATTTTGAAGCTGTTTATTTGTTTACTTCTAAACTTTTTATTTCACATGTTGGTAATATTAATTATTCAAGCTATGGAAACTATACTTTTAAAGAAAGATATTTTGATCGATTCATCGAAATAATAAAAAATTGTAATATTTCACCTGAAAATTATTTTCCCTTTCTGCTTTATATTTTTAGAAATGGAAAAGAGGGAGGTGTATATAACTGGAGAGGTCCTTGTTTGGAATATATGCAAATTTTTTATAACGAAAACAAAGAGCTTTTTATGAAATTCATTGAAACCAGTGAATATAAATTTGAACTTTTATTTTTGTTATCGCGATTTAATACACAAAAAGCTCTTTCGTTATGTTTTGAATATTTGTCAATCAAACAACCTCAAACAGAGATTTTTGAAATTTTGAAAGGAATAAAAAAAGAAACATTGCTTTTTATTGATCAGGCTTTGATTAGTGCTAGTGAGGAAGTTTTAGAAAAGTTTTATCTTGTTTTATTATCATTTCAAGATGATAATGATGCAAAATCAAGAATATTAGAAATTTACAAGATTACCCAATCCAGAGTATTAAGAAATGATATAGCAAATAAATTGGGTATAAGTGATAATTTTGGCACATTTAAAAATGAAAAGCAATTTTTATTTGCTGTTAGAAGAAATGTTAAAGAAGAAAAACAAAGAGTTTTTTCTTTAGCATTTGAAAACTGCAATCTTAAATATAAAAGTGGCTTAGAGGCAGATTTTTCATCATACACTTTTTTATTAGATTTGTTTAAAAATGATAAAAACCTTTTAAACTTACATAAACTAGCATCATTAAAAGAGGTCTTTGACTCAAATTCTTTGCAAGAATTTTCACAACAATTATTTGAAATTTTAAAAAGAAAACAAGACATAAAATCTACTAAATGGCTTGTTAGGTTTGTTTCACTTTTAAACGAAAATATGAATGATATTTTTGAATTTATAAAAAATTTATTTTCGCAAAATAGATGTAAAGAGGCAAAATACTTTATTGAATGTCTATTAGCTTCAAAAAAAGATGTAATGAATTTATATAAGGAACTTGCAGAAAATGATAATTTTATTCGTGAAAAAGAATATTATGTTCAAATTTTATGTGACAATTTAAATTATGAACCTTCTAAAGTTTATGATTTTCTTGTTACTGAAACTAGTGATGCAAATTTGCAAAAGCAAAGAATGTTTGAAGAGTTTATTTCATATAGAAAATTTTCGCAAGATTACTTTCAGATTTACATTAATCTGCCTGTAATTTCAAAATTATGTGAAAAATTGGTGTTTGGAGAATATAAGTTTGATAGATTATATAGCGCATTTGTAATAGAAAATGGAAAAAGAAAATATTTAAAATTTGAACCTACAAAAGAATCTTACATTTCTGTTGTTCATCCACAAGATATTGATGATAGATTTATAGAAATAACACAATATTTTGAAAATCCGACATTTAATCAATTTGAAAAAGTTGAATTTAATGCAAAAACTTTTGATAGGTCAATTGCCAAGGTTAATTCATTTTCAGGCATGATTGTATCGCTTGAAAAATTTATTGAAAATTTAAAAAAATTGGGTTTTGTAATAAACAAAGAAAAAAGCGATATTTATTTTAATTCAACAATAAGTTGTTTTGTTCCTTTAAACCTTGCTTGTGAAATTCAATTTGAAGGCAAATTAATGGAAAATTCAACATACGCAACAATCTCAGCTGTGTCTTTTTATAAATATAGTGAATTAATTAATTCAAATGGAAAGTATTTAACACAAAAACAAGATGCTTTAACAATTTCAGCATTGCCATATAGATATTTTGCATATATTATGACAAAAATTTTAAAGTGTGCAAAATCATCAATTTAAATTATTTTGTATAATTAAAATTACTTATGAAATATTAACACTTTAAAGAGATTTTAATAATGTAATTTTTTTATAAATTACTCTTGCGTAAAACATTGTTTTTATGTTAAAATTTTAATAGTTTGAGATTTTAACATAGGAGAACTGAAGTGTACTTTAAACAGATTGAACTTGCTGGTTTTAAATCTTTTGCCGATAGACTTAGTATTAAGTTTGATGGCGGTATAACAGCAATAGTAGGACCAAATGGTTGTGGAAAAAGCAATGTTGCAGATGCTATTCGCTGGGTATTAGGTGAACAAAGTAGCAAACAACTTCGCGGAAGTTCCATGCAAGATGTCATTTTTAATGGAACAAAAAAAAGAAAAAGTTTGTCATATTGTGAAGCAACATTAACTTTTAATAACACCGACAGACTTTTTGATTATGATTATGATGAATTGGCAATAACTAGAAAACTTTATAGATCTGGTGAAAGTGAATATTTAATAAATAAAAATCCTTGTAGATTAAAAGATATCATCAATTTGTTTTATGATTCTGGAATTGGGAGAGATGGTTATTCAATTATCGGACAGGGAAAGGTTGAAGAAATTATCTCTTCAAAACCCGAAACTAGAAGACTTATTTTTGAAGAAGCCGCAGGAATTGCAAAATTTAAATCAAGAAAGGTAGAGGCAGAAAGAAAACTCGAAAGAACGAGAGAAAATTTAACAAGATTAAAAGACATAATTGGAGAACTTGAAAGACAGCTTGGACCTTTAAAAAAACAAGCTGAAAATGCAAAAAAATATCTTGAATTTAAATCTCAACTAAAAGATTTAGAGGTGAATGCCTATATTTTTCAATATGAAAATGCAAGCGAAATTAAGCAAGAAATAAATACGAAGCTTGCAGCAATAACAGAGGAGCTTGGTCTAAGGGAAAGTGATTACGCTGATATAAATGCCAATTATGAGAGTAATATGTCTAAAATAAACAATATAGACAAAATTATTTCTGAACTTCATACAAAAATTTTAGACCTTACGGTTGGTATGGAAAAACAAGCAGGTGAAACAAAACTATTAAAAGAAAGAGTGAATTATTTAAATGAGCAAAATGATAAAATTCAACTTGACATTGTAAATTCTCAGCAATTTATTGAAAAAAGTGAGTTTCAAGTTTCTCTTCAACAAGATAAACTAAAAAGTATAGATGAAGAAATTGAAATGCTAAACAAGTCCTCTCAAGAGCTTTTTTCTAAATTTATATTTGTAAATGAGCAAATTGAACTTTTGGAAGGTGAGTCTATTGAAAGAACAAGGCAGGTTTTAGATTCTATTGGAAAACTAACCGACTTAAAATCTTCTTCTTCAAAATTCCAAACTGAAAGAGAAATGCTTATTACAACGAAACAAGAACTTTCCGAGAAAATAAAAGATTATACCTTTCAAATTTCCAAACTAAAAGACAACGAAGTTTCAGCAAGAGAATTTGTTCAAAGAGCAAATAATCAAAGTGATGATTATAGCAAGCAACAAGCAAAGATGCAACTAAATTTAGCATCTTTAAATTCGCAAATTAAGCAGCAAGAACAAACTAGAAATAATTTGTATGCCAAGCTTCAGGTTTATGAAAATAGAAAAAGACTTTTAAGTGAAATGCAAGCGGAATTTGAAGGGTACAACCATAGTGTTAAAAAAATATTGAAGGAAAGCGAAAAAAACTTAGAGTTTAAAAGAAAAATGGTTGGAGTACTTGCCAACTTAATTAAAGTAGAACCTAAGTTTGAAACAGCTATTGAAGTGGCTTTGGGTAATGCTGTTCAAAATATTGTTACGTATGACGAGGATAATGCAAAACAATTAATTGCCTTTTTAAAGCAAAACAACTATGGAAGAGCAACATTTTTACCAATTACTACAATGAAGCCTAGAAGATTAAATGATTATGACCTTTCTTCATTAAAAACCAAAGGTTGCTTTGGGGTTGCATCTAAACTAGTTTATTTTGATAGTAAAATTTCTAATGTCATTGAAAATTTACTTGGAGCAACCGTCATAGTTGACACATTAGACACTGCAATTTCACTTGCAAGCAACACAAGATATAGTTTTAAAATTGTGACTTTAGAGGGTGATGTTGTAAACCCTCAAGGCTCTTTTACTGGAGGTTCTAAGAAAAACGAAACAGCAAATTTAATTTCCAGAGAAAGAGAAATTGAAACTTTAGCAAAAGAAATTGTCAATATTAAAGAAGAATTTTCTAAAACAGAAAAAGAAATTTCTAATTTGGTTTCTGAATCTAACGGAATTTCAAAAGACTTAGAAAATATTATTCTTTTAAAGGGTCAAGCTGAAATTGTTTCGGCAAAAGAAAATGAAAAATTAGAGAATTTACTATTAAATTTAAATTCTTTAGTTGAAGAAAAATTGCAAAGTGAAAGTAAACTAAATGCAATTAATATGAAAATTGAGGAACTTGAAAATGAACTTGTGAGAGCTCAAGAGCTTGAAAAGGGCACGGTTATTGATAAAGATGATTATGATGCAAAAAACAAACAAAAACAAGAAAAATTAAATGCCTTGAAAGCTGAGAGGGAAGAGTATTCAAATTCATTAACTGCCGTAAAGGTTAAACTTGCCTCTGCACAAACAGAAAAACAATCTATAAAAGATAATTTGATTAGATTGCATGATGAAATATCATCTGAACAAATAATTTTAGATAGCAATAAAAAACAATTCGAAAAGAATTCTTACACCATAAATGAGGCAAATAAACTAATTGAAGAAAATGTTTCAAAAAATGTTTCTGCGCAAACCTTAGAAGAGTTAGAAAATGCAAAAGAAAAACAAAAACAATTGGCAATTGATAAAGAAAGCATGCAAGACATAATTAAACAAATAAATGAAAAAAGAGATGTTTTGATTGAAAATATCAACACTTTAAAAGAAAAAAAATATGCTCAAGAAATGCAACTTGCAAAAGTTGATACGGACATCGAAGCAATGCAAGAGCGTATTTATGAGGAATATGAACTGACTTATGAATCTTGTTTAGAATTTAAAAGAAGTGATTTTGATATCAATCTTGCTATGATTGACATAAACAAACTTAAAAGAGAAATTTCTAAATTAGGCTATGTTAATGTTAATGCTATTGAAGATAGTAAAGTTGTTTTGGAAAGATATGAAGATATGTCTTCTCAAGCTGCTGACTTGACAAAAGCAGAAGAAGATTTAATTTTAATAATTAAAGACCTTTCCAAAGAAATGGAAACAAAATTTAGAACAGAATTTAATAAAATTAATGAAAATTTTAAAATCACTTTTAGAGAACTTTTTGGTGGTGGAAGTGCTCATCTTGAACTTTTGGATGAGGACAATGTGCTCGAATCTGGTGTGGAAATTGTAGCAGAACCACCTGGCAAAAGTTTAAAAAGCATTACCCTTCTATCTGGTGGAGAAAAAGCACTGACCGCCATTGCGATATTATTTGCAATATTAAAAATGAGAACCTTGCCATTTTGTTTGCTCGATGAAATTGAAGCAGCACTTGATGAAGCAAATGTAGAAAGGTTTGCACAATATTTAAGACGTTTCGGGAAGGGTACGCAATTTATTGTCATAACCCATAGAAAGCCAACGATGGAACTTGCTGATTCTTTGTATGGTGTGACAATGGAAGAAGAAGGTGTGTCAAGAATGGTTAGTGTTAAGCTTAGCGATGCATTAAAAAATTCAAGTGATGAACAGGCAGGTTAATATGGGATTATTTAAAAAAATTTCAAATGCTCTTAAAAAAACAAAAGAAGCAATTTCGCGAAAACTTGATTATATATTTTCTCATGGAGAAATAAATGATGAGTTTTTTGAAGAACTTTGCGACATTTTAGTTTCATGTGATATTGGTTTTGAAACTTCTGAAGAAATTTGTGAAAGACTTAGAGTTTATGCAAGAAAAAACAAAATAAGAAAGGCTGAAGAAGTTAAGACAGCATTAAAGAAAATTTTAAAAGAAATTATAGACGAAGCAGAAAAAATTGAAATCAATTACCCATGTGTAATTACAATTGTAGGTGTCAATGGAGTTGGGAAAACTACAACTATAGGAAAACTTGCACACTACTTTAAAACAAAGAAAAAAGATGTGACTTTGGTGGCTGGTGACACCTTTCGTGCCGCTGCAAGTAAGCAACTTACAGAATGGGCAGAAAGAAATAAAGTGAAAATTGTAAAACATGCTGAAGGTGCAGATGCTGGCGCTGTTGTTTTTGACGGAATTGCAAGTGCAAAATCTAAAAATACCGATGTGCTTATTATCGATACAGCTGGAAGATTGCATACTAAAATTGACTTGATGGGTGAGCTTTCTAAAATAAATAGAATAATAGAAAAGGAATATCCTCAAGCTAATAAATATGTTTTCCTTGTGATAGATGCAACCACTGGGCAAAATGCTCTTTCGCAGTTAGAAACTTTTAGTGAATATATAGATATTAGCGGAATAATTTTAACAAAACTTGATGGAACAGCAAAGGGAGGTGTTGTTGTTCCTATTGCTCATGAACTTAAATTGCCAATATGTTTTATTGGTGTTGGAGAACAACTTGAAGATTTAGAAGAATTTGATTCAGCTACCTTCGTAGAAAATTTATATTAAAATTTAAATTGAAAATAATTAAAATGAAAATGATTTATTTAGACAATGCAGCAACAACAAAAATAGATGAAAAAGCCTTAGATGTTTATAATTATTTTTCTAAGGTGGATTTTTTTAATCCATCAGCTGTATATGCCACAAAAAACTCTATATGCTTAAAGGAGGCAAGACAAGCCATTTCGAAAAAATTAGGTTTTGAAGATTTGGATAACGTTATTTTTACAGCTTCGGCAACTGAGGCTAACAATCTTGCATTTTCTTGTGCTTCTAATGATTTTGTCATCTCAAATGGAGAGCATCCTTCTGTTTATGATATGGCTATGCACATTAAAGAAACAAAAAGAGTTTCGTTTTGTCCACTTTCAAAAAATGGTGAAATAGATTATGAAGAATTAGAAAAAATATTAACACCTGATACCAAATTTATTTCTGTTATGCATGTTAGTAATGAAACTGGTGCGATAAATGATTTAGAAAAAATAAATTCAATTAGAAACAAAATTTGTCCACATGCACTTTTGCATGTAGATGGTGTTCAAGCATTTTGTAAAATTGATTTTAATATGAAAAAAAGTGGTGTGGATTTATACACTATTAGTGGTCATAAAATTGGTGCGCCAAAAGGAATAGGAGCTTTAATTTTTAAAAATAAAAATAAACTCAAACCAATTATTTTTGGAGGAGGACAGGAATTTAATTTGCGATCGGGGACTGAAAATTTGCCAGCAATTATGAGTTTGAAATATGTTGTCGAAACAAGAAAACCTGACCCAAACTATATTAAATCATTAAAAAATGTTCTTTTAAATGAATTAACAGATAAAGATATAAAAATAAATTGTGAAGGCGGGTCACCATATATTTTAAGCTTGTCTTTTATTGGTGTAAGAGGAGAAACCTATGTAAGCATGTTGCATGACAGAGGTGTTTTAGTTTCAACTGGTTCTGCATGTTCTTCAAAGAAAAAAGGAAACAGAATTTTAACTAATATGGGATATAAAGAAGATAGAATAATTTCAAGTGTTAGGGTGAGTTTTTTTGAAACAAATACTGTTGAAGAAGTTTCTCAAGCAGGGAAAATTATGTTGAATACTTATCATGAACTTAAGGAGAAAATGAATGTACAATAAAACTATAATTTTACGATATGGTGAAATTTATTTAAAGGGAAAAAATCAAAAGCTTTTTAAAAAAACATTGACTAATAATATCAAAAAATGCTTAAAAGATTATGATTGTAGTCTTGAAATACTTTGGAGTAGATATATTTTAAAATGCAATGATAAGGATTTAGATGAAATAATAGAAAAATTAAAGTTTGTTTTTGGTTTAGTTTCTTTAAGTGTTGCTGTTGAAGTAGATGCAAAAAGAACAACAATTGAAAATTATTTTTCTAAAATAAAAACAAATGCAAAAACTTTTCGTGTTACAGTAATAAGAGCAGACAAATCTTTTCCTATTAAATCTATTGAATTTGAAAAAATTTTAGGTGGATATGTTCTTGAAAACAACCCTAATTTAAAGGTAAAACTTAAAAATCCAGAACAAGAAATAAGGGTCGAAATAAGAGATAATTTTAAGGCATATATTTATGATAGTGAGGTGACTCTTGCTGGAGGACTTCCATTAGGTACATCTGGAAGGGGATTGCTTTTGTTATCAGGAGGAATAGATAGTCCTGTTGCTGGATATTTAACAGCAAAACGCGGAATGTATTTTCAAGCTTTACATTTTCATTCATATCCTTATACTTCTGAACAGGCGAAACAGAAAGTTATAACTTTAGCAAAAAAAATTAATAAATTTTGTCCAAGCCTAAAAGTTAATTTTGTCAGCATTACTAAAATACAAGAAGAAATTCACAAGAACTGCTCTCCAGAGTATATGATTACTTTAATGCGAAGATTTATGTTTAGAATAGCTGAAATAATAGCAAAAAGAAAACGTCTTCAAGCAATAATAACTGGAGAAAATTTAGGTCAAGTTGCAAGCCAAACTGTTGAAAGCATGACATCTACACAAGATGTTTTAAAGCAAATAATAACTTTACAGCCATGTATTAGTATGGATAAAACAGAGATTATTGCAGTTTCAGAAAAAATTGGGACATATGAAACATCAATATTGCCATATGAAGATTGTTGTACGGTATTTTTACCAAAAAATCCTATAATTAAACCTCGTTTAGAAAATGTAAGAAGGGAAGAATCAAAATTAGATATTGATAGATTAGTAGAAGAAAGTATTGCAACTCTTGAAACTATAGATTGTTTTTAAACAATGTTGATGTGTGTTAAATTTATGAAAAATATTTGACATACATTTTTTTTTCTATTAAACTAAATCTAAGGTAAATTTATTTATTTAAATTTATTTAATGCCTTTGGCATTTTAATGATATTTTATATTAAATAGAGGTAAAAACATGAACAATTTAAGCATGCTTTCAAGTGCTGTTGTTTCAGTTTTTGTCGGATTAGGAGCGTTACTAATTGGCTTAGCCGTTGGATTTTTGTTGACAAAGCTATTTATTTCAAAAAAAGTAGGTAAAAGCAAAACTACAGCTGCAAAAATTATTGAAGATGCATATGCTGAAGCTAAAACGATAAAAAAAGAAGCAGTCCTTGAAGGAAAAGAGGAAATGCATAAGTTAAGAGCAGAATTTGATGCCGAACTTAAAGAAAGAAGAAATGAAATTCAAAAATCGGAAGATAGAATTTTACAAAAAGAACAATTTATAGATAAAAAAGATTTGTTCCTTGAAAAAAAACAAGAAGATATTGATAAACTAAAAGCTCAACTTGAAGAAAAAGAATTAAAAATCAATCAAACATTAGAGCAACAAGAAAGAATTAAAAATCAAGCTATTGAAGAACTCGAGAAAATAGCAATGATGAAAAAAGAAGAGGCAAAACATCTTTTGATTAACTCAATGATTGAAGATGCTAGAAAAGATTGTGCAAAAACTATTGCTCAAATGCAAAATGATGCAAATGAAGAAGGGGAAAAAATTGCTAAGAATATTGTGGCAAATGCCATTCAAAAATGTGCCACTGATATTACAAGTGAAATGACAGTAAGTTCCGTTGCCATTCCGAATGAAGAAATGAAGGGCAGAATAATTGGAAGAGAAGGTAGAAATATTAGGGCAATCGAAACGGCAACTGGTGTAGACTTAATAGTTGATGATACACCTGAAACGATAACAATTTCTTGTTTTGATCCAATAAGAAGAGAGATTGCAAGATTAGCACTTGAGAAACTCATCATGGATGGAAGAATTCATCCAACAAGAATAGAAGAAATTGTTGAAAAAGTTAAAAGAGATGTTGAACAGACCATTAAACAAGCGGGTGAAAATGCAGTGAACGAAAGCGAAGTTTTCGGCATGCATCCAGAACTTATAAAAATTTTAGGACGATTGAAATTTAGAACAAGTTATGGTCAAAATTGTTTGAAACATAGTTTGGAAACATGTTATTTGGCTGGAATTTTGGCAGGTGAGTTAGGCGCAGATGTCAAAATAGCAAAAAGAGGTGGCTTATTACATGACATTGGAAAGGCTTTAGATCATGAACTAGAAGGAACCCATGTTACAATAGGTGTAGATCTTGCAAAAAAATATAAAGAGAGTCCTGCGGTTATACATTGTATTGAAGCCCATCATTTTAATGTTGAATTTCAAAGTATTGAAGCCGTGTTAGTTCAAGTTGCTGATGCAATTTCTAGTTCAAGGCCGGGAGCCAGACGAGAGTCTTTAGAAAACTATGTTAAACGATTAGAAAAATTAGAAGAAATTTCTAACAGCTTTAAAGGGGTTGAAAAAGCATACGCAATTCAAGCGGGTCGTGAAGTTAGAATTATTGTTAAACCAGAAGAGGTTAGTGATGAAACTGCTGTTTTTCTAGCAAAAGATATTGCAAAAAAAATAGAAGAAGAAATGCAATATCCAGGTCAAATTAAGGTTAATGTTATTCGAGAATCAAGATTTACTGAAGTTGCTAAATAAAAACTTGTCAAGTTTAATGCGCAAAAAAACTACCGATTAAAATGTTCGGTAGTTTATTTGTTTAATTTTAAAACATATAATTTTTTAAATATGTGAATTATAGCAAAATCTAGCAAAATCATGCAAGGATAAATTGTTGTTGATATGTAGTTTACAAAATTTTCTTTTGTCATCCCAAACAATAAGTTGAAAGCGAAAATAACACCAGCACTAATTAAAAGAAGTATGAGTTTAATAATAAAAGAGGTTTGTTTCATATTATCAATATTAATTTTTCTAAATTTATTTTCGTGATATTTTATTATTGAATAAATAAAAGGACAACTAAAA
>CALWMK010000004.1 GCA_944381825.1 uncultured Clostridia bacterium
TATTGTAACAAATTGCCCTATTTTGTACAATTCTTTTCCCACCTTTTCCTACCTTTTTTTTATTTACCCCTCCTCACCTAACTGACATACATTTATACATAACTGTTGTTATTTAACAAAAAATGATTTTAAATCTATTAAAAACAATCATTTTTAAAAATATTTAACATAAAAAAAACAAACCTAGGTTTGTTTTTTTTGACTAATATATTATTGCTTTTCCATAAATACTAAATTTTTTAATAATATCTACAACATGCTAACGCGATTGCACCATCACCAATATGACAAGCAATTGAAAGAGGCAAAGAACTTACTAATTCAACCTCAATATTGTATTTTTCAAAAGCTTTATCCACTTCTTCTTTAAACTCTAAGGCCTTGTCCTCCAAATAAGTATAAGCAATAAAAATCTTCATCTTGCCTTTTTCTTCAAATTGTTTAAACCTTTGTTCAAAGTCTTTAATAATTTGTTCAATCATTTTTTTCTTTCCTTGAGAATATGAAAGAACTTGACAAAATTTATCCAACTTTCCCCCTTGAATTTGAAGCACGGGTTTAATTTTTAATAAGGTTCCGAGAGCAGCTGCAGCTGGTGTAATTCTTCCACCTTTTTTAAGATATTTTAAGGTTGTAAGCATAATATAAATACTTGAGTCATAAGAGGTTTCTTCCAACCAATCTTTAATTTCTTTTGCACTTTTTCCCTCTTTTGCAAGTTTTAATGCATCTAATACAGACTGTCTTTGTGTTACAGAAATTCTATGATTATCAACAACTTGAACTTTACCATTAAATTCTTTTGCATGAGAAATAGCTGTTTCAGTGCTAGCTGAAAGTCCACTACTCATTGGAATGTGAACAATTTCATCAAATTCATTTAATAAGTTTTTCCAAAGTTCAACAATATTAAAAATATTGGGTTGACTAGTTGAAACCCCTGCACCCATTAAAAGTTTTTTATAAAATTCATTTTGTGACAAATTTATCTCTTCAAAATATTCCTCCTCATTAATTAAAAAAGGCATTGGAATAACAGTACAACCAAGTTCTTTTGCCTCTTTTTGTGTTATACCACTATTGCTATCAGTAACTATCGCAACCATAAAATTCTCCTTTGAATGATTTTTTTGACAAAAATTGTGTATTAGAACATTTTCTATTTTTTTTTCCAAAATAATATAACATAATTTAAATTTTCAATCAAACATATTTTTTAAAATTTATATTTTACAAAATTTACTTTAAACTAAAATTGATTTTGCAATAAATTAATTGTTTCCACTCATAATTTATTATTAATATTTAACTTAGTTTATTTTTAATATCTTTCTAAATTCCCTTTCTAACAAATCCCAACTTTTTTCTTTTTCTTTAGGCAATCGCTCAATTTTGTTTTTTGTTTCTAGAAATAACTTCTCAATATACTGATCCAATTCTCTATTCTTTTGAATTATTTTTGTTTCATCACTATTCATCTTTATCTCTAACATTCTGTCAATTATTTTATTAATATTTTCAGATGCTAATATTTTCCGCAATTTATTAAATTCAATAGGCGGAGCTTCTTTATAATCTAACACAAATTTAGCGGAAAGAATTGCCCTCAACAAATAAAAATATTTTTTTACATTTACTTCATCTTTATTTTTGATATAATTGTAATCTTGATTTTTTGCCATATTGTAATAATGTCTACTTATTTTATTTACAGAAAAATATTTTTTAAAAAGTGTTCTTAGCTCGTTCACGATGTTATCTTCTTTATAAATAATTGGTGATTGAAACCATTCGTGCAAACTTGGATTTGAACTATGAGCCAATTTCAAAGTTTTTGATATATCCCATCCACTAATATCTAATAAATTGTTTATTGGATATTCTAATACATCTCTAGTTTGTTCCAATTTCAAATAGAATTCTTTATTTCTTATATAAATAAATCTAACATCATAATCCGAATCAAGTCCAGCAAATCCCCATGCTCTTGACCCAGATTCAACTGCGTAAATGATTTGAATCTTTTCTTTTTGTTCTATTTTACTCAATTCTTGAATTATTCTATCTTTCATTGCAACCTCTATTCTTCAAATATAAAACTCTGATTTCATGCATTTTTCTTGCAACTTCTTTGCCTTCACTAATTCCAAATTGTTTCATTATTTTATTGCCATCAACATAATTTATAATTTCATAGCCCAAATCTGCAAATTGATTTTTGTCACAATTTTCTTGCCTTTTATCTGAATCAACAATTATTTGTAGTCCATCTAAACCCAAAATTGTTTTGTTCACTCGTTCTATAAAACTGACTTTTTTTGAAAAAGTCATTTTGTCAAAAATTCCACCTTTCATATGTTCTAAACAAGATGTTACACCACATTTTATCATTCTCGTAGGAAGTTTCAACCTATTTCCAAAAATCCTTACTAATTCTGCACCTCTTTTTTCATGTTCGACATGATGCGGATATTCTTCTTTAGGTGTTGTTCCCTTTCCCAAGTCATGCACTAAAGCAGCAAATCGCAATTCTAACTTTCTGCCAACATCTAAACCCTTTGTTTTATTGGCTACTTTGTTTAATACAATCATTGTATGATTATAACAGTCACCTTCAGGATGATATTTAATCGGTTGCTCTACTCCAATTAAATCGTAAATTTCTTTAAAATGAACATCTAAAACATCTGCTTGCTTTAATACCTCAAAGAAAATTGATGGTCTATCTGTTGTTAGGGCTTTACATAATTCACAGTAAACTCTTTCCACCGATAAACTTGATAACTCATTTTTTAGTGATGTCATCATTTTAATTGTGTTAGATTCCACACAAAAATTAAATTGACTTGCAAATCTTGCAACTCTATAAACTCTTAATGGATCTTCAACAAAATGACTGCCGACAGCTCTAATAATACTATTTTTTAGGTCTTGTATCCCATTAAATGGATCTATAATTTTGTCAGTTAAAACTTCTTTTGCAATGGCATTTATAGTAATATCTCTACGCTGTAAGTCTTCTTCAATTGTCAGTTTTTTGTCGGTTTCTATATCAAAATTATTATGTCCTATTCCAATTTTTCTTTCTTTTCTTGCAATGGCAAACTCTTTATTATCAATTGAAAAAACTGGAAAATCTTTCCCTCTTACAACTGCTTTTGGAAAGAGTCGTTTAAATTCATAAAATGAAATGCCCGTTACACAGTAATCTTCATCATGATTAACAATTCCTAGTAGCTTATCTCTAATTGCTCCGCCAACTAAATATAAATTTCCTCCATTAAGCTTTATAATGTTTGCAATTTCATTTATATTTTTCATATATACCCTTTCTTAATAATTACGATAACTTCACACAACTATGATTTTTATAGCATAATTTTACAATTATAACAACATTTTTAAAAACTAAAAACTTTTAAAATATAAAATTCATAACATAAGCACACTTTTGCGACGCGCTGTGCGGAAAAAAATTCTGTCAAAGTTGTGCAAAAATGGTTGGGACATACCACTTCTGCCATGACCTTGAATGTCTACTCCCACGTTTTACCAGAGTTTGAGGAAAAAGAGGTTAATAGATTTAGTATAGATTTACAATAATTCACCATGATAAAGCATGGTGAATTTTGTTTAACATCAAACTTCTATTTATAAAGATACACTTTTAATAAATATTTGACATAGACGGAAACTATGCAAAGCATTTCATTCTTTACCAAATATTATAAAAAAATCTATTTTTAAAAAACTTAAAAGTAGCCCCTTATAAAAGACAAAAACAAAAGCTGAACAATAGAAATTTTCTATCATTCAGCTCCTTTGGCTCCCCGAGTAGGGCTCGAACCTACGACCTGCCGGTTAACAGCCGGATGCTCTACCACTGAGCTATCGAGGAATAAACATTCATGATTATATCAAAGTGTAATTTTATTGTCAATAATTTTCAAAATATTTTTTAAATTTTAAATCTTACTAATCTATCAACAATATCTGATAAATATTCTCCGCTTTGCAAAACAACTTTATTTTCGCAATCTTCCTCTTCAACTTCTTCTAAATATCTATCCCATTCTAAAAAAAATGCTTCTATCCACTCTCTTGAATATTTGTTTTTAATAGCTCTTTCCATAAAATCTCTTTTTGCAAATCTATTTGGATATACCAAATAATATTTTATTCCTTTTTCATTTAATAAGTGCATTACCTTATCTGAACTTTTAATTGCAACTATGTCATAATCTTTTCGTAAAGCCAAAGCACAATCCACATAAATTTTTTCCCATCCCGGTTGTTTTACAAATGCTTTTGCGTCTAAATCATAAAACTTTATGTCTGGTCTATATTTAGAAACAGATGATTTTCCTATACCAAAAAAGCCACACACAATTACACCTGGTTTTTTTATATCATGTTCATCATTATACATAAATCACCTATCCGTGAAATTCTCCAATTCTAAAGCCTTTTTCTTCACGCTCTTTTTCGATATAATCTGAAATAATATCTCTAACCTTAAAGGGATTTTTTACCCTTATTATATTAAAATATTCTAAACTTTCATCTTTACAGTAAAGATACAAAGATCCAACATTAAAAATTTTATCTCCAAGTGTTTGTCTTACAGAAATGTCAAATATACGATAGACTAAAACTTCTTCATGTTTTGTTGACAAAAAACCAGTATCCAAAAAAAGCTTTATCCAAGAGCCTTCTTTTTCCACCAATGAATACCTTGTAAAAGAAATAGGCATGCCGAAATATCTTTTTTTATCAGTCCAGATAATTTTAGTGTCTTCTCCAAATATTTCCTTTTTCATATTGCCTCCAATAATTAATTATAATCTAAAAGTATAATATTTGCAACACATATTAAAAAATAAAGTTATTAATATGCAAAGTTCAAACATCATTTCTTGTCATTAAATTATCATTTTTCGACAATACTTCATAAAAAAAGATATGTATTATAATAGAGAGGCAGCAGTAAATTATGCTGAAAAATGGGCACTATATCGCAACCCTATGTACTATGATTTTTCACTAATAGGCGGTGACTGTACCAATTTTATATCGCAATGCTTATACAGCGGAAATATTCCAATGAACAGAAATAAATATGGTTGGTTTTATCAATCTTTAGAAAGTCGTTCGCCAAGTTGGAGTGGAGTTGAAGAATTTTGGTCATTTGCAATTTCAAATAAAACAGAATTTGGTGTAAAGATAAAAGAAATCTTATTAAGTGAGCTTGAAATTGGAGATATAATTCAATTAGGCAATGATAGCGGATATTATCACACCCTTTTAGTTACAAAACTAATTTCACCCACACCTAATAATATTTTTATTTGCGCGCATGATTATGATTCATTAAATAGAAAACTTTCTAGTTATAATTACCAAAAAATAAGATGCGGGAAAATTATAGCTTAATAGGATACATTTTACAATTTCTAAATGAAAATGCTCCATCATCTCCAATAATAATATGGTCAACCAACTCTATGCCCACATCATTGAGCCAATCTTTCATAATATTAGTCGCGTCGTCATCAGAAATGGATGGAGAACATGATTCTTTGGGATGATTATGTCCAATTAATATTTTTTTAACTTTATTTGTCATTGCAAAATCAGTTAGGCAACTTTTTGTCACAGTTAAATTTTCATCTTTTACAGTGGCAACTTTTTTGTGTGCAATGACCTCATTTTTTAAATTTAAAGCAACAACATAACATTCCATTTTATCTTTTAACTCAAGTAAATTACAAAAATAGTCAATTATTTCTTGAATATTATTTAATCTCTTAATGTCTTTACATCGATTTGTTCGGTAATATTGCATAACATCACGCATAAGCGATAGCATTTGTGAGCTTGCTCTTCCCATTTTTTTAACACACATCAAATCTTCTACAGAAGCTTCTAAAACCGAGTGATAATCACCAAACTTATTTAATAAATCGTGCGCTATTTCATTAGTATCACAGCGAGGATGAATATAATATAATGTAAATTCCAATGCTTGATGTTCGTTTAAATTTTCTATACCTATTTTACTTATTAAATTTCTTAACCTTAGCCTATGTCCTAAATGACTATGTTTTTTTTCTTCCATATTTCCACCATAATTTATATAATTATCAAAAAACTAACTTAGACATTATACAACTATTTTCTTTTTTTATATATTTATTTTTAATAAAACAATTTAAATTAAGAAAATACACATTGTTTATCACCCACAAAAAAGGGATAATTTAAAAATATTGATATATACAAGTTTTTTATTAAAAATATAAATAATTTACATTATCGGAAGTTTTGTCTGCAAGCGACAAAGTCATTTACAAGCAAACTGATGTTTATTCAAACTGTGATGAAAAAAAACTTTAGTTTTTGCTTGTTTTGTACAAATAAAACTTAAATTTTGTGCAAGCAAAATTTAACATTCACATTAGTTTATATAATAAGTCAAATTATTAAAAAATAAAACAAAAAAAGAACAAATCCTTTATATACACTCTTCAGAGTATTAACTTTTTTGAAAATAAATTATTAATTAAACTTTTAAAAGATAAAATTTTTTGATTTTTTAACGATTTAATCAATTGTTTTTGATTAGAATATGTTTCATATTTTTGCATTAATAATTCAAATTATTTTATTTTTTTTAAGATATTTATTATAATAATAAAAAAGGAGATAAAATGACTCAAAAAAATAATAAAATTGCAATTTATATAAATATAGTTTTAGGAATATTTTTATTGATAGCAACAATATGTTTTATGCAAATTCCAACAAATAAATATGTCACCAAATCAATTGCCAGTTCCATTTTTGTTTTAACTGGCATATTTAATTTTGTTCTTGTTTGCAAACAATGGCAGTTTAAAAAATCATGGAAAGAAATATTATTGGTTGTTGGTTTATTTTTCGCAATGCTAGGAGATATAATTTTAATTGGCAATTTTATTGTTGGTGCACTATTTTTTGCACTTGGTCATATATTTTTTACAATTTATTTTTGCACTTTGCAAAAACTTACATGGATAGACATTGTTTGTTGGATATTGCTTATAACACTTGCAATGCTTTTAATATTTTTATATCCAAACTTTGAATTTGATGGATTGCAAATTCTTGTTGCTATTTACGCAACTATAATTTCAATAATGCTTGGTAAAGCCATTGGCAACTTTATAATTAGAAAAAATACACCAAATTTCATTAGCTTTTTGGGAGCAATTTTGTTCTTCTTTTCTGACTTGATGTTATTATTTTATGTTTTTGGTGGTCATAATGTAATATTTGATTATCTTTGTGTATATTCCTATTATCCAGCAGAATTTTTACTTGCAATTTCAGTTTTATTACAATCAAAAACAAGAAATGCTTTTAAAGACTAAGACATTATAATTATTCCAACAAAACTTATAAACTAATAAATAACTTAAAATGGCTGTGTTTTCGGCAAATGATAAAAGCAATGTATTTGTTTAGAACTGATTTTAATCATTAAAAGTTAATAAAAAGTTAGATTTTTATAAAAATAATTAAAATGTTTTTAATAAAAAAATGCTTCAAAACGAAGTACTCGAGTTCTTTTAGCAGAAAGCTAACATCTTAATCCGTCTAAAAGAACTCGCAAGAACAAAGTTTTGGACTGCTTTTTTTAATTTAAAATTATTTCGTAGGCGACTTTAACACCCTCTTCCACCCTCACTGCCTCACTAATTTCAACTCCAGCAATAGCATAAATTTCATTTTCAAAAGCCAAAACGGGCAACAAATTTCTAAGACGCTGTGGAATTTTTTTATCGGCTAAAAAGCTCTTTAGTTTTTTTGTTCCCCCACCAAATTTTTCAAAAACATCACCATCTTCTCTAAATCTCCAAATTGCACCTTTTGGCAATTTTTTTGCATCAATCATAAGATTATTCGCGGTTTTTACAAAATCCTTTGGATTAATTCTTTTAACTTTTAGTTTACCAACTCCTTCTATTTCAAATTCACCACATTTAAAGGGAAATTTTAAAATTTTCTTTTCTTTATGCTTATTAGTAAGAGTAACAAAATCATATTCCTTATGAACCGAAAGTTCCATAGGCAAATCAAGTTTCTTTCCGTTTTCACCTTTTAGAGCCAATGCCATTATAAGTGAGATATGTTTTCTTTCAACATCGTTTGTCACACCAATTAACCTAAGCGCTTTAAATACAAGTCTTGTAACAATTGCATTAGGATACAAAAAGTAGGAACTAGGAATTTTCACCGTTTTATCTTCCACAATAAGTGCATCATCGATTATTTGAGAATTTATGTATTCATTATCGTCTAGACAATCATTTGAAAGTGCAATTATAGAATTAATTGCGTTTGGCCAAAGTTTTAATATTTCTGGCATAATTTTATTTCTTAATCTATTTCTTTGGTAAGAGTCATCCAAGTTTGTTAAATCTTCAACATTTGGAATTAAATTTTGGTTTAAATAATCTACAATTTCCGCCTTATCAGTTGTTAAAAAAGGACGAATGTAAAACTCTCTAACAGGACTCATTCCCTTCATTCCACTAACACCAGAACCCCTGAACATATGCATTAAAATTGTTTCAGCCTGATCCATTTTATGATGAGCAAGTGCTATTTTTGAAACAACACCTTTTTTATAAAGCGCTTCAAACACTCCATATCTAGCATCTCTTGCTCCCATTTCGATACTTACAGATTTTTCGCGTGAAATTTTGGTTGCATCCACCTTGAATTTGTATGCTCTGATTCCATGTTCCTTACAAAAAGAAAGAACAAATTCAGCATCTTCATGGCTTTCCTCTCTAATACAATGGTCCACATGAATTGCAATAACCTCAAAATCAAGTGTTTCACTAAGTTCTTTTAAAAAGCATAACAAAGCCATAGAATCTTTTCCGCCACTAGTTGCAACTCCAATAATGTCGCCATCTTCAATCATTTTATTTTCTTTAATCAAAAGTTTTGCATTTTCAAACATATTATATTTCCTCATAAAAAACTATATCAAAGTATACACTTAAAAAACTTTCTCGTAAAGTATTTTTTTTATTGATATCAAAAACAAACAAAACAAGTTAATTTTCGTCAAAAAAATCTAGCAAAAATTTGAAAATTTCAGCTTTGTTCTGCTCTATTAAAAGTGCATGTCTTTTGTTCTCATATAATTTTAGTCTTGCACTTAGACCATGCTTTATATATACATCGTATAATTTTTTTGTGCCTTTGCCCATATCTCCAATGACATCGTCCTTCCCACTTATTATTAAGATTGGCAAATTTTTGTCTATTAAATCAAGGTTTTTATACAATTTAAGTTGATTTTTGAATAAGAATTTGTAAAAACCTGCTGAAAAAGGTGTTCCATTAAATTCATCTAAGTAGAATTTTTTTGTTTCATCATCACTTGTTGTTATCCAACTGCCGGTTTTAAATTTTTTCTTGTAAGTGTTAAAAGATAGATTTTCAATCATTTTAGCTTCGGCATCTTTACCTTTGAAAAAACAAGTTAAATTTGCAACAGCTTTGCCAATTCTTACAATAGGTTTTTTCATATAACATGACCCCATTAAAACGGCTTTGTCACAACATGGATTTTGTTGAAGATAGCTTTGTCCAATAAATGAGCCATATGAATGAGAAAAAAAATATAATTTTAAGTTTTCATTTTGATTAGAATAGTCTTTTTTGAGCTTTTTTGAAAAAAATAAATGATCACATACTGTTTGAAAAAAAACATCGCCTTCTTCAACTCTGCCAACATTTTGAAATCCAGCAGTGTGACCATGAGCTCTTTCATCAAAAATAAAAACCAAATATCCATGGTCGCATAAAAACTGACAAAATTCAAAATAATTATTTGAATATTCTTGCATACCATGCGCAATTTGCACAATGGCTTTTGGCTTTTCACATTCAAAAATATAACATTGTAATGCTTTTCCATCATAACTTTTAATTTTTTTCTTTTTCATCACTCCTCCAATTCAAACTTCTTGAAATTGCTTTATGCCATCGAGCCAACCTTCGCTTTTGCGTTTGCACATCAATGGTTGGAATAAAACTTTTTTTCTTTTTCCAAACATTTTTAATTGTTTCAGTTGAAGAAAACACACCTATGCCTAAAGCACACATATACACTGCACCCAAAAGGGTTGTTTCATAATTTTGAGGAATAACAATTTCAAGATTTAATAAATCACTTTGATATTGCATTAAAAAATCATTTTTGGAAACTCCACCATCACATTTGATTTGAGAAATGTTTGATATATTTTTTTTGAAAAGATTAAAAACATCAAAAGTTGAATAAGCGATTGATTCAAGCACAGCTCTCACAATATGCTCTTTTTTTGTTGCGCGATTAATGCCAATTAAAAGACCTCTTGCATTCATGTCCCAATAGGGTGCGCCCAAACCAGTTAAAGCTGGCACAAAAACAACTCGACCACTATCTTTGGCTTTTTCAGCAAGTTCTTGTGTTTCGCTGGCGCTTTGGATTAAACCAACATCTTTAAGCCACTCAATGCAACTTCCTGCATTAAAAACGCTTCCTTCTAAAGCATATTTAACCTTTTCTCCATTAAGTTTGTAAGCAACAGTTGAAACTAGATTTTTAACATCAACGATTTTTTCACCAGTATTGGCAAGCATAAAACACCCTGTGCCATAAGTATTTTTAATTTCGCCACACTCAAAACAAGCCTGCCCAAAAAGCGAAGATTGTTGATCTCCAATAAGTCCACATAATTTAATTTTTCTTCCACACAATTCAATTTCATCTATAATTTGATTGTTAGAAATTACACTTGGCAATTCTTCGCGATAAATTTCAAAATATTTTAAAAGTTTGTCATCATAATCAAGCTTTTTAATGTCAAAGAGCATTGTCCTAGATGCATTTGTAACATCTGTAATAAATTTTTTTCCCTTTGTAAGTCTAAATATCAAAAAACTGTCTAAAGTTGAAAAGCAAAGATTTTTTTGTTGTCTATATAAATTCAACTCACTGTTGTTTTCAATAAGCCACTTCATTTTTGTCGCAGAAAAATAGGCATCCACAACAAGCCCAGTTGTTTTTTTTATATATTTTTTAAAATGTGCTGGAATTTCATCACACATTTTTGCAGTGCGTCTACATTGCCAACCAATCACTTTGCTCAAGCATTTTCCAGTTTTTTTGTCAAAGCAAATTGTACTTTCTCTTTGGTTTGTAATGCCCAGTCCCAAAATCTCTCCATTTTTTGCTTCTTGGCAATTAAGCACCTTTTCTACAACAGAGATGAAAGTGTTGAAAATTTCATCTCCATCTTGTTCAACATAACCTTCATGTGGGGAATAAATTGAAAGACTTTCTTGTTCAATTTTGACAAACTCATTTTTGTCAACATCAAAAAGTCCAGCACGGCAACTTGTTGTTCCTTCATCAACCCCTATGATATATTTTGGCATATTAACCTCCAAAAATTTTAGTTTTTCGCGTTAGCAAAGTCCAAGATAAAATACTGCGTAAAAAATCTGCAACATAAGTTAAAAGTGCTGCATTGAGCAATAACTTTGCTTTTTTTATTTCGTCATCTTCTAAAACTCTTAGTTTTTTCAACATGTCAATTGCATTTTTTGATGCCTCTTTTTCAATTGAAATTGTAAGCAATTTTACAAACAGCGCGAAACAAAAGAAAATTAGTGCCAAAATAAAACATGAAAGACATAATACCAAATTTTCATGAAGAAAAATTAAAAAGAAAATGCCTAATAAAAAAATGGGAAAGGTAAAATATCCCAATATTTTTGAAATGCGACTAAGTTTTGTTTTTTTTAACAAAACTTTAGGCTTAAAAAAATCTTGAAGTGCATGCCCCATTTCATGTCCAGCAATGGCAAGAGCGGCGACTGAAGAATTTGAATAAATTTGTTCAGATAAAAAAATTGTTTTTTGTTTTGGCGAATAGGCATCTGTTAAAAAACCTTGTTTTTTTCCCACCTTAACTTCACCATTTAAAAAGGCTTTTGATGACATGCTTGCAAAGTCGCTTGCCACAGTAAAAGATGAGGACATAACATTGTTTGTCTTTTTAAAAACTTCTAAAAGTTGAGAGTCTGCATAAGTTGCAATAGACAGACAAAAAATAAGAACCAATGCAAATATACCCAACAAAATGTAGATTAAAATGTCCATTAGCGACCCTTTTAATTTTTGTTTTCTTCGTCACTCTCGTTTTGTTTTTCTAACAAATCTTTCTCATCAATTTGAGGTTGAGAAACATCATTATTCTCTTGATTTTCTAAATTTTTATTTGCATCAATTCCCTCAGAAGAGGCTTTCCTTTTACCTTTCTTTTTTTCTTCCTGAGGTTTTAAAATGTTTTTAGCATTTTCCTTTTTTTGAGAGTAAAGCACCAAAGTTGTTGGACTTTGATTTTCAATTTCTCCAGCAATTTGTTGGCAAACAATTGCCTTACCCCTCATATAATCTATGCTTCCATTATTGATTGTTTCAATCTCGCTAGAATCACAAACCTCACCAATACATCCATTATTTATTGTTCCAATATTTGCCTTATTGAGAACATAAGACACCTTACCATTCATCATTGTTGTGAGCTCAACATCATTCATTATGCCTGTAATTTCACCATTTATCATAGTTCCAATTTTTGCTTTTTCACGCACAAACATAAATTTTCCACTATTAATTGTGGCAATTTGAGTCTTTCCATCGACAAACTTAACCTCACCACCATTAAAGGTTCCAATTTTTACATTGTCTTTTAAATATTCAATAAAACAATCATTTATTGTTGTAACTTTGACCTTGTTTTTAATTATACCTATCTTTCCTCTTTTAATAAGTCCAATTTTAACATTGCCACTAACTTCGCCAATTTCTCCACTATTTAATATTTGAAGCTTGCTTTTACCACTCATTGAAATAATTTGAGTGTCTGTTGCTTCCAAAATTATTGCCTTCCCTTCAACAACAACATTTCTACAATTATTTAAAATGTGCGCTCCACTATTTAATACTAAATTATCCTCACTGTCATGAGTGGTTGGTTGAGTTATCTTTTCCTTGAACAAATCAAAAAACCCCATAAAAACCTCCAATTTTTTTTAATTGTAGCATAAAAAAATTTTTAAAGAAAATAAAACGCAAAAAAAATATTTTTTTTGCATTTTATTTATATAAATATTTGATTTAAATGAAAAATTTACAACTTTTAAATAATAATTTTGCTTAACGATTTATATTTAAATTACTTACTTTATTATTGTTATTTTTCCGATTATTGGGAGTAGGGTTTTTTCTTGACCTTGGATTGTTTTAACCACTCCATAAACTAGTTCTGCAATCACCAAAACATAAATTATAATGCTTAAAATCCAGCCTAGAACAGAAGAAGCCAAACTTAAAAGTCCAATTGCCACTCCGAAAACTATTGAAGTCAGCAAAAGCACCAGACCTTGATTAGCATAAAAATTTTTGTCAGGAGAATTTTTTGCGCAAATATATGGAAGAAAGAATACAAGATACGACAAAGCAAACACAAGTTTATTCTGCTCAAAATCATTGTTTGATTTTTTTGTTTCATTTTGTTCATTTGAGTCTAAATTTTTTGATTTTGGCAAATTGGAATCTTTTTCATCCAACTCTTTTAATGTTTTATCCACCATTTTATCAATTTGTTTGTCGATTATTTCATCGATTTTTTCATCAACTTTTTTCCTAATTGTTGGTTTTAAAGGCATTTTACCCTCCATTAATTTTAGTATATCAAACCAATTTAAAATATGCAAATGATAGATCAAATTTTATAAACAACATGAAATTCTGAATGGTTTTAATCGCCCAACAATTTGGCATATGTAAGATTCGCTTTTTATGAGAAACTCATATCAAGCGAATAATTTTTCAATAAAAATTGTGTAATTTAACGGCAACAATTATTATTATCGTCATCACAACAAATTATAAATGGGATAGGAAAACATTGGCAATTTCCTCTCCAATTGTTGTGGTCATTTCTTATCTCTCTGTCAAAGCCATCATTACAACAAAAATTTTGTCTACATGGATTACAATTGTTCCAATTTTGTTCCCAATTCCAATTGTTTCTTTTGTGTTCACAGCCACAATTACGATTAAAACAACCAAAGTTAAAAAACATAACTTTTTCTCCTTTTAATTAATTTTAGGCAAATTTGCCTCATTTCAATATATGTAAAAAAAAGAAAAGATGTCATGTTAAAAAACAGCGGTTATTTTTTTTATATAATCACTGCTTTGGCTTATAAAATTATAATAAATGTGTTTAAGACATCCTTATTAAAGTTACATTGACCTTTTCAACATTGAGATGTTCATTTGAAGTGTTTGTTAGATAAATATAACTTGCATCTGGAACCGATGTAAAAAAAGTGTTTGAAATGTGGGTTAATGAACCTGTTTTGCTTGAACTTATGATACTATTTTGATCTACATTATTTCCAATTTTAATGCCTAATGAAATTGGATCTGCATTCCCAGAGATGTTTGCCGCAAAATCTATTTTATATAAACCTCCAAGTATTGTTGTGTCTTGACCGGAATTTTGATAGGCAATATTTGTTGTTGTATGTATTAAATTTAATGATAAATCTTGTGAGGGAGCCAAACTTCCATTAGATGTCAAGTGAGCACCAGATGTTGCACCAGTATTTGTTATGATATTTGAATAGTTGCAAGAATTGACATTATCCGCCACCACTGGATTTGGATAGTTGCCTATACAGTTGTTGTTACAAGTTTTGCATCCACAAGAAGAAAGACAGGTTCCACAAGTAGAACAAGAATTATTTCTACAAATCATAAACACTCCAAAATTAAAAGATTAGGTTAAAACCTAATCTTAAAGCTTTATGCTTAGCAAACTGCAAAACAAAATTTTATAAAAATTATAATACCTTAAAAAATTTTTTAAAAAGATTTATAGGAGGTAAAAACAAATTAATATAGTTTTGCAGAATGAGATTAGGTTTGATGACCCAATCTCATATATGTCAAACTATTTTTTTTTGTTACATAAGTTTATTCCCGTCATTTGTTTTTATTACTCTTAGTACATTTTCTAAATTACCATTTTCACTGTTAAAATAGAAGTAATATAAATCTGAATTTTTATAACATGTAAGTTCATAGCAAAGAATTTCACTATATTCAATTGGTGCCAATGCCTTTTTTGTTGAAATTAGTGTAAATTCTTTTTGCAGTTTATCTTGAACTTGTTGGGAAGAAATTTTAAATTCTGAAAGTTTTCTTTGTGTATGATTAGTATAATAACTTGTGGCTTCATAACCAAGTATCGCTCCGCCACCCAAATCAACTTTAATTTTTATTAAATCTGGATATAAAATTACAGAATTTTCAATAGGCGCAAAATTTAAATATGCATTGCCACCAATAATATCACTCCAAACACATTCAACATCATTAACACCTGTTTCGGCAATAAATTCTTTTGCAATTGAAATTGCATCTTCTTTTGACATTGAGATGTTTTTATTATCTGCAAAAGAACTCATGGTAATAAGTTTTCCACCTTTTTTTGTCATTTGAGCATAACAATTTGCTTGGTTTTTTTCAAACATAAAATCATATGTCTCAAAACTTGACTTGGTTTCATTCATAAATGATATTTCTTCTGGAGCAACCTTGACAATTTGTGAAAGTTTTTGCTTCGCCTCATCCATAGAAATCATTTCGCCTGTCAAACCTTTGATATCTTTTTCTATTTGTGAATCTGCAAAAGGTCCGTCATAAATCATGGTTGGATAGTCAACATCATTAGATTTTATGGTTTGAAGAGATATGGTAAAATCATTATAGTCACCTTTAAGAGATAAAGAGTTTGACAAAATACCATAGCCATCTTTCATATCATTTGTCATTTCGCCAATACTGTTTTTCATTTCAACAATAGACGAATGAAGTTTTCTCAGAGTTGTTTTATCTGAAGAAGAAAGAGTTTCTCCACGAGAAAGCTTTTTAGAAAGTGTATTGGTGTAACCGCCAACTTGATTTATGAACTTTAGGCTTTCCTCAAGACCATTGATGGAAACGGGCAAATTGTTAAGTTTATCCTCTGCTTCTGAAACATTCTTTGAAACTTCCGAAAGTAATTTTTGTGCATAATTAGAATCATTTGTAGAAAGCGCTTTGCTAAGTTTTACTTCGGCATTATTAATGTTATCTGCAAAATCATAATAGGATTTTTGATACATATTTTCCAGCCTCATAGCATGATTATTTGCATTTTGATTTGAAAAGTATAATAATGTGCCAAGACCTAAAACCGTTCCTCCTAGTATGCTACATGTTACTATCCAGCCCACTGGAGCTCTTCTTCTTTTTGTTTTATCATTTTTTTGAACTGTTTTTTTGTTTTCCATAATCTATTCCTTTTAATCTATTTAGCGAATACATGTTTTCCAATTGTTGTAACCACTTCTCGCGAGAATATCCATTGACTTGTTGCAGTTTCTGGATTGTAATAATAAATGCAACCATAGGTTGGATCCCAACCGTTTAGTGCATCTTGTGCGGCTGAATAAGCGGTTTGGTCAGGCTCAAGGTTAATTTGGCCATCGTAAACAGCTGTAAAAGCCCAAGGTTGATAAACCACTCCTGCTATTGTGTTTGGAAAACTAGGATGTTCGACCCTGTTTAAAATAACTGCAGCGACCGCCACTTGTCCCACATAACTTTCACCTCTTGCCTCTGCATAAACACACTTTGCCAAAAGATACAAATCGGAATTGTTTTGACTAGAATAATTATCCGACAATCCTAACATTGCAAGGGTTTGAGGTCCTAGGTATCCCTCTGCATTTAAACCATAATCGCTTTGAAATTTTATTACAGCTGCACGAGTTAGTGGACCATAATTTCCAGTTATGGGTCCATCGTAATATCCAAGCTCTTTAAGACGCTGTTGAACAGCTTGAATTTGACTTGCAGTTTGAGCGGTTACCACATTTTGGTTTGAAGATAATTGAGGTGTAGAAAGTTTTTTCATGCCCAAAGATAAAATTGTCCCAAAGCTCAACATAAACGCAAGTGGTATAGCTAACAATAATTGCCATTTTTTCATTTATTTTCTCCTTTTTTGTAGTTATTTTAAGCAAGAGAAAAAAAAATATACAAAAATGTAAAATAGAAAGCAAAAAAAGCTTATAAAACAAAAAATTTTATAATTAAAAACAAATAAAAAAAAGCTTATTTTAATAATCTTTTCGATTTAATTCTAAAACAAAATGCCTACTTCATCGACTTTTCGTGTTCGCACCCTTTCCATAAAGCCCACAAGAATGATGGATTTTTGACAAGCATTGTTAGCTCTTTCATACAAAACTTAATGAAATATTTTCCGAATAAGAAAGAACCACCCAGCAAATGCTGAGCAGTTTTAAATTAAAATAATAAAATTATTATCGCGTGACAATTTTCCCGCAAGCAATTTTAACTCCAGAGTCACCAGAAGGCTGAGAGACAAAATCATCTCGTTGTAAATGAATTACTACAACCTTTCCCAAAATTTGAGAAAGGGTAAATCGGTCTGTCCAATAGGCGTAAACAGCATTACCATTGCGCCCAGCAAATAATGGTTCCAAATCTCCAGTGTGCGCTGGATGTTCACAAGAGTTTAAATTTAAGTGTTCCTTTGCATTTTTAAATTGGTCGTTTTCGTCGCCAGTGCACTCCTCACCTTGGTGAATATGCATGGCAAAAATATTTTCAGCACAAACCTCTTGACTCACAGGTAGATTTTTTATATTTGCAAAAACAACAACTCCATTTTGAACCCTATAAAAAGAAACCCTTCCTCTAACATTTTCATAACCATTTCCTCCTTTAACTTCTGCCCATGCAAATGGTCTGGAGGCAATAATATTTAAAAACTCATTCTCATCTTCATTTTGAACATTGTATCTATTAAAAAACATAATCAATCTCCTTCATGGCAATATTTATGAAAAAGCGATTGATTATGTTCAAAACTAATATAAAACTTATATTTAACACATCTTATCTTTGTTCTTAATTAAATTAATTATTTTCATTTGCAATTTTTGAAAGTTTTTCCATTTCTTTTTGAATATCTAATCTTGGAAACAAAACTGGCACATTTTCTACAACTCTTCCTGCTTCAATAGTTGAAATTTTTTCTATGTTTTCAAAATTAAATTCAGTTTCACCGATTGCATCAAGCACAATCTTAGTTGATTTTGTCAAAAATGGATTTAAAAGTTTACAACCTGTTGAAATTAGGTTTATTAAATTGAATAAAACGGTTTGTAACCTTTCATCATTATTTGAATTTAAAACCCAAGGCATGGAAACCTCGATATACTTGTTGCCAAGTTTAAAAATATTAAATATTTCGCTAATAGCTTTGCTAACATCAAAATTTTCCATGCTTTCTTTTGCCAACTTGGCACAATTAGAAACATCTAATATTAACTTCTTATCATCCTCATTTTCAGATTTTTTTTGAGGGACAGTGCCATTGAAATATTTTTTTAGCATGCTAAAACTTCTTGAAACCAAATTCCCAAAATCGTTGGCAAGATCAAAATTATATCTAGAAAGAAAACGCTCGGTAGTATAAACCCCATCGCTACCAAAGGGAATTTCTCTCAACAAAATGTATCTCACTGCATCAACACCATATAATTCAATTAAAACTCTTGGGTCTAAAACCTCTTTAATTTTCGTTTCCTTGCTCTTTGAAAGTTTATCACCGCCAAACAAAAGCCAACCATGTCCAAAAATTTGTTTTGGCAAAGGAAGCTTTAGTGCCATTAAAATAGAAGGCCAAATTATAGCATGAAATCTTACAATTTCCTTTCCCATTATATGCACATTTGCTGGCCAATATTTTTTAAACAAACTATCATCTTCACTCATATAACCAAGTGCGGTCAAATAGTTTAGCAAAGCATCGAGCCAAACATAAATTGTATGGTTTTTATCAAATGGAACTTCAACTCCCCATTTTACACTTGTTCTTGAAACACACAAATCGTTTAGTCCTGGAACAATGAAATTTTGCACCATTTCATTTACTCTTGAGTCAGGTTTTAAAAACTCTGGATGTTCTTTGTATAAATTTAAAAGTTTGTCGGCAAACATTGAAAGTTTGAAAAAATATGCCTCTTCCTTCTGGTTTATCACCTCTCTGTGACAATCAGGGCATCTGCCATCCACAAGCTGAGATTCGGTCCAAAAAGATTCACAAGGCACACAATAAAGTCCGCTATAAGACGATTTATAAATATATCCATCTTGATAAAGTTTTGAAAAAATCTTTTGAACTGCTTTGACATGTTGCTCATCTGTCGTTCTAATAAATTTGTCATATTCCACATCTAAAATAGCCCAGAGGTTTTTGCTATCTTCTACAATTTCATCTAGGTATTTTTTTTCACTTAAACCGTGTTCACTTGCAACTTTTGCTATTTTTTGACCATGTTCATCTGTGCCTGTTAAAAAAAACACATCTTTACCAAGTTTTTTATTAAATCTTGCAATTGAATCGCAAATTACAGTGGTATAACAGTTCCCAAGTGTAAATTTGTTACTTGGATAATAAATTGGTGTTGTAATATAAAATGTTTCTCTCATTTGTTTCCCTTTTTTGTTCTGTTTTGTTTCTAACACAACAAATTTTTTTTGTCAAGGAATCAAACAAAATGCAATCTTAACAAAAGCACATTTTGTTTAAATTTATAATTTATTTTAAGTTGTTACATTTAAAAACATTTAGAGGAAAACACATGGCTAATCAAACTCCTCCGCCATCATTAATATACAAAATTCCAAGTGTGTTTTCTCCGCAATGACTTGAAATGGTTGCACCCGCTGTTGTTTTATAAATTTCTTGGAATCCTTTTTCTTTTAAAATTTTTTCTATTTGAAAAATTAATGTTTCAGTTGCTGTTGTAAAAGTTATAAAGGCTCTTTTTTTGTCTGGATTATTAAATTCTGCAAGTGTATCTTTTACATAATTTAAAGTAACTTTTTCGAGGCTTCCTCTATATTTGTGTCCAGAAATCATTTTTCCATCTTTTACAATTATTTGAGGATGTAATTTTAAAAGATTGGCGCCAAAATACATAAGGGCATTACAGCGACCGCCCTTGTATAAATAATCCAATCTATCCAAAACAAAACTTGCTTGAACAAAATCAATTCTTCTTTTTATTTTTTCAACTATCTCTTTTGCCATCATTCCATCTTTCTTCATGTCACAAGCGGATAATACTAAAAGAGCTATGCCCGTTGAAAGAGAACGAGTATCAATGACAAAAACATTTTTAAATTTTGCACTTGCAGTTTTTGCATTTTCACATGCGCTACTCATTTCGCTAGAAAGTGAAAAATGAATAATAGCATCATATTCTTTTAAAATATTTTCAAAATGCTGTTCAAACTGAAATTGATTAACCGCGCTTGTTTTGGGCAAAAGCTTATTTTTCTCAACATATTCAAAAATGTCCTGTGGAGAAATATCTTTATCAAAAAATGCCTCCTCTCCCAAATTAATAGTAAATTGAACTATTTTAATATCATATTTTTCGACGAGTTCTGGTGTCAAATCTATAGTGCTTTCCGCAGATATTGCAATTTTCATATTTCCTCCTTTAATCAATATTATACAAAAATAAAATTCAGCTTTTCCCTACTAATTAATTTTTTATTTCCATCTTTTTATACCAGCTTTGTAGAGTCTGTTTTTTATATTCTACTTTTGATAGAACAATATTTTTTAGTTTTTTTTGTCATTTTTTAAAAAAAAAGAAAGCTTTCTTTATAACAAATGTCAAGAATGATTTTAAAATTATCAAAAATAGTTTAAAACCACTCTACTCTTTAGAAACTTGCAAATTATTTGCAAATTCCATTAAGCGGTGGTATTATTTTAAAGAGGTTTTTGCTTATGGAAGAAAATTTTAAAGAAATTGTGGCAAATAATTTAATATTATATAGAAAGGAAAGAAAACTTACTCAAGCAGAACTTGCTGAAAAACTTAATTATTCAGATAAGTCAATATCAAAATGGGAGCGCGGAGATGCACTTCCTGATTTAGAAATAATGAAAAGGCTTGCCGATATCTACGGAATTAAAGTCGATGATTTTTTTGCTCAAAAAGACAATAAAAAGATAAAAAAGAGTGATATAAATTTAAAACATTTGTTAATTTCAATATTATCTTCACTTTTAGTATGGCTGGTGTCTACCATTTGCTTTGTTTGTTTTCACATGTTTTTGCCTTCATACACTAGAGCTTGGCTTGTTTTTGTTTATGCAATTCCAATAACATGTATTGTTGCACTGGTTTTTTCTTGTATTTGGGGAAAAAAATATATAACTGCAATCATATGCTCTCTTCTTGTCTGGACACTTTTAACTTCTATTTATTTAAGTCTTAATGTGGATAAAATATGGACAATCTTTTTAATTGCTATTCCAATTCAAATTTCAATTATTCTTTGGTTCTTTTTAAAAAAGGTTAAATGAAAATATATCTATAAAATAATATAAACCCTATAAAATTTATAGGGTTTATATATCTTTAAAAGCTTTACCTATCTAATTTAATATTATTCCTTTTCAGTCTCTTTTTTTCAACAACATCAATAACAATAAAACAAATCACAGAAAAAATCATAGAAATTATTTTGCCAACATAAGAACCAAGAATTGCCGGAATAAAGTTTTCTTGTAAATTAGAAGTTATTGCAACAATCGAAAAATATATTGTAGAGTTTACTATGCTGGCAAGCAATAATGCCAAACCGCATAAAACAAATTTATTCACATGTTTTAACTTTTCTAAAAAATATAACATCAAATAAACCGCACAAAGTGTTGCAAAAACACTTACTAAAAAAGAAACAAATGTTGAAATAAATTCACTTTCAAAACCAAATGTGGCATAAGATGCAATTAATTGTATGATTGCGCCAAACAAAATTGATATTATGGAAGTGTGTGTTAAATTTACAGCTTCTTTTTTTCCAAAGTAAAAATAAATAATTATTATACAAAAAATAAACAATGTGTAAAGAATTGAGTCGACTCCAAAAATTAAATTACCAATATAAATAGGATAGGAACTGATGTTGAAAATATTACTATTTACAGCCCCACCAATTGCCAAAATATAGATTAAGTCTTTTTTAAATTTACCATAAAAAATGCCAATGCTAAAATATAAAATTAGAATCAATAACAATAAAAATATTATTTTCATAAAAATATTATGGTTTTTAATTGTTGTTTTGTCAAATATTTAAAATTATTGTCTGCTATTTTTAAACCAATCATATGCCCACCATTTACTTAAAAGTTCTTTAAGTTTGATTGTTTTTAAAGGATTTATATTAATTAAAACATCTATATCACCACTTTTTTCATCTAACTGCATAAGTGCCTCTCTACAAACTCCGCAAGGCATTAAAACACCATTTTTATCAACAGCTAAAACTTTTTTTATTTTGTTTTCACCATTGGTAAACATATTAAAAATCGCATTGCGTTCAGCACAAACACCCCAACCACATGCTGAATCAATGTTTATGCCATAATAAACATTATCTTCCTCTGTGACCACGGCAGCAGCAACAACGCCACCTTGAATAAACGGTGAAAAATTTTTTTCGTCAACAAGCTTTTTTGTGGTTTGATATAAATTTTCCCAACTGGTAAATTTATCGTTTAGAAATTTTTTCATTTTTAATCCTTTTTATGATTAATAATCTAATATTAATTTGCTTTAAATTTTGATTTGATAACTCTTTTATTATTTTTATGTTATTTAAAAAATATTGTCAACATTTTTATTGCAAATAAATTTTTATTTTAATTTAATCGAATTTTAGCGAATTAGAAATTTAAAAAAAATAATATATTAAATAATTTTAATAATTTTAAACATAATAAAAATATGAAAAAATTTGTCGCAATTTTACTTTTTTTTTGTATATATTTTAGCCTAATTCCAAATTTTTGTTTTGGTGAAGAAGAGGTTGTTTTACCAATTATTATGTATCACACAATTTTAAACAGCCGACAAGGCACTTATATTGTTTCAGAACGCCAACTTTCAGCCGACCTTGAAGCATTACGAGATGAAGGTTACACAAGTGTGTTTCCTTCCGAGATAATTGAATATGTTTATGGAAATGGCAGTTTGCCCAAAAAACCTATTTTAATTACCTTTGATGATGGTTATTATAATAATTTATATTATGGACTTCCTATTCTTCAAAAACAGGGTTTTAAAGCAAATATTAACATAATTGGAAAAATCACAGATGACGAAACCGAAAATGGAGAAAATCCAAATCCTAACTATTCTTATCTTTCTTGGGAAGAAGTGAAAATTTTGAAAGATAGTGGAAATTTCGAAATTGGTCATCATAGCTATGATATGCACAAATATGAACCAAGATACGGCATTGGGCAACTTTGGAATGAAAGTGATGAAGATTATAAAAAATCATTAGAAACCGACACAGAAAAACTGTTATTAAAAATGCAAGAAAAGGCTCATATTATGACAAATGTTTTTGCCTATCCTTTTGGAAAATATAATGAGCTTTCAAAAACAATTTTAACTTCTATGAATTTTAAAATGCTTTTAACTTGTAATGAAAGAGTAAATATAATCAAAAAAAATGACCCCCCTTGCCTGTTAAACCTTGGAAGGTTTAACAGAAGGGGCGATTACTCCACTAATGAGTTTATTGCAAAATTAAAAGTTTAATACATAATTTTGCAATTTTTTTAATATAACCTTTGTTAAAATTAATCTAGGTCAAACTCTTTTTCCTTTTTTAGGTTTTTTTGTTGATATATCACAAATTGGTCTATTTGCGCATCCTGAAAATCAAAATTAGATGGGACAAAAAAAATTAAATTTGATTTTTCGCATCTCTCTTCGCATAAATCAATTAATTTATTATTTCCACCTCCAACATTTACTTGTTTTAGCAGATTTGATTTGTTTTGTTTGTTATACTCCGCAACAAAGGCATTGATGCCTCGTATAAAAGCATCAAAAATTTTTTCGCTTTCTTTTTTATTTAGATACAATTGATTGACTTCAAAATCATTGAAAACAGCATATCCTAAATCCCTATTTAAATACATAGTACCTTTTGCAACAATATCGGCAAAGCAGTCTTTTATAACCAAACTTTGAACACACTCACTTTCTACACTTGCAAGAGTTATGTTCCTGCCATAATGTTCACTTGTTATACTTCCGCAACAACTTGTATAATGCCCTAATATAAAATTTTTTGGTGAGTATTTATCTAGCCATTCATAAGAAAAATTGTCTTTAAATAGCTTTGCCAATTCTCTTTTATCCTTAGAAAATTCTTTTATCGAACCATCATTTATACTAGATGTTTCACTATAATTTTTTTCACTTAAGGCTTTTTTAAGAATATGAGATGGGATGTTTCTCTTTTTTGAAAATTTTATGATTCTGCACGCCTCATCAAAATAGTTTTGCGACACACCTTTTTGATAAAACACATTTGCAAGTTCTTTGTTTTCTTCATCTATATTAGTATAATTTTGACCAAGAAAGTTTCTAATAATTGCCTTTTCCCAGGAAATTTTTTTAGGATTGCCTTTGGCTCCAGTTACGATTCTCATGCTTTTTACTTTATCAAATTTTGTCAATGTTTCAAGAAAAATTCCTTTATATTTAAACTCTAAATTTAAAAGCATCTCTAAATTTTCGAAATTTCCGTTTTTGGTTTCACCTACAAATTTAATAAAGTCTGGTGATGTTTCGGTTTGAATGGGAAAGTTTTCTAACAACAAATCATAATTTTCTCCAAACACCTTTTTCTTGTAAATTTGTGCAAGAATCATGCTTGCAAGTTGACATTTCATCATGGTAGTTGACTTTTTAAAATTAATTATAATATCACGACTAAAACATCCAAAAATCAATGCGAGTTTAAAAAATGCCACCTTATTTTTATTGTCAAGATTAGAAAATGATTGAGTAAGTCCTTTAAACTCGTTATTAAATATAGTAAATTCGCCATTTTTTATTAGCTTATTAAAAACCTCTTTGTTTTTGTTCAACTTTAAAAGAAAATCAAGAGGAAATGCAAAATCTACTCGCTTCATTTTTTTTGCAAGTTCTTCTAGACTGCTAAAATTAATCCCTTTGAATAAATACTCAAACTTAAAGTTTTCAATAACTCGTCCAAACTTTTTAAAATCAACATTTGTCATGCCATCATTTTTAAGATTGTTACCTAAAACAACCATAAATGACTCGTCTAATAAACAATTTTCAAAATCAACGGAAAATACCTGATTTTGCATGATAACATCTTGAGGAAATTCTATTCTTGACAGCGAACATTTCGCAAAAGCATTTTCACCTATTTGCATTATTGATTGTGGAAGAACGATTTGTGACAAATCCCGACAATTTTCAAAACATCTTGGACCAATTTCACTTATTCCATTTTCTAGTGTAACATCTTTTAAAGAATGACATTCCAAAAAACTATTAGACATTATAATTCCAACACTTTTAGGAATGTTTATAGTTTTCAATGAGGTGCAATTTTCAAAAACACTTTCTCCCAAACGCCCACAACCTTGTTCAATTTTAACATTTTCAAGATTAACGCAATTGGCAAAAGTTGCTTTAGAAAAATTTGTAGATGGATAAATTTTTACACTTTTTAAATCATTGCAACTAGAAAAAGCAAAATCTCCAATCCAACAACTTGGAACTAAAAGTTCTTTAATTGATGTGTTTTTAAAACAACAATTACCTATTCTTTTAAGTTTCTTTTGATTGAAATTTAAGTTTTCAAGCCTTTCACAGTTTTCAAAAGCACTGTTTCCCAATACCTCTATATTTTCTGAAAAAATTTTTCTAAGTGAGGAACATTCAAAAAATGCATTGTTGCCTACAAATTTTACTCCCTTTCCAAATTTAATTTCCTCTAAACTTGAGCAACCTGCAAAGCAATAAGTATCTAGATTTGTCAAACTGTCTGGGAAAAACACATTTATTAATGCTTTACAATTTTTAAAAGCCTTTGCTTCTATTTGCAAAAGCCCATTGCCAAAACTAATTTGTTTTAAATTTTTTGAATTTTCAAAACAACTTATTCCTATTTTTTTTAATCCATTTGGCAATTCAATTTTTTCTAAACCACAATTAAAAAAGGCATTTTCTTCAAAAATTTCGCATTCACCTAAAAAAATAACTTCTTTTAAATTTTCGCAATGGCTAAAAGCTTCGGCACAAATTGTTTGAATGCTTTTAGAAATTACAACATTTTTCAGTGAACTACATTCTGAAAATAATCCCGCTTTAATTTCAACTATGCCATTTGGCAACACAACCTCTTTTAATTGTTTGCAGCCCTTAAATGCAAACGCGCCAAGCGAATTCATTAGTTTTGGGAATGACAGTTTAGTAAGCGAGGTACATCCATTAAATGCCTTTCTTTCAATGAATTTCAAATTTTGCGGCAGTTCAATATTTTTTAATTCGGAGCAACCACTAAATGCACTTTCACAAATTCTGTCTAAGTCTTTTCCCAGTTCAACATTTTGCAAACTTTTGCAATTTAAAAAAGCTTTACATCCAATTTCTTTAATACCCTTTGTTAAATTTACTGAAACTAAACTTTTGCAATTAGCAAAAACATAATCGTTTAACCTAAATATTCCGCAATTAAAATCTATATTTTTTAAATTTTTACAATCTTTAAAAGCCTCTCGTCCTAAACTAATTTCATTTTGAGGAAAGCAAATTTCTTGCAAATTAAAGCAACCTTCAAAAGCCGAATCTTGAATTTCTTTTAATGAATTAGGTAAAGTAATATGTTTTAGACCACAGTTTATAAAGGCACCATCGCCAATTAATTCAAGCTTTTCAAAAAATTCAAGTTCGATTAAATTTTCACAAGACAAAAATGCCTCTCTTTCAATACACTTCAAATTTTTTGAAAGCTTCACTTCTTTTAATTTAATACATCCAGCAAAAATTTCAGGGTTTAAGCTTTGCAAGTTATCATTTATTTTTACAAGTCTTAGTTCAGTGCAGTTTTTAAAGGCGCCACTTCCAATGTTTTTTATGTTGTCAGAAAAAACTAATTCTTCAAACCCACAGTCATTAAATGCCCTATCACCTATATAACAAAGATTATCCCCATAAAAATCTTTAAGTTTTTGACAATTACTAAAAGCTTCCTCCTCTATTTCTATGACATTATTTAAAGAAATAAATTGCAAATTTTCACAACCTTGAAAAGCTGCTTTTGGAATTTTTTTAATATTTTCATTTAAAAAAACTTGTTGAACATATAAACATTCTGAAAAACATTTTTCTTCAAGAGCTTGAATAAAAGAGGGAAGGTTTATAATAGCTTGTTTTCCCACATATTTTTCTAAAACAACTTTATTATTTATTTTTTTTAAAATAAAATCATTTTTTTGTTCTGAACTTATTTTCATATGTATCTTTAAACTATTTTAACATAAAACAAATTTTTGTCAATTACCGCTTAATTTTTTTTTGTTAAAAAATAAGTTAATGAGCTATAAACCCAAAATTTTTTATTTCATATAAATTTTAATTATCAAAAAAATTAAAAATAAAATAAATAAGTTTGATTGAATAAAAAAATTAAACCGAACAAGATTTCGGTTTAATTCAATTACAGCATTTTAAAAAATAATTTTTCAGTCATTTAATTGATTTTTTAAATATGTTATCAATTCATCTAATTTAATTGTTTCTTGTTTCATGCTGTCGCGTTCTCTTACCGTAACGGTTCCATTTTGCAAGGTGTCTTCATCTATTGTAACCGCAAAAGGAGTTCCAATGCTGTCTTGACGGCGATATCTTTTCCCAATACTTCCAGTTTCGTCATAAAAAGTTCTAAAATGTTTTGAAATTTGAGAAAAAATTTCATGAGCCTTTTCAGCATGATTTTTCTTTATAAGAGGCAAGACTGCAACCTTGAAAGGAGCAATATTTTTTGCAAAATGCATAATTTCTCTCTCAGTGCCATCTTCTAATTTTTCAACATCATAAGCTTCAACTAAAAGCGCCAAGGCAATTCTGTCTGCTCCAAAAGAAGCTTCAATCACATATGGAATAAACTTTTCGTTTGTAATTGGATCAAGATATTGTTGACTTTTACCAGAAAATTGTTCATGACGTGTAAGGTCATAATTTGTTCTGTTGTGAATTCCGTTTATTTCATCAAAACCAAATGGAAATCGATAATAAACATCACAAGCAGCTTTGGCATAAAAGGCAAGCTTTTCATGGTCATGAAACATCAAATTTTCTTTTTTGATTCCAATTTGTTCATAAAATTCCATCGCTTTTTGTTTGTATTGTTCATAAAATTTTATGTCCTCACCTTCGTGACAAAACCACTGATGTTCCATTTGTTCAAATTCAATTGTTCTAAAAGTAAAATTGCCAGGAGTAATTTCATTTCTAAATGCTTTTCCTATTTGTGCAATTCCAAACGGAACTTTTAGTCTTAAACTGCGTTGAACATTTAAAAAGTTAACATATTCACCTTGGGCGGTTTCAGGACGAAGATAAATTTTATTTTGCGCATCTTTTATTACCCCTCTATATGTTTCAAACATTAAATTGAATTGTCTAATAGAAGTCCAATTATGCTTTTTACAATTTGGGCATGGAATTTTATTTTTTGAAATAAATTCTTCCATGTCTTTACTTGAAAGCGAATCTCCAGAAACTTCACCTTTTGTGAAATCTTTTATAAGGTTATCCGCCCTAAATCTAGCCTTACATTCTTTACAATCCATAAGTGGGTCGGAAAAAGAGGAAACATGTCCACTCGCTTCCCAAACCGTTGGATTCATCAAAATGGCTGCATCAACTCCATGCGAGTTTTCACTTTGTTGAACGAATTTTTTCCACCATTCTTTTTTAAGATTATTTTTAAGTTCAACTCCAAGTGGACCATAGTCCCATGTGTTTGCCATTCCTCCATAAATTTCGCTTCCAGGAAAAATAAAGCCTTTTTCCTTGCAAAATCCAATAAGTTTTTCCATTGTTATCATTTTTCTCTCCAATTTTAAAATTTGCCAATAATTCTACTACATCTATTTATTTGCGTCAATCTCTTTGTCAAGGTTAAGTTCTTTATTTAGCAATTTTTTTACTTCTTCTTTATTAATTTCCCCTTTTAATTGATAAGACAAACAAGGAAGATTAATATTTTTTAAAATTTCTGTTAAAAGTGGCTCTTGTTCAAGCAGTGCTTCGTCAGCAAAAGAGTTGTCAAAAATATCAACAATTAAAACTGGACTCATAGTTGCCTCTTCAAACACAACAAAATCCACACAAATTGTAGACAATTTGTTATACAAAAGTTTTGAACCTCTTGGTTCAAGAAGACTTGAAAGCGAAACTTTTGGCAAAGTCAAATAACTAGAGGGTAATACTTGATTTAAAATTCTCAGCATTTTAACTTCTTGTCTATACATATATTTTTCCTTGACCCCCACTGAAGAGGTGTCAGCTTCTTTAAGCATTATGTCAGGCTCTTGTTTTTTTATTTTTAAAAGCGCTATCGTTAAAAAAACAATTAGCACACTTTCTATAATAATTACTATTAACATATATCATCTCCAATCGATTGGTGTTTTGTTTTCTTCAAGTAAAATTTGATTAATTTTTAAAAAATGTCCATTGCCAAAAAAACCGTTGAATGCCGAAAGTGGACTGGGATGTGCGCTTTTTAATATTACATGTTTTGAATTGATTAAAGGTTCATAAATTCTTGCTTGAGCACCCCATAAAACAAAAATAAGTTTATCTTCACGTTCGGAAAGTTTTCTAACAATTTCTTGAGTGAAGTTCTCCCATCCTTTATTTTTATGTGAATTTGGTTTTGCTTGTTCCACAGTCAAAACAGTGTTTAGTAAAAGCACCCCTTGTTTTGCCCAGCGTACCAAGTTTCCGCTTTCATAACATTTTATTTTTAATTCATCTTCAATTTCTTTAAAAATATTTTTAAGAGATGGTGGAAGAGGCACACCTTCTTGCACTGAAAATGCCAAACCATGAGCTTGATGTGCTCCATGATATGGGTCTTGACCAAAAATTATCACCTTAACATCTTCAAACTTGGTGTAATTTAAGGCATTAAAAATTTCATCGATTTTGGGAAATATTGTTTTGTGATTATATTCTTCACTTAAAAAATTTAATAAATTTTTAAAATATGGTTTTCCAAATTCTTCATTTAAAATTTGCATCCAATTTTTTGTAATTTTTATCATAAGCAAATTATATCACCAACAAGAAAATTTTGTCAAAAGATATTGTATTTTAAAGTATTACATGTTAGACTTTTAATATGAATCAAATAAGCTTAAATGCCATTCTTTTTAAAAAGGCAACCTACAAACTTAATGCAAGTGAAAGGGCTTACTTACAAAAACGCCTTTATTCCAATTATGAAAAAAATAAAGAAAGACTTATTTTTGATATTTCTAAAAAATTAGGTTTTGATATAAATAAGGAATTTGGCAATCCAATTAAACAAAATGAAATTGTTGGCATGTATGAAACCTCTATAAATCAAAAACATTTTTTAGTTTTAAAACAAAATATTTTTAATGGAATAATGGCTTGTGAAAAGCGCAAATTTTTTTCAAATACAATTTTTGAAACCAAAAACAACAAACACTACAAACATGAAATTGAATATTTTTTTGGAAACTATAAGGAAAAAAAAGTGATTTTAAGTGTTAGCACAATAACCAAATATGTCAAAATTAAAAATGAAACAAAGGAATTTAATAGCATAAGTGTGCATATTCTTTTTAAAGGAAAAATTCCACTTCTTGCCTATAGGCTTGATATCAATCCAAAATGTCCGCATATTAATAGATTCAAACATGGAAAGATTGCAAAATCAAAAATAAACATTATGGGACCTCATGAGCATTTTTATAGCGAAAAGTTTGCAGTGGTCTTTCCAAGTTTTGAACTTGTTGGACATTATGATGTTGAAAGTGCACCAAAGCTTAAAAATCTACAAGAATATCATAATTATGTCATTAAACGATTTAATTTTCAAATTCCAAAAAAACATATTTGCAAAACTAATAATAAAAGTTTGATTAATAATTTGCTAAATTAATATAAAAATGTTAAAATTTTTTTAAAGAGGAGAAATTATGAAAATTGAAAACCTAATAGAAAAATCTAAAAATGCATTTGTATTTCAAAAAACCGACAAAGGTTATACGATTAAAACCGATGCCACTTTTTTAAATGGAAAAGAAATTGACATAAGATTAGAAGAGCGCGCAGGAAAATTTTTTTTGACAGACAACAAATCTACACTTAAATACATGAATGACTTATATGAACTTTCTTCAAGTGATGTTAAAATGTGCATTTCTAATGTTTTAAAAATTTACGGATTTTCAATTAGTGGTGGAACTCTTCTTGCAGAAATTCCTAATGAAAACACTTTTATGGATAAACTCTTTGATTTCATCATGTGCATTGGTCAACTTTCGAATATGTTTGCTTTTTTTGACAAGCCATAAATTTAAAATAAAACAATGTCCCATGTAAAATTTTGCCTAAATAGCAATTTTTGTTTGGGATTTTTTTATTTGATATTCATTTTATAATTAATTTCTTTTTCAAAGAACTAAAATTTTTGTAATGCAAATAAATTTTTTAAAGTAAGTTTAATACAATTTATTAAAATTATTTAGTTCTATTGCATTATTTACACTTTGTTGATATAATTATTTTTGAACTGTGTTTATAGTTGACTTTTAAATTTATATATTTTTAAACCAAAAATGTATAGTTATGTGTAAAGAATGTAAATAATTATAATGAGGTGCATTATTAAAAAAAGTATTTTAGGAATTGTCTTATTGTTTGTGCTTGGCATACAGTTTATTGCAGGAGGATGCAAGTTTTTTTTTGATTCTGGAAAAGAGTTGACTTATTTTGGTAGTGTCACCTTTCAAGGCGAAGGGCTTGAAGGTGTTAAAATTGTGGACAGTGTAAATCATTATGCAACCACTGACGAAAATGGAGATTTTAGCTTCACCTCAAAGAAAACATCGATTAAAATTTTTGCTGTTAAGCAAGGATATAAATTTACACCTAAAACAGTTGAAGCAGACTCCTCCCAACCAATAGAATTTATTGCTAAAGAGTCAACTGCTCTTACTGGAAAGCTTAGACTTGAAGAAATATTATTTACACCAACAAGCATTATATCTTTACCAACTAATAATTTTTCTTACATTGTTTCGGGGAAAAACTGCGTTAAGGTTTGTGGAATAACGGTATTTTATAATGATACACAAATTATTGAAAGAGATAGCACTGTATTTGCAGAAAAACAGGTTCCAACAAATATACTAAACTACAACGATAATTTTTCTTTTAATATTGAAAATGGCATTGCCAATTTTAAAATTAAATATTCGCTTAGAGTGTATTACACTTACGATAAAAATGAGGCAATTGTAAATGAAACAACAAGAGTTATTTCTAACACCTTAACACTATATGATTCCAATTTAGATGAAAATGGTTGCGTTTACTTTTCTGCAACTGGCATCAACTCTCTTTCGTCTGGTTATAGTTATAACATTTCGTTCGTATTTAAATTTGTCGCCTAGGAGGAACAATGAACACAAAAGCAAAATCCATTTTAAAATACATAATTATTTTTGTTGTGGTTGTGGCAGTTATTCTGCTTGCTGTTTTTTTAATTTTTGCTAAACCAAAACCAACAGAAGCCTATTCTCATGCAGTTTCATTAAAAAATAATGATAATTTTAATAGTCTAATTAATGCAAATGAAAGTTTAATTGAATTTTGTTCTTCTTTGCAAAATGAAGATGAATTTAATTTTGAAAATTACTACAAATTAAAAGCCACAAACAACATAATAAAATCACTCAAACAAGCAAATGATTTTAATGTCAAAAAACTTGCTTACGCATCAAACTCTAAACTTTACAATTCAAATTGCAAATCAATGAAAAAATTATTAAGCACAATGGAAGAACAGCTGCAATCTTCTTACAATTATATTTCCACCCAACTAAATAATTTTTTGTTAGTGTCAAATGCAACTGCCAAAACTACAAACACTTATGTTTTTGCACTTTACAATTTGAATAATAAATTTATTCCTCAGTTTTTGGAATTTGTAGAAAAATCCAATCAAATTGTTTTTAGTTTAGAAAATGATGTCACTTTAAATCCGTTATCCATTAAAATGCTTTCCATTATAAATTGTTGGAGCAATCTACAACAAAATGAAAGCGAACAAAGTTCGGAAGAATTATATAACAACAGCACATTTTTATTAAATTTTTCAAATAAGCTTGATAGTCAAAGTAAATTATACTATAAAAATTTAAATTTCTATTTAAACCTTTTGTCGGATATTGAAACCATAGATTTAAATTCTTCCCTACTAAAAATTGGCACAGCTGCTGAATCTAGTTTGACCAATCAACAAGATGAAAAGTTATTGGCAAAAATTACTAACGCAATCACTTTTTTAAAGGAGTCATGAAATGAAAAAAGTTTTTTCTATTATGCTTATGTTGTCAATTTGCATCAGCTCAATTTTGATTTCAGGTTGCAATGAAACAAGCGATTTTTGGACACCAACGTATCAAAAAATTGAAGAATTTAAAAATAATGAAAAGTATTCTTTTTTGACATCAAGCCAGACATTAACATACTCCTCATTTATTGAAAATTCACAGCTTAGTAGCACCCTTAAGGAAGTTTATGAGCCTCTTAGTAAAAATCTTATGTTTGAGTTCAATGCTCTATGCGATGTTTTTTCTCTTAAACCAATTTTACTAAATGACAAAAACTACAAAAAAATTGAACAAAGTTTTGAACAATTGCAAAAAGAACTTGAAGCAATAAAACAAAATGCTGATGAATTTTTAAGTTCAAAACAAGTTTTTGAACAAACGGTTTACGAAAATGCTGAATCAAGTTTTGCAAAACAAAAACTTAGAGAATTTAAAAAATCTTTTTCCAAGTTTTTATATTCCCTAGAAAATTTCAACAAAACATTTAATAATGCTTATCAAATCGGCTATCAAACACTTCCTCAAACAAAGGAAGCTTTTGAAAAAAACAAAGCAGTTGTGAGTTTGGCAACTAGCTATGCAATTAATTCAATCACCAATAGTTTTGTTGATTTAACAATGCGAGCATTTGACGGCGAATTTAATGGGTCAAACACCACCCTCTTAGATTTGGTAAATGATTTAAAAAGCCTCAACTTAACAACAGAAACAAGTTATGAAAAATATTCTAATTGGAAAAACTTTAAAACTGCTTTTGATATTGAACAAAAAAGATTTTTAATTGCACTTGAAAACATAAATTTAGATGAATATCATAAAAATAAAGAACTTTATAAAGACAAAAATCCAAATTTAATTGCATACACAAACACCATTGAAAATTTTGTAGAAATTTCATGTGAAACCTTTGCTGATTATACAAAGGCTTTAATTTAAACTGGAGAAGAAAATGGATTACGAAAAATTAGCAGATTTATTATATCCTAACACAAAATCACCTGAATATTATGAAAAAATGTATCCGAAAAGAAATTTAAATGGAGGTCTTGTGACTAGATTTGCACCAAGTCCAACAGGCTATTTACATATCGGAAACTTTTTTTCTGCTTTCATTGACAGACTGATTGCTTCTAATTCTAAAGGCGTGTTTTATTTTAGATTGGAAGACACAGACAAAAAAAGAGAAATTGAAGGTACTGCCGATGTTGCTCTTGGCATTTTAAAAGAATATGGTATAGATATTGATGAAGGACTGACTTTAAAAGGACAAAAGGGTGAATATGGTCCATATATTCAAAGCCAACGATTGGAAATATATAGAACTTATGCAAAAGAACTTGTTAAACGAGGTCTAGCATTTCCTTGCTTTTGTGAACAAACCAACTCGCTAGAGCAAATCAAAGAAAACCGAAAGCAAATGCTTCAAGAAAACGAGGAACTTGAACATAAAGATGTTTGCAGAAACTTAAGCTTAGATGAAATTGAAAAGAACTTAGAGCAAGGCAAGTCATTTGCTTTAAGGCTTAAATCAAAAGGAAAAAAAGATGACAAAATTATAACGCACGACCTAATTGGTGGAGAAAGAGAAATGCCCGCCAACTGTAAGGATGTTGTTTTAATTAAAAACAACAAAATTCCTCCATATTGTTTTGCACATGCTGTAGACGACCATTTAATGAGAACAAGTGTTGTGGTAAGAGGAAACGAATGGCTTGCATCTCTTCCAGCTCATTTAGAAATTTTTGATGCATTGGGCTTTGAAAGAGTAAACTATATCCATACCCCCCTTATTTGCAAAATTGACGAAGAAACAGGAAACAAACGCAAGATGAGCAAAAGAAAAGATCCTGAAGCCGATATGAGATACTTTAAAGCAAATGGGTTTCCAAAAGAAGCTGTTTTAGAATATCTTTTAACCTTGGCTAATAGCAATTATGAAATTTGGCGTTTAAATAATCCTAACGAAAGTTATAAAAATTTTAACTTTAAAATTGAAAAGATTGGCAATTCAAATCCACTATTTGACATGGCAAAACTTTGTGATATTTCTAAAAATATTATAGCAAACTTTACTGCGGAACAAGTTTATGACAAAGTTTGTGATTATTCAAAAGAATTTGATGTTGAATTTTACGAAATTTTAAAATCGGACAAAAACTATGCTATAAGTGTATTTTCTATCGATAGAAATGGGGAAAAAAAGAGAAAAGACTTTGCTAAATATAGTGATTTTAAAGAATATTTTAAATTCATGTTTTATGAAAATTCTAAAAATATTCAAGACTATGAACTTGACAATATTAATCTTAAAAATTTGCGCGAAGTGCTTGAAGTATATTTAAACATTTTTGATTTTAATGATGACAAACAGATTTGGTTTGATAAAATAAAAAATATGGCATTAAATCTTGGATATTGTATCGATAATAAAGAGTATAAAAAAAATCCAACAGCCTATAAGGGCAATGTAGCTGATGTTTGCACAATGATTAGAATTGCAATCACTCAAAGAAAAACATCGCCTGACCTTTGGACGATTTGTAATATTTTAAAAAATAAAACAACAAACAAAATTAATAATTTTTTAAATATATTGAAAAACTAATATATTGACTACAAAATAAAAGTTTGTTAAAATTATAAAAAGGAAAACTAAAATGCGCGAAGAAATTGATGGAATAATTTTTATAAATGGAATAATGTGCGATGGCTCTGGCAAACCAATTACCGTAAAAAATGGATATTCATCAGAAGATGAAGAGGCTGCCATTGATGCCTATAAAAATGCAAAACAAAACTCATATGCGCAAAAGAGATTTGACCAAATGCCAAAAAGTAGCAATAAACAAAAAAAAGTTACAAAAAAAGAGTGTGCTTGGAATTATTTGCTTAAGCGAAAATTTATAAAAAAAATGACTTTAAAAGATGAAGAATTATACGAAGTTATTATCGATGGTGACATAATAATTCCAAAATATAGAAACAACACTCTTTGCAACGAAGAGGGAAAAGAAATTTCTATTGAAAATGGCTATACTGAAGAAGATGTGCAAATTGCCCAAAAAGCTTTTGAAGAGTATTCAAAGAATTTATAAAAATTGCTAAATAAAATTAAAAAACTTGGAAAAAATCCAAGTTTTTTTTAAGGGTTATATTTTGGAGGGTTTGTATTTTGAATCTTTTCTGCAACTGTTTCGCTGTTTGTTTGTGATTGATTTTGTGGTGGAATGTATTTAACATCATTTTCTGGCAATGTTAGCCCCTCAATCAAATCTTCTGTTCCTTCATATATAATTCCTTGGGTAGGACCATATTTTTCATGTCTAATAAATTTTTCTTCAATAACTTCCCCATCTTTTAAATATTGAATATATGCCTTTGCCTCATATCCTTCGCAAGGATATTTAACTCTATAATACTCGCCTTTAAAGGTTATTTTATCTTTATACAACCCTTCTGTATCTGGTATTATTTTGTCTCCGTTATGTGGAATTGTTCCAACAAATTCTGCTCTTCTTCTAACACTCATGCCATTTTCCCAAGGTTGTCCATAAACTTCCACATAGGCATTGGTATCATCTCCCCAAGTTTTGAAATAGATTGGATGTTCTGTATTATTTTTGAATCTTAAATCAGAACTTCCTCTATTTACCATGGCATCAAAGCCAAGATATACATATCCAACAGGTAAAGAATGTGGGTTTACTTCCAATATCTCCAAATCGGCCATTAAAAGAGCATTATACAAAGTTGTAGAAGCTTGGCAAATTCCGCCGCCTTTTCCATCCACAAACTGCCCGTTTAAAATTATTTTTGCAACTTGAAAATCATCATCGTTTATATTTTTTTCAACAATTTCATTAAATGAAATTTCTTGTTGTGGATTGACAACCAATCCATTAAATGCCGAAAGAGCAAGTTGAACATTGTGTTTTCTTCCATCAACAGATGAAGAGTAATCTGTGCTAAAACTACCTCTAACTTGTAAATTTTTTAAAACCTCGTCTTTTGTTGTTTCTGTAGCAGTTAAAATTACTGGTATGTCTATGTCGACTTGGTCATTTGTTTTAAGAGAATCATTTATAAGAGAATAAAGCTTTTCAGTATCAACTTTTATTCCCATTTTTTCCTCTGAAACCTCAAAAGGTGTTTCTTTTTGAGGATTAAATGTCACCTGTGGCTCAATTGGCTCACATTCGATTTGTTTTGTGATCTCTTCTATTTTTTGATTTAAACCCTGCATCATATCTTCAGCTTTAATGGTGACAAATCTATCTCGTTTTTTCATTCCCATCTTTTCAAAAACATCTTTTGGCTTTGTTTGTTCATAAGCTTTTTCAACAATTTGGTCTACATTTGGAAGTTCTAAATCTTTTCCATATATTTCAAAACTTTTATCATCATAATTTAGTCTTATTTTGGTTTTTTCATTTTTAGTTTTTATCTGATTTGACAAATTTTCCTTTACACTTTCTAAATTCATTCCAGAAACATTATAATCATTAATAACAGTGTCTTTTGAAAACTTTGCTTCGTTGTTGCATCCAACCAACATAATAGAAGAAAGAAGTATTGATAAAATTAATAGTCTTTTTTTCATTTTTCACCTCTATCTTTAGTTTTTTTATTTTTTTTGCTTTTATTCATGAAACAATTAAAAATTCAACATAGATATTTATGTCAACATAGTTTAAATAATTTTCTCTATCCTCAATCTTTTTTAAAAAATTGTTAAATTCTTTTTCATGTTGAGCATCAAATTTGTCGTAGATTCCAAATATATCTATTTTAAGTTCACGCGAAAAATTCAAAATTTTTGAAAAGTCATTTCTTACTTTATTTTCAGCTAAAATTTTAATTTTTTCAGAAAAATAATTTTTATATAACAAAAGTTCATTCTTTTTCAAATTGTCTTGCTCAACTTCTTTAAGTTCCATGCTTAAAAGCAAATAGTTGTTGTATACAGGCCTACCATTTTTCATCGTCACATGCGCCTTTTCTTTTTTATCTTGAATTATATATGTTAAATTAGCATTTTTAAACACATCGTCTGTTACATCAAAAAGTTGAAAAGTGTTTTTATACGAACTAGAATTAATCCAATTATATTGATAAAGCTGTTCTGGCGATAAAATCGTAATAAATTTACCATCTTTAAATACACATGCACTTCCATCATTTAAAATTTTGCTGTTTGTTTGCGCCTGACTGCTTTGTGAAGCTTCGCCTCCCTGCGACCCACCTGCACCTTGCGACCCACCTGCACCTTGCGACCCGCTGGCACCTTGCGAGCCATCTGTTTTTTGGCTGGAACCACTTGATGAGTTGCTTTCAGAATCATTGGGCAAAACTCCCTCTTCCTCTGCAAGTTTTAAGTAGCCAATCATGGAAACTTTTGAGGGAGAAAAATAACCCCTATAGAATGAGCCTATGTTCGAAGTTTTAGAATAAATGTTGTTTGTATTAAAAGCCACCAAATCTCTTACGGAAAGGTCTGATGTGCTATCAAGTTCATTGAGCTTTTGAAGCAACTGTTTTGCACTTTGTTCGGTGCATAGTAATGCTGTTTTGTTAGAAATGTCATTGTTTCTGGTCAAATTGTCAAGATTTTTAATAACACCATCATCAGCAAGATTTTGATTTATTATTACAACAGCTGTGTGAGTGAGCGCAACTGTTTTTCCAACATAAAGTCCCACTTTTGAAATTGCTTCCGCAATAGAATTTCCTTTTGCTGAAAAAACTTTATAGTTTTCTTGATAGGTAGTGGATGAAACTGGAATAAAACTTAGCGCTGACACCTCAATTCCATCATCAACTTTATCTATTGCTAGAGCGGTTACAATAAGTCGTCTTGAACTGTCGGGTTCACGAAAAAGTGCCGAAGGCAAAATAATTACAAGAATTAAACAAAAGACAACAAAGATTGGTCTTTCAATAATATGATTAATAAATTTTTTCATAATCCCTCCTTTTCTGTTTGAAGAGTGCGAAAAGGAAAATTGCAAGCAAAATTGCCAAAAAAGAAATTGTAATTATGTTAAAATAAGTGACGCTTATTTTAACCATTTTTTCCATTGTAACCAAACAAAAATACTGAATGAATAATATTATAAAGTCCAAAACAATTATTGATTGATAAATGTTCAAATTTCCCACAATATTGTTTAAAGACTCTTTTAAACAATAGAACATAATGCCAGTTTGAAAATATAGAACAAACATTTTTGTTAACACTGCAACAATATCAATTTTTCCTATCCCTGGACTAATTGAACTAAATTGAATAATATCTGCAAGTGCACCTTTATATATAAAAGTGTTTACATCATGAAGTCCGACAAAAATTAAATTTAAAACAACCAACAAAATTGCCGTGAAAATTAAGTACTTCATAATCGTATTCCCATAATTTTTTTCCAATTTAATTTTGTCTATAATCATAAAAAAGAACAAATAATCTGAAAACCAAAAACAAAGCCTCAAAGGAGCAAAAAGCATTTCTCTGTTTATTTTTATTGTTGGCAAACTAAAACTCGAAGAAAAAATTCCAGCTATTAGGCTAATAAAAAGTCCTACAATGATAAACCAATAAAAAAATTGTGCAGTTCTTCCCATTGTGCGAATACCTGTAAATGTCATAGCATTTACAACTGGAAGCAAACACACAATAAAAAGCAAAAAGGTTGCGTCTTCATAAACTAAGTCTTTTAAAAAACTGTAATTTTCATTGAGTAATAAAAATATTCTCATTAAAAAATACACAAAAAGTATAATATAAACAACTTTAGTGAAAAATTTGCCCACATTTGAGATTAAAACCTCGTCAATCTTTTTGTTTTGATTTTTTTCTTTAAATTTTATTATTAAATAAAAGATTAACAAATCTAAACCAAGCAAAAAAGTGGTGACAAATATACCCGCAAAGCCTGCTTTATAAAAAGTTAAAGAAGGCAAGATAACAAATTTATTAGCAAACATTACAATACTTAGTAAAATTCCTGCCTGTTTTACATTAATTTCATTTATCATTGCTCAACCTCTTAGAATTTTTTTGACTAAAAGATTTTGGTCTGTCGTACATCTTTGTTATATCTGATTTCAAAAGACCATCTTTAAAATCTTTGTGCAAGCTTGGCGAAAATGGAGCAAGATAAGGTGCTGTATATTCATTTAAAGAGTTCATGTAATTGACAAAATAAATCATTCCTCCAACAACACCTAATATTCCCAAAGTTCCGCCTAATAGTAAAAATATTATTCGCAAAATAGTGAGCTGGGGTGCTTGATCGGGCACAGTGTAAACCGAAATCACACTCATTGCAATAATTATTACTCCGGGAGGCGAAATAAGACCTGCTTTAACACCAGTATCTCCCAAAATCAAAGCCCCCACAATTGATGTCGCAAGTCCAAGATATCTTGGCAATCGTAAACTTACCTCATAAAGAATGTGAAACAATAAAAGTATAAAAAGCAATTCTATTAAGGGCGTGAAGGGTAAGCCTTGAGTACTGTTGGCAATTGTAATTAAAAATTTTAGTGGAGTTATTTTATAATGATAAAGTCTAAGCGAAATAAACACTCCAGGAGCAATTGTGGCTGTTAGAATTCCAAGAGTACGAATGATTCTAATAAATGAAACATAATGGTGATTTGTATAATAGTCATTACTATTTTGCACATCTTCTAAAAAAATAAATGGAATTGTTAAAACGGTTGGTGAACCATCAACAATTATGGCAAGCCTACCTTCTAGCATTCTTCCAGCAACAATATCTGGTTTTTCAGCACTTCCAACTTGCTTGAAAATGGAGTTTGGCTTATATTGTAAAAATTCTAAAATGTTATAGCTGTCTACAACTCCATCAATGTCTATTTTTTTAATTTTGCTAACAACCTCTTTAACTATTTTTTTGTCAACAATGCTTTCTAAATAAACAACCTTTATTTTTGTTTTTGTATAGCGCCCCACTTTCAAGTCTTGAATTTTAAGGTCGTTTGTTGGAAATCTTTTTCTTATCATAGAAATATTTGTTTTTATGCTTTCAGTGAAGCCCTCTCTTGGACCTTGAATGACAGCAGATGTTGGAGGTTCTGCAGGAACCCTTGTTGGATACTCTTCTATATCCACAGCCAAAATTACAGGATTATTTTCAAGAAGAATACAAACCTTTCCAAGAAGAATGCTTTCTGCAACCTCGTTCTCTTCAATTTCCTCAATTTCTTCTATGCAAATTATTTGTGCTTTTAAATCTTCTAATGTTATTTCAGCTTTTGAAAACTCGGTCAATTTGGCAGCAATTCCCTCTATGAAAAGTTTATTGTCAATCATACTTTTTAAAAAAATTAATGCCAATTTTGTATTTGCCACATCAAAAAATCTTGATATCACGTCTTGATTATCTTTTAATTTCTTTTTTATTTTTTTTATTCTTTGCTCTAAGTCTTCCATTATTTTAAAGATTGCGCAATTTGTTAAAATATATACTTTATAATCGTTTTATTACCTTATTTTAATAAAAAAACTCGCTTGATTTTAAAGTGAGTTTATAAATTTATATTCCCTTAACAATTTGTTTTTTAATTAAACTATTGCAGAAATTTTATTGGCAAAATTACTTTTAAAACTGCTTGGCAAAATCACCTTTTGAAGCCCCATCAATGCACCTAAAGAACCAACACCAAGACTTTCAATCCCCTCACTAACAACAATGCTTTGAATGGTCGATTTGGACTTACTAAATTTGAAAAACGGCATAAGATGCTAATTGAGCTGTATCTAACTCTGTTATAATTGCTGTTGAATCTCCTAACGATGTAACTTGATATTCTTCATTGTTATGTGCTTGGAACTACTATTTCTGTTTCTTCTCCTGTATATTTTAAAAGACTTACCTTATCTCCGTCTAATATATATGTCCAGTTACTTTGTGCTGATGGTGTCAATATTGTTTCTCAAACAATAATTCGCTTCCAACTGTCAATGTCGCCAACTTGCTAGAATCCGTCACATCATATTTTATCTCTATCTCACTGCTCGCGCCAACACCTATTATTGCATTATTGTTTATTAAACTCTTTGTCACATTTGTCAACTGTTCTGCTGCTGTTGTGTTAACTGTTGCCTTGATTGGATAGGCTGATAGATTCTCTACCTTTAGTGTTATCACAAAACTCTCTGCTCCGTCTGCTGTTTCCTTAAAGTACACACTTCCTATATTCCATGCTGGAAGCATATTCGTTTCACTTTGAGCATTGTCATGCACTAAATTCATGCAATGTTCTAAAGTAAAACAAAGTTTAAATAATTGTTGCTAAAACTGCATCTGACTTTATATTGTCAATAACAGAACTAACATAAACAGTTGTCCCACCAGCAATTTCAACTTTTAAAATAGAAAGATCGATTTGAAACTTTAATTTATCTTCAGTTTTAAAGTTATAAATTTTATTTCCAATTTCAATTTGAACATAGTCACAAACTTGAGGCAATGTTATGCTTAAATTGGTACCCTTTAATTCAGCTGAAATTGGTTTAATTTCATTTTTATTTGCATGAATAGAAATTATATTAGAAGGTTCACTTGAGCTAAAAAAATCTGAGTTAGACTTCGCAACAACAAAAACATAATAGTCGCCGTTTTCAAAATTACAATCAAAATTAACATTTGAATTGGTGTCGATTATTTCAAATATGTTAACAACATCATTTTTTATATAATATACAGAATAGTAATTGGCATTTTCTACATTTTCAAAAAAAACTTTGTTTTCTGTTTCATTATATACAATGTGTGGACTTTCAAGTTTTACAATACTTTTAAAATTTAATTCTTCCGAATATTTGCTTTTACTTCGTTCATCTTTGCCTTGAACACAAACACTAACTGAAAAATTTTTTGTTTGATTAAAATAAGTGCTAACATCTACAATATTTTTTTCACTTACGATTTCAACACTTTCATTCTCAGTCGAAATTTTAAAAATATATTTATTTGCGCCCTCTATTTCATCGAACAATAAAAAGGTTTTGTCATTAATTTGAACTATTTCAAGTTCAGCTTCTGAAGGCAATTGCAATGTTTTGCCATTTTTTATGTAAATTCCAAGCCAAATGCCAAAAGATAAAAGAAGCAAAATTCCAACTATGCAAATGGAAAAAATTAAAAACATTTTTTTGGAATTTTTCTTTTTTGAGTTTAAATTGTCTTTTTTTAAAGCTTTATTGTGAAAATTTTCGCCAGCTTTATTTTGAATATTAGTTTCTTTTGAAATTTCATTACTTTTTGGCAATGTTTGAGGAGGTCTAGGAGGAAGATTTGGCAAGCGCTTGCCAACATTTTGAGTTATATTTTTTTCTTGATTTTTTCCTTCCATTTAATTCCTTTAATTTAAGTTATTATGCAATATTTTTCTTAATATTGTCAATCAAATTTAATTTTAAAAAAACATCTTTTTAGTTTAAATTATTATTTAATGTTTTTATAATATTTATTCTTGTAAATGCTAAAAGAAAGCGTATTTCATCATTAGAATAGCTTGAACAAGATTTAAAAAGGTCAAATAATTTTATTAGCTTCCCAAGCATTTTAAATTTTATTTTTTAGGATAAAATATTATTGTTATTTAAAATAAATTTGTGATACAATTAATTATGCTTATAATTAATTGCGCTTTAAAAATGACATTTAACATGAATTATTTTAAGAAATGAAAAAAATAATCAATTTCAGAACTATATTCTTTTGTTTTATAACCTTTGCGCTAGCAATTTTTTTTGCTAACGAACTTTTGTCTGGAAGCTTTTTTCATATATTATTTTTTGTTGCCATACTTTTAATTTTTGCTTTTGTTTCAATCAAAAGAAAGGCGGTTAAAAATTTTATTTGCATTTGTGTTTCTTTTGTCCTTGGAATTTGTTCTTTTTTAATTGGATACAACAGTTTTCAAGGAAGGGTTTTTGTTGGAGAGCATTCAATTGTTGGGCGAATTTCAAATATTCAAAGTTACACTGGTTATCAAAGAGTTGTTTTAACAAATGTGAAAATTGATGGTAATAAAGAAAAAAACATAAGTGCCATTATAAGTGGCACCGAACTTGACTTGGGAGTCCAAATTGAATTCGTTTGTGAAATTGAAACAATAAAACAATTTTCTTTAGGTGAATATTCAAGTTTCGCCTATAAAAATAATGCACCTTATTTTTGTAATATAAAAAGTGACAACATTGTGCTTTCAACCCAAACAAACCTAACTATAGGTGAAAGTTTTAGACTGAGCGTTAAAAACTTGCTATTAAAAAACATGCCAAAAGAAACTGCCAATCTTGCATATAGCATGCTTTTTGGCGACAAATCAAATTTGGATAGCGAAATTTCGGAATCATTCAGAGTTAGTGGCATTGCTCATGCGTTAGCTGTATCTGGTCTGCATGTTGGATTTTTAATTGGCGTTGTAAATTTTATTTTAAATAAATTTAAAGCCAAACCTTGGCTAAGGCTATTATTAGCCTCGTTTGTTTTGCTTTTTTATTGCTATCTTTGCAATTTTTCTCCTTCTGTTATAAGAGCAACCGTTATGAGCATTGTAATGCTTTCTGCCTCAGCTTTAGGGCGACAATATGACATTTTAAACTCCCTTGCATTTTCTGGTTTGGTTATTTTATTAATTAGACCAATGTCTGTTTTTGATGCGGGCTTTCAACTTAGTTTTATGAGTGTGCTTTGCATCGCTTTATTAGCAAAGCCAACTCAAGCTTTATTGGCAAAAATAAAACTTCCTAAATTTATTTCTAGTCCTCTTGCACTTACAACATGTGTTCAAATCGGCATTTTGCCTTTTATTGCCAAGTATTATACAAGTGTTTCACTTCTTTCGGTTGTGACAAATTTTATTTGTATTCCACTTTTTCAAGTGGCTTTTGTCATGCTCGTTGTTATTATTATTTGCGCCTTAGTATTGCCGTGGCTTGGAATTTTTTTGGTTCCAGTACATTGGCTTTTGACAATCATTATCAAAATCACAAAACTAATAGCTGGTGTAAGCTCATCTATAATAAATTTAGTTGCCATTGATTTTGCTGGTATAATTAGTTTTTATTTTGGCATGTTTATTGTTAGTGGCTTTGTTATGATGCAAAAAACTTACAAAGCAATAATTTGCTCAGCACTTTTTATATTTTCCTTATTGTACGGAATTTTACTATCAATTCCTAAAAAATATAATGACTTAAATATCATGCAAATAGACAATATTGAAAGTCAATATACACTTGTCATTTCTAATGATCGTTCGATTTTAATTGGTGATTTTAAAGATATTGAACAATTAGTGAAATTTTTAAAAAGAGGAAGAATTAAGCAAATTGACTATGTTATAATGCCAACTGAAACTGAAAATGAACTTTTGAATAATTTTTATGATGATTATAATGTGAACAAAGTCATTCATTTTGGAGAAGACTACACTTTGGATGACCTGCAAGTCACCTTTATTGTAACCAGAACAAAACCAGTTGCTATTGAATTATTGATAGATGGTTATAAAATTATTTACATCAATAAAGAACTGGAACAAATTGATGAAGAAATCTTGAATTATTATGTTGAAAATGTAAATATATTAATTAATTCTCAATATGCACTTTCAATCACTAATGTCGACTACAGAGTTAGCTATAATTCTTTGATAATGCCCTATAATGAAAAACAAGAACTCAATAACTGGATTTTTAAACTTAAAAATGGAGAATTGAAAAAAATATGGAGTCTAAATTAAAGTTAGTAAACATAAAAAAAGAAAATATTTCAAATTGCTATATAATGTGTAGCAATGATTTTTATTTGCAAAACTTATCCGTTAGACTTTTAAAGCGAGTTATTGATTTAAGGTATGAAGAACTCAATTTTAATGTATTTGACGAGGAAAACTTTGAAATTAATTTATTTTTGTCCACTTGTTTGCAACTTCCGTTTTCAACGGATAAACGCATGGTAGTTTTAAAAAATATAAAATTAAATAAATTTGAAGAATTAAAAAAATATTTAGAAAATCCAAACCCCACCACCCTTCTTTTAATCTTAGATGACGCAAATGTTTTTACCAATTTGAAAAATGTTATATATTTGCAAAATGAGTTTTCTAATTCAGAACAGCAAAATTTGATTTTTAATAAACTTAAAAAACAAAACAAAAAAATTACTCTAGAAGCTTGCAAAAATCTTATTTTAAAATGTGATAACAATCTATCAAAATTAAATAATGAATTGACAAAGCTTGTCAATTTTGTTCAACAAGATACTATTGAAGAGAGTCACATTGATGAGCTTGTAAAAGCAGATGAAGAATTTGAAGTTTTTTCACTACTAAGTTTTTTATCACAAAAACAAAAAGACAAGGCATTTTTACAAATAAAAAAAATGCTGGAAAGCAAACAAGACCTAAATTCTATTCTTGCATTAATTTATTCAAATGTTAGAAGAATGTTTTTAGTTAAAACCAGTTCCCTAAGCGACCAAGAGCTTTCAATAAAATTAGGCATAAAACCTTATGCTGTAACAAAAGCACGACAAAATTCATCAAACTTTCAAGCCATTGTTCTTAAAAAAATATTGTATTTATGTCAAGATTTGGATTATAAAATAAAAATGGGAGAACTCCCACTTTTAAATGCTTTTTATTTGCTAATTTTTAATATTTTAAAATAAAATTTTAAACTTGATAAAAGTTTTCTTTTTTAATCTGCTTAATGATTGATAAAACATCATTTTCTAATAAATTAGGTTTGTTTTCGAAATACCAAATTAGGGTTTGCAAAATGCTTTGTTTAATTGGAATTGGATTATAACCAAAGGCATTTGTTGCCTTAGAATGTGTAAAATTGCAATTGCTAGTTATTGTGTAAAGAGAATATTTTGTAAAAAGTGGTTTTTGCTTTCGAACCTTATAATATAACTCTGCTAAGGAAGCAAACATTTTAACAAACCATGTTGCTATCTTTGGAGTTTTTTTATTTCGACCTAAAAAACTATCAATCACTTGAAAAATTTCATCTATTGTTATTTTTTCCCCGCTTAATATGAAATCCTCATCATCTTTTAATTTTGCAATTTCAATAATGCCTTTTGCAACATCTCTAACATCAACAAAATCATATGCACCATTGACACGAGCTTTAATTTTTTTATTGGCAATATCCAAAATTAAATGCGAAGTGTTTGAAACTTTTTCATCGTTGGGACCGATTATTCCAGAAGGATATACCACACTGACATTTAATCCTTTATCTTTCAAGGAATGTATATAATTTGTTGCCAGCGCCTTGCTTTTTGAATAATCTCCAACAACTTGTTCTGGATTGATTGGTGATGTTTCATCCATTAATTCTTTATTTTTTTTAGGAACGAAAGCATGAACTGAACTTATATAAATCAGTTTTTTCGCCTTGTTTGTCAAACACGCATCAGCAACATTTTTTGTTCCTTGAACATTGACATTGTAAAGCATGCTTTTATCATCTGTTGAGATATCAATAATCCCAGCCATATGAATTACAACATCATCTTCCTTTATATTTTCAAGCATGCATTTGTAATCCAAAACATTGCCACGCACAATCCTCATGTTGGGTCTTAGTTTTAAATGAGATATATCTTCATTTTGCAAAGCCAAAATAGTAATTTGAGAATCTTCATTCATAAAATTTATTAAATTTGAGCCTAAAAATCCAGATGCTCCTGTTACAAAATAATTCATATTCCCTCCTTACCAGCGGCCACCTCCGCCGCCACCGAAACCTCCGCCACTAAAGCCTCCGCCCCCAATATTTCCGCCACCACTAATTCCGTTGCTCGAAGTTGTTTTTGATGCCACATTGAAATTTATTTGTGTATTTAATATTTGCATATTTCTATCTAATGACCTAATTAAAATATAACTTGTCACAAAGTCAGAATCTGAAGTATACCAATCTGGAACTTCAACTGATATATTTTCAAATTTGTTAATCCAAACATTGCTAACACCTAAAACATAAGCATAAGGCAATATGTCGTAAAAAGCTTTTGGGTTATCTTTTACAAGAACTTCAAGTCTGTCTTTTTCGGCAAGTTCAATAAATTCTCTAAGCCCAACTAACTGTCCCTGTATCTTTAGTCCTAAATCGGTTCTGATATTAAACTTATAAATTAAAACTACTGTTAACATAGAGAAGATTATTGCTAGGAATGTCAAAAAGAAAGGGTCGCAATAAAAATTGTAGGTGGCAAAAGCATAGGCAATTAAAAATAGGGTTGTAATTATTGAAAATAGTGAAATTTTAACTTTTTTCTTTTGATTGTTATAGGTTCCAAATTTATCTTTTATTGCAACCAAGCCCAACAACAAGAAAAACCAAACTAATGAAATTGAAAGTCCAATTATTATTCTAAGCATTGAAACATTTTGATAATTAACCTTAAAAGTTGTCAGAGCTAAAATTATTGCAGACAAAAATGCAAGGGTTGTTCTTGCTGAAATTGCAGATTGTTTAAATGCTTTAGTTTTGTTTTCTTTTTCGATTTGTTTTTTAAGAGAAGCTACCTCAACAAAAATTTTCTCGCCTAGAGTTTTAACATCAACTTCTTCCTCAGTTTGCCCCTCATGAATATATGCACTTTCAAAAATTTTATTAAAAAGCTTAAGTTCAAATTCTTTCATTCCTTGCGGAGAGTCAACTGTCTTGCTTAGATATAAGTCTTTTTTTTGTTCCCTTATCCTTAAAAAACCTTTTGATGCCCAGTACACTATTAAAGAAGCCACATCCGTATTATCTACCTTCCCATCTATAAAATATCCAACTTCGGCAGGGTTTATATCTTTTGGCGGTTCAAAATTGACGACCGGAATTAATATTGCTTTATTATGTGTCTTTTTGTAAGTGAAAATTACAATAAAAGTAAACACTATAATTAAGGCTAGTAAAATTCCATCAAAAACAAAATTTCTTGAAACCTCAAAATATTTTTGCGGTAACTTTATTCTTGCTGTTATCCCTTGTCCTGGCATTAAGGTTTGATTTAAACTATATGAAAATATAGTTTTATTTGAATTGGTGGCATCTAATTTTACTCCATAATCGCTGCCATATTCGCTAAAATACAAATACATCTCATTGTCAACTGGTTCAGGAAAGGTAATATTTATGTTTGCACTATTTATTTTTGTATCCCAGTAATTTCCAATTAGATTATAATAAAATTGATCAAAATCTAAAATTCTATCATCACCAAGATTAACAATGTAGTTGAGAGTAAATTCTTTTTCACCAGTATAATTTGCACCTCGTTTTCCAAGTTGAACAAAAACAAAATTTGTGCTGTCTTTATCTGTATTATATAACAATGGTGATGTTATTGAAGAGTATTTTACTCTATAATTTAAATCAAAGTTTTTATTGTTTTCCTCAAACTTGACATTTGCACTTTTAGGCAAGGTTCTATAAATCCCATTTGAGGGAACAAAAAAGTTGGCAAGAATTGTTTCAGAGATATAAAAACTATTATCCTTTCTAACTTTAACATCAATATCGTATCTTTCTATCACATACTCTGAAGAATTGTCTTCCAAAGTGACTTCGGTTTTAAAAATAAAGGAAAAAAAACCAGGAAAAAAACAAATTATTAGCATAATTACAGAAAACACTATGCTAACAACTTTGCTTAAATATGTTTTAAAAATACTTTTTCCCATTAAAATTGAACCTTAACGCCTTCTCTTTCTTGCTCATTGGTTATTTCATAAAGAGGTTTCTTTTCAAACTTATACATATTCGCAATAATATTAGAAGGGAAGACCTCCCTTTTTACATTATAAACTTTAACAGTTCCATTGTAATATTTTCTTGAATTGGCAATTTCCGCTTCAATTGATTTGAGCGAATTTTGAAGTTCAATAAAATTTTGATTTGCCTTTAGTTCTGGATATTTTTCAACAACAACATTGAAAAGCGTTTTAAGTGCACTTGACAAACTTTTTTCATTTTTAATTTGTTCTTCTTGTGAAGCTGAGTTTAATGCCAAGTTTCTTGCAGAAATAACTTTTTCTAAAGTTTCACTTTCATGTTTTGCGTAGCCTTTTACTGTTTCTACAAGATTTGGAATCAAATCATATCTTTTTTTCATATAAACATCCATTGTTGAAAAGGCTTCATCGACATTATTTCTCATTCTTATGAAGTTATTGTAGACAGAGATAACCCAAGCAATGATTCCTATTGCAATTATAACAACTAAAGCCACAATTCCAATAATTAAGTATCCCCACCATTCCATAATTTCTTCTCCTTATTTATATTTGTTAAAAAATTTAGCAAGTTTAATTTTAATATATGATAACATACCAGAATTATTTCAAGCAAGTTTTTGAATTGTTGTAATAATATTCTTTATTGATTTTTTTTAAATATAATTAAAAGTTAAAACAAAAACAATTTGCAGTGAATTTAACAACTAAATTTTATTATGTTTTTTTATTAAAGCCTCAATTTTTTTCACAGTTTTATCAAGATTTATATTGTTAATAACATAATCATAATTTGAAATATACGACATTTCAAACTCCATTCTTGAAAGTCTAAGGTCTATATCTGCCTCTCCTCTATGTTTGAGTCTTTTTACCAATTCATCTCTTGGCGCAGTTAAAAAGATGGACAAAACCTTTTCCTTCCCCTCCAAATATCTTGATATGTTTATTTTGCCCAAAACACCAAAGTCCTTAAAGAAAATTTTGTCGCTTCCGACAATAGAATCTACCGTTTGTTTGAGCATGCCATAAAAATTTTTATGAATTTCCTCATACTCAACAAACGCATCTTCTTTTATTTTTTGATCAAATTGCTCTTTTGAAACAAAAATATATGGGCATTTTTCTCCTAAATCGCGTTCACTTTCCCTTATTTTTCTTGTGGTACAAGTTTTTAAAAACTGAGAATTTGGAATTTTTTTAAGCAACTGTTCAATGACTGTTCCTTTGCCAACTCCTGAACATCCTGAAATTATGACAAGCATGATTTCTCCTTTTTCAAATTTTGATTATCGCAAAAATATTTTATGTATTGTTTTTTATAACATTTTAAACTATAATTCAAATATTTTCAACAATATTTTAATTAAACAACTCTATTGTCATGTCTTGATTTGAAATTTTTAGTGCGCATGAAAAAGATTTTGTTTTTATTGCCTTTTCAACTAAATTGGCATATTTTTTACACAACTTTATTTCCTCATTTGTTGGAGAGGTGCCTCTTTGAAGGTAGCCAACACATGCGCTTTTAAAGGTTATATTATATCTTTCTTCCAGCTTTTTCGCCACATCCTCTTTATTAAAAAGGTTTTCTTGAAGCACAACTATATTAGACTTATTTATTTTTTTTATTTCAAGTTTGTCTTTTGGGTTGGATATCACAAGTTCTGCTTTTAAAAGTTCTCCACATTTGTTGCAAATTGAAGGATTGTTTCTTCCCATAACTTCAAAGACACAACTGCGATCAAAAGCCTTCATGCTTGGCATTACATTTTTTATATAGTTGGCGCAAGCATACACTGCTGTGTCAAAACCAATGCAATTTGTTTGATAGGGCATATCATTGTCTATTGTGGCTGGAACAAAAATGACTTTAACACCATGTTTTACTAATTTTTGACCGCCTTTAAAAGACCCATCTCCTCCCAAAATTATGACAATATCAATGTGATTTTGTTTTAAGTTTTTCAAAGCAGTTTTGAATCCATCATCTGTTTTAAACTCGTCACATCTTGATGTTTTAAACAAAACTCCAGCTTTTTTCCTCTCATCTTTTAACTTTTTTATGTCAACTTTAATTATTTGATTTTCAATCAAACCCTTAAAGCCATAGAGCGAGGCAAAAAGTTTATGTTTTTTAAGATGCCTACAAATTTCATACAAACAACTATTCATGCCAGGAGCGTCACCTCCGCTTGCCAACAAAACTATGTTCATAAACCCTCCTTCACTATCAGGTTTTCCTCTCCCAACAACCCTATGAGATCATTTATTAAATTTGTATTAATTTTTGTTGTTTTTGAACATTTGAAGCTTTTTTTTGTAGTTTTAGATTTAAAAAACAATTCATCTTCACCTACATATTCTCCAGTCAAAGATAATACCTCTTTTTTTAACATTTCATTATCAGTATCAAAAATCACACAAATCGCACCATGAGCTTTTGTTTCTTTAGGAGCTTCATCTTCTTTTTCCCAAAACTTTATGTTTTCAGCAATGAGTGTGACACCATCGTCTTTTATTGAAAATCTTCCATTAATGGAAACCATTTTATCTTCTTCAAGAAAATTTTTATATCTTGTATAAACATTAGGGAAAAGCATAATTTCCATTACACCCATTAAGTCTTCAATCTTTAAAAAAGCCATTTCTCTATTGCTTTTTGTGGTTTTTCTAGTAATTTCAGTAATAATTCCTCCACAAGTAAAAGAACTCCCGTCCTCAAATCCAAAACTTTCCTCTTGATTTATACCGTCCTCTTCCAGCATTTCATCATCACTTTTAAATAGCATATCAGAAGTGAGGGTAAACCCACTAAATCTATCCATATAATCGTCAAGTGGATGACCAGAAATATAAATTCCAACCACCTCTTTTTCATGTTTTAATTTTGTGGCTTTGTTAAATTCCTTAATATTTGGATAGTCTAAATCATCATATTTTTTCATTGAAGTGTCAACATCAAATAGTGAAAATTGACCGGTCGCTTTGCTCTTACGGTCACGCATGGTGCGTTCAACCGCCAAGTCGAAAACATTCATTAACTGACTTCTGTATTTCCCAAAACAATCAAAAGCACCACTTAAAATCAAACTTTCCAAACAACGCTTGTTAAGGGCAAGTGCGTCAACCCTTGAAACAAAGTCCATAAAATCTAAGAATTTGCCATTCTTTTCGCGTTCATTAATAATTGAATCAATTACACCAACCCCCACATTTTTTAGTCCACCAAGACCAAAACGAATTTTGCCGTCTTCAACTTTAAAGACCGAATAGGAATGGTTTATGTCGGGTGGCAAAACCTCAATGTTTTCTTTTTTTGCATATAAAACATATTTTTTAATTTCATCAAGATTGGTTATTCTATTATTTATTACCGCGGTTATGAATTCTACCTCATGATAGCATTTTAAATATGCTGTTTGATAGGTTAAGTAAGCATAGGCGGCGGCATGTGATTTGTTAAAGGCATAACTTGCAAAGCTTTCCATCTCACCAAAAACCTTTTCAGCAACCTCTTGTGAAATTCCAAGTTTAATTGCTCCTGGTATGCCTGATTCTGAATCTCCAAAAATAAATTTTTGTCTTTCTATTGGCATGAGCTCTTTTTTCTTTTTGCTCATAATTCTTCTAACATTGTCTGCCTGGGCAAATGTGTAACCACCCATAACCTGAAATATTTGCATAACTTGTTCTTGGTAAACAATACATCCATAAGTCACATTTAAAATTGGTTCTAAGCTTGGGTGCTCGTAAATAATATTGCTTGGGTTTCGTTTACCATCAATATATCTAGGAATAGAATCCATCGGTCCTGGACGATATAGCGCCACACCGGCTATGATATCTTCTAGGCAGTCCGGTTTTAAGTCCTTCATGAACTTTTGCATTCCGCCACCTTCAAGCTGGAATATTGCCTCGGTGCTACCTGTACTTATAAGATTGTATACATTAGGGTCGTCGTATTCCATGTTATAAAAGTCTATTTCAATTCCCTTGTTCTTTTTTACATTTTTTACTGCATCGTCAATATCTGTAAGAGTTTTAAGTTTTAAAAAGTCCATTTTTAATAGACCCAAATGTTCAAGTTCAATCATGTTATATTGGGTTGTAACATCATCGCCATTTTTTGCAAGAGGAACAAAATCGTCAACCGGTCTTGGTGCAATAAGCACACCTGCCGCGTGAACCGATGTGTTTCTTGGTGTTCCTTCAAGTTTTATTGCAAGGTCTACCACTCTTTTTACAAAATCGTCTTCATCATACGCCCTTCTCAAATCTGGAATGATAAACTTGTCATTTTCCGCCTTTCCCGTTGTGCCAAAGTAATACTTTAAAACTGGAGGTTTTTTAATGCCGTCTGGAAGTTTAAGTGGGATTTGCTTTGTCAATTTATCTACTTGTGCAAGTGGCATACGCATAACTCTTGCAACATCTCTGAGAGCATTTTTCGCTGCCATAGTTCCAAAAGTGATTATCATTGCAACATGGTCTTCACCATATTTTTTTTTGACATACTCAACAACTTCTGGAGCTCTAACTGGGCAAAAATCAATATCAAAATCAGGCATGGAAATTCTTTCCTTGTTAATAAATCTTTCAAACAACAAGGAATATTTCATTGGGTCAACCATGGTTATACCAATGGCATAGGCAACAATACTTCCAGCTCCAGATCCCCTTCCCGGACCAACTGGAATGCCTTGACTTTTGGCAAAGTTAACATAGTCCCAAACAACTAAAAAATATTCAACAAAGCCTTGTTCATAAATAATTTGAAGTTCCATTTCGGCTCTGTCTTTTATTGTTTGGTCATAATCACCATAAATTTGTTTTAGACCATCAAAGGTCAATTTTCTTAAAAACTCATATGTTGTCATTCCTTCCACACTATAAAGTGGGATAAAATTTTCATTTGCTGCAAGCACATACTTTTTGTCAACACCTTTTATGTCACCATGAGATTTACTTTTTATTACCAAATCGCATTTTTTTGCAATTTCCAAAGTTGTGGCAAGAGCATTTTCATAGCCATTTAGCGCCTGCTTCATTTCTTCATAATTTTTTAAATAAAATTCTTGTGTTTCAAACTTCATCCTGTCGGGGTCGTCAATCTGCTTGTTCATCTGAACACAAAGAAGCACATCTTGAGCCTCGGCATCTTCTTTTCTTAGATAGTGAACATCATTTGTTGCAACAAGTTTGATTCCCGTTTTTTTTGATAATTTTTCTAGATGCTCCAAAACTTCAATTTGTTCTGCAAGACCATGATTTTGAATTTCTAAATAAAAGTCATCGCCAAACATATCTCGCATTTTTAAAGCCAATTCTTCTGCTTCATCAAAGCGTCTTTGAAGCAAAAGTTGAGGAATGTGACCTGCAAGACAAGCGCTAAGACAAATAAGCCCTTCACAATGTTCTTTTAAAACATCGTAATCTATTCTTGGTTTATAATAAAATCCTCTTAAAAAGGCAATGGAATTTAGTTTTAAAAGATTTTTATAGCCAACTTCATTTTTTGCAAGCAAAATTAAATGACCAATATCTGCCTTGCCTTCTTTTTTGTTTAAATTGTGACAAATATAAAACTCACATCCTATGATGGGCTTGATTTCATATTTTAAACAAGTTTCAAAAAAATTAATTGCACCATACATGTTGCCATGGTCGGTTAGTGCAACTGCCGGACAACCTCTTTCTTTACAAGTTGCAACAAGTTCTTCAATCTTTGTTGCACCATCTAAAAGACTATACTCAGTATGTACATGCAGGTGAACAAAATTTTCCATTTTTCCTCCTAATCTTTAAGTTCGTTAGCTATGCTAATCAGTTTTCTAAAGCGATGATTTAATCCACTCTTTGTTAGATTTGGGTTAAGTTTTGCCAATTCACTAAGGCTTTCTTCGGTATTCGCCAACCTTAAAAGCACCACATCTTGAAGCTCTTGGGAAAGCGAATCGATTCCAATTGTGGAATCTATTATGTCAATAGCCTCGAGTTGTTTCATATTTGCACTAACCGTTTTTGAAATATTAGCACTCAAACAGTTGGTCTGTCTGTTAACTGCATTTCTCATCTCTCTTGCTACTATCTCGTTTTGAAGAGCCAAAACACTATTATATGCTTGAACAAAAGTGAGAAGATCGCAAATTAACTGAGCTTCTTTTAAGTATAGCACAAACTGTTTTTTTCTCTCAACAAGTTTCGCCAAAATTCCCTTACTTGCCAAAACCTTTGATAAAGAATTTAAAAAGTCATAATCGTGTGAGGTAAACTCCATATGATACCCACTTGTAGATTTTTCATAAGCCCTTTCACTCAATCGAATAGATGATGTGGCAAGCATCAAAAATGTGGCTTTTACAAAGTTCCTTTCACAACATTCTTCTTTTAAAAACTCCTCAAAATCATCTCTTTTTCTTATTTTAAAATCTATTGGCGAAATTAAAAAGCAATCTAAAAGTACTCTTTTTGAAATCAAATTCGGAAAGGTGACAATATAGCTTTCTTGCTTATTAAGTAGGGGTGAATCATCTTTATTAATAATTAAACTAGTTCCATAGTGTTTTTTCACTAGGTTATCAACAAAATTATAAACTTCTTTATTGTCGCAAATAAATGAAACTTCAAACTCATTTTCTTTTTCAAATATAGTGGCACTAGAATACAAAATCCCCGCAATGAAAGCAATTGCGCAACAATCATTTTCTATGGGAGATGAAATAATTTCATTTTTAATTTCTTTTATAAAACTCATCTTTTCCTCTTAAGCATTAAAAGCTTGTCCACATTGCCAATAAGATTAATATCAATATTGTTTTTTAAAATCAAATTCATTGCTCTGTTACACTCGCCAACATTTTCACTTCTATGGGCATCAGAATTGACCACAAAAGCAACTCCTTCTTTTGCCATTTGAACAAAAACATCTTCTGAAAAATTTATTCTTTTCCCATTTAGTTCAACATATGTTCCTGCCATTTTTGCATGCCTTGCAATTTGCAAAAAGTCCACACGCATTCCATAGCCCATGTGAGTTAAAATATCAATTGGATATTTGTCTATTGCCCGCATTATAGCCTCGGTATTTTTTTGAATTTGAGCCTTGCTATCTTTAATAATTGGAGTTATATTTCCAAGCATCAAGGAAAAAAAATCACCCATAGTTTTTGGTTTTGCACTATAATGATACCCCATTAAAATTATGTCAAAAAGTTTAATTTGTTCCTTTGTCAAATCAATACTTCCATCCATCGAAATAAGATTTGCTTCAACCCCTAGCAAAATATTTATCCCCGTTTTTTGCTTTGCAACCTCTATTTCTTCCCTCATTTTTTCAACATCTTTATATTTTATGCCACAAGCAAGATGAGCAAAGCCGTGGTCTGTTATTGCAATTTCTTTTAGACCTTTTTGTTTTGCCATCATTGCATTTTCCAATATGGTGCCCGTTCCATGACTATAAGGGGTATGGGTGTGATAATCTCCATATAAAATCATAGGTTATTCTCCAATAATTTCAATTTCTGTTTCTAATATTATGCCCTCTTTTTCAAAAACTTTTTGTTGAATCAATTTTATAAGTTTTTCAATATCATAAACCTTTGCATTTTTTTTGTTTACAATAAATCCTGCATGCTTTTGGCTTATTTGTGCATCATTTATATTAAAACCTTTTAGTCCCAAATTGTCAATTACTTTTGCTGGAATAATTTCTCCTTGGCGCTTAAACACACTCCCTGCACTGGGATAGTTTAAAGGTTGTTTATCTCTTCGTTTTTGCAATATGTCAAACATTTCATTTTTTATTTTCACTTTGTCACCATTTTTTAAACAAAGAATTGCAGAAAGAACAAAAAGCTGCTTTTTTTGAATAATGCTGTTTCTATAGCCAAAACCCATATCCTCTTTATCAAGCCAAAAACATTTTTTTCCATCAAACACCTTTACTTTTTTAACAACATCACAAAGTTCTTTCCCATAGGCGCCTGCATTGTTATAAATTCCGCCGCCAATAGAGGCAGGAATGCCCGTTGCAAACTCAAATCCAGTAAGCGAACTTTTTAAACACAATTGTGACAACTTGGAAAACTCCACTCCACATTGAGCATAAACCAAATTTTTTTTAACTTTAATTTTATTTAAGTTTTGAGTTGAAATCACAATGCCGTTAAATTTCTTAAAAAGTGTGTTGCTTCCTTTTCCCAAAACGAACACTTTTAGCCCCTCAAGAGCTGCATATCTCAAAACCTTTACAAAACAACTTAAATTTTTTGGAACACAAAAAAACCTTGCCCGTCCCCCACATTTAAAAGAACAATGCAAAGCCATGTCTTCATTTTTTTTAAAACTCAAACAACATTTTTCAATTTTTTTTAAATTTTCACTCATACTTGTTATATATAAAATAGCGTTGAAATTTGTTCCAAATTTTGATTCCTTACGAAATCTCTTACCTGACGGTAAGCAACGCTTTTTGGTACGGGCGGAAATCCTGCCAATGCTCCGCGCTTTGCGATGTTTCCTACTACATGAAAAATATTTAATCTAGGTTTAAATTTGCCAAGTATTTCAGCCTAATAAGATTGCTTTTAAAGCCAAACCTTATAATTGAAGTCGATGTTTTATGTAATGCAATTTTAGAGTTAAAAAAGTTAATCAAATTTCAATAATAATATTGACCGGACCATCATTTTGAACATCTATATGCATATGTTCACCAAAAACTCCAGTTACAACCTTTATATTATAGCTTTTAAGAGCTTCAACCAGTTTGTCATACAAAACAAAAGCATCTTTGCTGTTAAGCGCATTTGAAAAGTTGGGGCGATTACCTCTGGTAACATCGGCATAAAGCGTGAAATTGCTCACAAGCATAATCTCACCCTTTACATCCAAAACCGATAAGTTCATCTTGTCATCTTGGTCCCTAAAAATTCTTAATCCAGCAATTTTTTTTGCAAGATGACATAGCTTAGATTGTTCATCATCTGTTCCTACACCCAAATATATCAAAAGTCCGTTTCCAATTTCACTAACAAGTTCATTGCCAACTCTTAGTCGAGCAAAATTTACCCTTTGTATTATAGCCTTCAAATTTCCTCCTTAAGCGAATCTAAAAAGGCAACTGCCTCGTCGTGTGTCATAAATCTACTAACCGGATACCTTCTTGCCGTTTCATAAAATGCATTTTCAATTATGCTTTCATAATCCTCTTTTTTAAGCTTTTCACATGTTTGATGTAAATTGAGCGAAGAAATAAGTTCAGCCACTTTTTTAATAAAAATTTCAGCAGCTTTTTGTTCACTTTCTCCCTCGTCTACAAAACCACAAAAACTAGCAAGTTCGGCAAGTTTTTTTGTGGCTGTATTTAATTGGAACTGCAAAACCCTAACTAATGTCATTGCAATTGCATTGCCATGTGGAATATGGTAATGGGCTCCAAGCTGATGAGCAAATGCATGGGCATAGCCCACCATCTCATTGTTCATGGAAACACCTGCAAGATAGCTTGCCTTTAGCATTTTATTGCGATAAACAAGATTGTCTGGATTTTCATAGCTGTTTTTTAAATTGTTAAAAATCATATTTATTGCAGTTGGTGCATAAAAATCATGAGCCTTCTTTGTGCAGGTTGAGATATACGACTCCACTGCATGTGAAAGAGCATCTATTCCAGTTGATGCCGTCAAAGTTTTTGGCAACGACACTAATAACTCTCCATCTAAAACAGCAAGGCTTGGAATTATCTTTGGAGACACTACCGTTCTTTTGATGCCTTGCGCATCAGTTATCACCGCAATAAAGCTGGTTTCAGAACCCGTGCCAGCCGTTGTTGGGACTGCAATTAAAGGTTTAAGTTTTTTTCTAACTTTCAATATTCCTACAAACTTTTCTAAAGGTCGATTTGGATCGGTGAGAGCTGCCGCAATAAGTTTTGCAACATCTAAAACCGAGCCTCCACCAATCGCAACAACAACATCTGGATTAAAATTTTTTGAAAAATCCAAAATGTTTTTGGCAAGAACAAAATTTGGTTCACCATTAACATTGTCGTAAACAATATATTCTAATCCATTTTTTTTGAAAGACTCAAAAAATCCCTCTAACAAACCAAGTTCAATCAATGACTGAGTGGTAACAATTAATGCTTTTCTGTATTTGTTTATTATGCAGTAGTTTGCAATTCTCTTGACACTTCCACTTCCCTCAATCATGGGAGCTGGTTTCAAATTTAAAAAATGCGAAACGCTTTTTAAAAACCATGTAGAAATTTTTGGGTTCATAACATTCTCCTTAAACTGTTTTTTAATATTTTCAACATTTAAAGCAAGTAAATTCACATCAAACAATTCTCTTGATTTGAAAATATTAAACAAAATAAACACTAATTATGAATAAATTATATCACTTTTCTTTGCAATTAAAAACAAAATAATTAAATTGTTTCATATATTTTTAATATGGAAGAACTTTCTGCAGAACAAGTCACCCTTTTGGCAACTGCATTCGCAACAGAGATAGCCAAAAACAAATCAATAAAGGAAATAAATCAAATTAAGATTGTTCTAACACAGGTGGTCACCTCTCTAGGAACAATCGTTGTTCAACGCCTTTCCGACAAAGATTGATAGCTTTGCAGCCAAAAATAAAACTATTCCATGCAAATTTCTTGACTAAAATTTATGACTTTAAAAGTTCTTAAAATCAGGTAGTCTTATTAAGCAAGTTGTTTGAAAAAATTTAAATATATTAAAATTTTAATGAAAATATTAAATTTATATTGACTCAAAAAAAATAATTATCTTTTTAAGATTTAAAAAAATATTAAATTTTAATTTGATAATTATTTTAAATTAAAAATTATTATTTTTAATTTTTTTGACTTTTAAGTAAAATATTTGATGTTTTTTGTTTTTTTTGATATTTTTTTAATATGATTGAATGCAAAAATTTATTAAAAACTATTCAAGAAAAAGCACAAAAGCAAGGTGCAAATTCATTGACAGAAAAAGAGGCAACAATTTTAATGCTTTCCTATGTTATTCACAAAAAAATAAATCTTGAACATCTTGCTTCAACTCTTTTGAATAAATTTGGCTCATATCAGGAAATTTTAGATGCCCATTACTTAGACCTAATAAATGAAGGTGGTTTATCAATGTCTAGCGCAAAAGAAATCACTTTTTTAAAAGATATCTCCGATTATATTAGAATGAGCAAGGCTAATAAAACCAAGTCCTTAAAAAACACCCAAGAACTTGTTGATTTTTTCAAAAGCTTCATGACAGGCAAAAGCCATGAAGAATTTTTTGTTGTTGGTCTTTCAAAAAATAATGAAATAAAAGGAATTAAAAAAATTGCGAAAGGCAAAGTTAATCAAGTTGAAATTGAAAAGAAAGACATATCTGATTTTTGCATATTAAACGATGTTAAAAAGGTTGCAATTTGTCACAATCATCCAAAAGCATCTTGCGAACCATCAAGAAACGATGACATATGCACAACAAACATTTTTAAATGGCTAAACTCGTTCGGAATTGAACTTGTTGACCATATCACGGTTGGCATAGACGGATGCTTTTCTTTTAGCGAGGTTGAATATTATAAATAATAAAAGCCAGACAACTAAATCTGACTTTATTTTTTATTGCCAAATAATTCGATAAGATTTTTCTTTTTATCTTTTGATAAAGAACTCACTAACTCCTCGACTTCACTATCAATTTCATAAACTATGTGATGATGTTTTATTGGTTTCACTCATAAAACACTGCTTGTTAACACAAACTCCTTGCTTTGCAAGGCATCACTGTTTGAATTAACATCAGTTTTGCTTGCAAATGACTCCGTCGCTTGCAGACAAAACTTCCGATAATATAA